>JAZMZV010000097.1:0-47573 GCA_045586185.1 Thermoguttaceae bacterium | reverse complement strand
TCGCCTGACGGCGAACTGCGTAATTCCGCGACGTTTCACACCCACGGGTTTACCCCCGTGGCTCGCCGAAACGTCGCTTCATTACCGCCTTCCATTTCCCTATAGTCCATCCTCCATGTCTTTTCGCGACGAATTTCCAATTTGTGAGAAAATCTGTTTTTTCAACAGCGCTTCCTTAGGTCCGTTTTCCCGCGCCGTATTCAAGGGTATGACAGACTGGGCGCAGCAGTCGCTCGACGGGGCGTCTAAATACTGGCCGCTGTGGTACGAGAAAATGCTTCGCGCCATTCCTCTTTCCGCAAAGCTGGTCAACGCTCAGGACGACGAAATTGCGCTGACTCGTTCCACATCCGAGGGACTGAAAATCGTTGCGGAAGGGTTGCCGTGGGAGCCGGGCGACAACGTCGTCTTTCCGGACAACGAGTTCCCCGCCAACATTTACCCGTGGACGTTTCTCGCCAATCGCGGGGTGGAACCGCGCCGAGTCCCGCTTCCAGACGGCAAACTGACCGCTGCGGCGCTGGAGCCGTACATTGACAAGCGCACGCGCCTCGTTTCCGTCAGTTGGGTGAGTTATTGCACCGGATGGCGCGCCAATATCAAGGAAATCGCCGAGATGGTTCACTCACACGGCGCGTTGCTGTGCGTAGACGGCATTCAAGGCATGGGCGCGTTCCCGTTTGACGTCCAGGATACCGACGTTGACTTCCTGTCCGTCGGGGCGCAGAAATGGCTTTTGAGCGCGCAAGGTTCCGGGTTCTTCTACTGCAAAAACGCGGTCAACGGTTTGCTGAGAAACATCAATTTCGGCTGGGCGTCGGTAGAAAACCATACCGATTTCTCCCGTTCAGACTGGCCGGAAATGAAAAACGCTCAACGGTTTATGACCGCCACCACCGCCACGCCCGCCTGGCTGACGATGACGGATTCGCTGGAAACCCTCTTCAAGTTCGGTCAGGAAACCATTACAAATCAAATACTTAAAACCCGTCGGTATTTAATCGAACGGCTTGAGCAGCTCTCCGTCGAATTTAAAACAGACATTTCCCCCGAAAACGATTTTCTTCACGGTTCCGGTATAATTTTCTTTAGAATTCCTGAAATTTGTGAAGAAAAACTCGCACTGATTGCAAAAAATTTCGTAAATAAAGGAATAGAACTTACCGTGCGAAACGGAGGATTCCGAGTTTCCGTTCATGGATTTAATAACGAGTCAGACGTTGACCAACTCATTGACGCTTTAGAGCAGTCAATATCATAATATGCAGCAATCGCCCCAACTTTTTGGCTGGAAATGGCCGGTGTTTTTAATTGTCATAGCAGCAGAACTGTACACCATGTACAGGTTCATGCAATCGTACAACAGTTTGATTCTGCTGACTTTGATATTGGGCTCGATTGTTTTGGGGATTATCCTCATGCGTTGGGAAGGGTCTATTTGCTGGAGGCGCATCCTCTATATGGAACGGCATAACATTTCGTCAACCGACGAAATGCGAGACGGCGTTCTGATTTTGTTCGCCGGCATACTGATGATCATTCCAGGGCTGATAACGGACGTTTTAGGTCTGATTTTGTTTTTACCGCCAATACGCTGGATTGTTCGCAGACTGTTTTTGCAGAATTTGTATTTTGAAATTCCAACTGGCATAGATTCGCAGTTTCGAATGCACATATTTACAAATTCCACTCCGGGGAACGATACTCAAAACGATTCCAATTCCGAAGACGTTTCTCAGGACATGTTTTCCGAATCGCGCGAACGCCAGTTCAATCAAAATCCGGACATCCAGATAATCGACATCACAGCAACGGATCCCAAAGAATCCGCCGATTCAGAAAACGAGAATAAGGAAGGAGCAGAATTGCCAGACAATAGACAGGATTGAGACGATTCCCCCAGTTTAGTTTTATCCTTCATTTTGCCTGACTTCTAACTTTCTCCCCAATCGCCCTTGATTTTTTAATAAAAAGTGTTATTATAGATAAAGTCGTTTTTGCTGTTGACCATCAAATTCCATAAAATATTGGAATTTTAATTGAATATGTTTGACAGCTCAGTATATGCATATTGTTGCCTTACGGCGGCATTTCACCTTAACCTCGAATAATTATGAGTCAATTCAACACACGAAACCTGTTAAGCTTTATTTCAGCTCTGGCAGTCGTCTTTTTCTGCTCTGTCTCCGTTTCTTATGGCGAAGAAGGTCTTCGCGAACCGAACGCAATGGATCGGCAAATCGCCAGAATTATTGACATTCTCATGCCTCACGAACATCTGTCTCAGAAAAAGATCGATGCGGAATACTCCGAACGCTGGCTGGACAATTTCATCAAAACGCTGGACTACCAAAAAGCGTATTTTCTCAAGTCAGACGTTGAAGCTTTCAAAAAACAGGCTCCCAACATGCCTGGTTGGCTGGAAAAAGGCGACATTCGTTTCGCGTACGTTATTTTCAAGACGTATCTCATTCGTCTTGACGAACGCATGACTCAGGTTCAGGAACTGCTCAAGCAACCGATTGACTTCACAATTGACGAAACCATCTGTTTGGATCGCGACAAGCTCGACTACCCCAGAAATTCGGCTGAAGCTATGGAACGCTGGCGCAAGAGAGTCAAGTACGATCTGCTCATTTTGAAAGTTGACGACAAAGAAGGTCAGGAAGCCATTGACAAACTGTCCCGTCGATACAAGAGCTTCCAGAAGCGCATGCACCAAACGGACTCCAACGAACTGCTGGAAATGTATCTTACCGCTATGACGATGTCGTTTGACCCGCATACAACGTACATGTCCGCCAGCACCCTGGAAAACTTTGAAATCAACATGCGTCTTGAACTGGAAGGCATCGGCGCGACGTTGGGTTCGGAAGACGGCTATACAATTATCAAGCACCTCGTTCCCGGCGGAGCGGCTGAAAAAGAAGGCTCGCTCAAAGTCGAAGACAAGATCATCGGCGTTGGTCAGGGAGCGGACGGTCCGTTTGAAGACGTTGTCGACATGAAGCTGGACGACGTCGTCAAAAAGGTTCGCGGAAAAGCCAACACGGTTGTCCGTCTGGAAGTTTTGCCGGCAGACGGCGGAAAAACCAAAGACATCAAAATTACCCGCGCTAAAATCGAACTGAAAGACTCTGCCGCCAAAGGCAAGGTTTTTGAAGCGGGAACCAAGCCCGATGGAACGCCCTATAAAATCGGCGTTATCGATTTGCCCAGCTTCTATGCTGACATGAGCGGCATGCGTAACGGCAAAGAAGAATATCGCAGCACCACTCGCGACATGAAACGCATTTTGGAAGACTTCAACGCTCAAGGCTGCGACGCCTGCATTGTAGACCTTCGTTCCAACGGCGGCGGATCCCTTCCGGAATCCATCAACACAACCGGGTTGTTTATCAAAACCGGTCCGGTCGTACAGGTTAAAGGGCCCAGCCGCTCAAAATCCTCTGGCGACAGCAACTTCAGAATTGAATGCTATTCAGACCACAATTCCGACGTTACCTGGGACAAGCCGCTTGTCGTTTTAATCAGCAAATTCTCCGCTTCCGCCAGCGAAATTTTTGCCGGCGCGATTCAGGACTACGGCCGCGGTTTGATCGTCGGCGACCACTCCACTCACGGAAAAGGCACCGTTCAGAGCCTTTTGCCGCTGGGCGAAGCCCTGTTCTCCTTCGGTTCCGCTCCCAAGATGGGCGCGTTGAAAGTTACCATTCAGCAGTTCTATCGTCCTGATGGAGACTCAACTCAAAACCGCGGCGTTCTGGCTGACGTTGAACTTCCGTCCATTACAACTCACATGGACGTTGGCGAATCCGATCTCGATTACGCTCTGGCGTTTGATCAGGTTCCAGCTCAAGTCTATCAGAAATTCAACCTCGTTCCGCGCAATATTGTTCAGTACCTCAAACAGGCGTCTGCCGTTCGCTGCGCTCAAAGCGAAGATTTCCAAAAGACCGTTAAGAAGATTGAATGTTACCTGAAGAATAAGGACAAGTCCAACATCACGCTTAACGAAAAGAAATTCTTCGAGGAACGCGCTGAACTCATTCCGGAAGAAGAAGAGAAAAAGCAGCTCGAAGACACCATTAAACAGGACGGAACCGATATCGAAGAAACTCCGTATCTGCGAGAAGCTCTCGATATTACCGCGGATTACGTCAAGGCGCTTCAGGTTGGCGTTGCGAACATGCCCAACCCGGCAGCGATTAAAGTTCAACCGGCTCCGGTAAAATCCAACGTCCCGGCTCCTCAGCCTGCCGCCGCCCTGTAATAGAGTAGCGAGTAGCGAGTAACGAGTAGCGAGAAACGCAAAGCGCCTTATCAAATCTCTCGCAACTCGCAACTCGCAACTCGCAACTTATACAAATAATCATGGAAGACGCTGTAACAATCATTGCCGCTATTGACGTCGGTTCCAATTCGATTCGCATGAACCTGGCGCAAGTTGAATCGACCGGGAAATTTGAATCTATCGGTCAGTACAACAAATCTGTTCGACTTGGACAGGATACGTTTTGCACAGACCGAATCAGCAACGATTCAATGCGAACTGCCGTTGCCATCTTTCGAGACTACAATAAAGTTCTCGAAAAATACAAGGTTCAAAACGTTCGCTGCGTTGCAACGTCCGCTGTTCGCGAAGCAATTAATGCGGACGTCTTTCAGGACAGAATCTATAACGCCTGCGGAATTCAGGTTGAGATTCTTGACCCGTCAGAAGAAAGCCATTTGATTCTTTCTGCAGTCAGCAATTCTCTGTCCGATAAATCGCTGTTGGAAAAAGGTCGAGTTCTTCTTGTCGAAGTCGGCGGAGGCAATACGCTCTTGACGGTATTGCAAAACGGAAAGCTGGTCAACGCCGTTTCCGTCAATACCGGGACCGTTCGATTGCGAGAGCAGTATCAAAGCGTTGAAATGCTGCCAAAACAGTATCTTCAACGGCTTGAAGCGCATATCGACACCGTCATGTTTACGTCAATTAACGCCCTTCATCTGGGATCAATTGACCGTATAATCGCTGTCTCCGGCGGGTCAGCAAGACCGGTTTCCCAATTGATTGTCGGAGCCGAAAAGGCGCAGTCATTGGAAGTTCTGGAAGCCAAAAGCATCGAAACGTTTATCGAGCATTTTTCTGACAAAAGCGAATTGGAACTCAGCCGGGATTATCAGATTCCCTTTGAAGAAGCGCAAAGAATCATTCCTGCCAGCGCCATTTTCCGTTATCTTCTTCGTCAAACAAGGCTGAAAAAAATGCACCTTTGTGCAGCCAAGATGATTGACGGGCTGGTTAAGAATCAGGCTCTGAACATAGCTGGAATTGAAGACGAATCTTGGGCGGCGGGGGTAATCGATTCTGCTCGCGCGCTGGGTGAAAAGTTCCTTGTAGACCTGGATTACTCTTCCCGTTTGGCGGACTGCGCTGTTAATCTGTTTGACTTGTTTAAAGACCTGTCCGGACTAACGCCGCGCCATCGGCTGATGCTTTACGCCGCCGGGTTGCTTCATGAAGCGGGATACTTTCTCGCCGCCCGAGCGCACCACAAGCACACGTATTATCTTATTGCCAATTCGGATATTTTCGGATTAAGCCGTCTGGATATTGACATCGTCGCTCAAACGGCGCGGTATTACCGCAAATCCCCGCCCAAGCCGACCCATGAGTATTACATGGCGTTGCCGAGGGAACAGCGAGCGATCGTTTCAAAGCTGTCAGCGTTTTTACGCGTTGCAGACGCCCTCATGCAGGGCGTTGGAGCAGACATTTCCGGAATCGAACTTGTTCGAGAGCAGGATAATTTAATAGTCCTTTGTTCTCCTGGCGTAGACCCGGTTTTGATGAAAAAGCTGCTGTCGATTCAGGGACGTCTGTTTGAAGACCTTTACGGCGTCAACATCGTTCCGGAAGAGAAATAGCTTTGTTTTTTCGGTACGTCAGCGTTTGAGAAGCTGTTAGCTATTAGCCGCTAGTCATTAGCTTTGTTACTTGTAGTTCTTAGTGTAAACCGTTAAAGCTGGAAGCTAAAAACACAAAGCTATGGGCTAGCAGCTAGAGGCTAGAAGCTGTTTCCCAACAAAAAAACCACGCCTAAAGGCGTGGGCTACGATTTTTTAATTTTTAATTGTTCTCACAGCTGAAGCTGTGAGAAACCCACGCCTAAAGGCGTGGGCTACGTTGTAATATTAGCTAAGCGTTATTCTTTAAACGTATTCGCCGGAATGGACTGTCCATCTTTGTAATTGCACAAGCAATAAAACAGGAACGGATCAACGCCGTAGCTAATAGAACGAACAGCGCCGTCTGCCATGCAGAAGTTGATAGAGTCTCCGTGCGGAGAACCCCATCGAGACGGGGACGTATACCCGGCTTTATCCTGAATGGGAATCCAGTAATTCTTGCTCAAATTCTGTCGGGTAAAATAAGCTTTAGCAACGTTAATTCGAGCTTCCGTATAGTTCAAATCGCCGTTACCCATACTGAGCAGTTTTTCGTCTGACCCGCCCCAGCGAATTGTGTCACGGTCGTACCCCTGATCCCAGCCCTGGTCGTCGTCGCTTGCAGCTCCGGTATAATACTCGTCCGGATTGACGTGTCGTTCTCCAATCATGATTGTATTGGACGCTCCGTCCTGTTCGGAAATAGCGTGAGTCGTCTGTCCGGCTCCGGCGCAGAAACAGCCGGTTGTGTCGGTGATAGTATTCCACTTGTCTTTCCAGAAATTTCGCAAAGCAACTACCGTTGTCTTATTGCCGGCGCGGGCGTATTGATGCAATTCGTCCCAACCGCTGGCGGTGCCGGCAACGTCAGGATCCGCTCGCGTGCCAGCGTTGCCCGCATAGTCCGTTCGGGCAATTTCACTAATGCCGAACGATTTGAGAGATTTCAGACCTTGATCCGGCAGCTGCATGGTTGCATCGCCAGGAGAGAATGGATACCGAATCGGCTTGCGTTTTGACGGACAATGGAATTCCGGAACCGGGGTCATACATCGTTCCGGACCAGGCATGTCGTGCAGAGTGCGGTTGTCTATGTAGGGCAAAACGTTATACAGCCAGCCGCCGGGCTGCAATTCTCTAAATCCGCGAGAAGGAGCCCCGGCAAAATGCCATCCCCAGCCGCCAGTCGGAAGAGTAAGCTGTTCTGCATTATGAGTCATACAACCTTTCCCCAGCTGGTTCAGATGGTTTTTGCATTGCAAAATTCGAGCTGACTCTCGCGCTGCATTCAGAGCCGGCAGCGACAGCCCCATGATTATGCCGATAATCGTAATCACGACCAGCAACTCTACCAACGTAAAGGCGCGCTTATAAATTCTCATGGATTCCTCCTCTAAATCTATAAATGATAATAGCGCATTTAATAACTGCTTTTCGTCAATACTTTTACTTGACGTCGAGTGATGAGTTAATGTACAGGAATTAAATATCAAATGGAAAACGAAAAACGAATTTCGTTTTCTATACGGAGTCAAATTTATTTAAATGTATCTGCTGGAATTGCCTGTCCATCGCAATGCGAGCAAAGGCAATAGAAAATAAACGGATCGATACCGTAACTGACGGAAATAACAGACGAGTCAACCATGCAAAAGTTGATAGAGTCTCCGTGAGGCGACCCCCATCGCGAAGGAGACGTATATCCGGCTTTATCCTGAATGGGAATCCAGTGATTATTGCTCAGATTTTGACGGGTGTAATACGCCTTGATTTTGTCAATAATAGTAGGCGTATAGTTCAAATCTCCCATCGTCATTCCAAACAGGGATTTGTCAGCGCCGCCCCAACGAGTGGTGTCGCGGTCGTACCCCTGATCCCAGCCCTGGTCGTCGTCGCTGGCTGTGCCAGTATAATATTCGTCCGGATTGACGTGCCGTTCGCCCAGCATGATGGTGTTGGACGCGCCGTCCCGTTCCGAAATTGTATGAATTGAAAACGCGCCGCCGGGACAGTACGCTCCGGTATTGTCGTTCACGTTATTATGTTCGCCTTTGAAATAAGCTCGAACGCCAATAATGGCTTGCGCGTTATTCATGCTAAAGTACATGTTTAATGCGTCATAATAGCCGGAAGACGTGCCAGTAATGCAGGGATCGGCGCGAGTTCCGCCGTTGGCGGCGTAATCGTTTCGAGCAACCTCTGTTTCGCCGTTAAACGTCTTTACGCTATTGGAAGACAGCGTCGGTCTAAAACACATGACTTGACCGGTGTGCGAAAACGGGTATCGAATCGGCTTGCGCTTTGAAGGGCAGTGAAACTCCGGAACCGGCGTTTTCATACGTTCTGGACCAGGCATGTCATGCAATGGACGATTATCCATATACGGTAAAATATTGTACAGCCATCCGCCGGTTTGCAATTCTCTAAACCCTCGCGCCGGGTCTCCGGCAAACTGCCAGCCCCATCCGCCGGTGGGAAGCGTAAGCTGTTCCGCGTTATGCGTCCAGCAAGCCGTCCCCAGTTGTTTTAGATGGTTTTTGCACTGCAATATGCGCGCGGATTCACGAGCGGCATTGAGCGCTGGCAACGACAAACCCATGATTATACCGATAATGGTAATCACTACCAGCAGTTCAACCAGTGTAAAAGCGTGTTTATAAATTCTCATGGAAAAAGTGTTTGTTTTTCTGGAAGAAAAAAACGAATTATATTATTAGCCCTTATATATTATTATAACAGATTCTTTCTGCTTTGTCAATGAATTATTCGACAAATTTACAAGAAAAATGGGGGAATAGGGAGAGGCAGTAGGCAGTAGGGAATAGACATCTTGAGGCGCTTTGCGTAATTCCGCATTCCGCATTACGAATTCCGAATTGCCACAGCTTGACATCTTTTCGTCCTGTGCTACAATACAGTTAGACAAATCGAGGGCGATAATCCAGAGGAGCGTTTCCTCTTTCTCCCTCACAGATAACCTTTACCTTTCTTAAAACGCTATGACTACATTGGGAACGGCTCTCAGACCGTCGGCTGTTAAGGTTTTGATGCTCGGTTCAGGCGAACTTGGCAAAGAAGTTGTAATTGAAATGATGCGCTTGGGCGTCGAAGTTGTCGCCGTCGACCGCTACGACAACGCGCCGGGCATGCAGGTGGCGCACAGAAGCTACTTTATCAACATGCTCGACGGCAAACAACTGCGCGAAGTCATCGAAAAGGAAAAGCCCGACTACATCGTTCCGGAAGTCGAAGCGATTGCCACGCCGACGCTCGTTGAACTGGAAAAAGAAGGGTATACGGTTATCCCGACTGCCAACGCCGCGTTCCTGACCATGAACCGCGAAGGGATTCGCCGTCTGGCGGCTGAGGAACTCGGTCTGCCGACGTCCCCGTACCGATTCGCCGCCAATTACGACGAGTTCAAACAGGCGGTCGAAGCCATCGGAACGCCGTGCGTTATCAAGCCGATTATGTCTTCTTCCGGACACGGTCAGAGCGTTTGCAAAACGGCGGACGATATCGACAAATGCTGGCAGATCGCTCAGGAAGGCGGACGCGCCGGCGCTGGCAAGGTCATCGTCGAAGGCTTTATCGATTTCGATTACGAGATTACCCTTCTGACCGTTCGTCACGCAGGCGGAACGTCGTTCCTCGAACCGATTGGGCACCATCAGGTCGACGGCGACTACCAGGAATCCTGGCAGCCGCAGCCGATGTCCGACGAAGCAAAGGCGAAAGCTCAGGAAATTGCCGGCAAGATCACCGGCGCGCTGGGCGGACGCGGTATTTTCGGCGTCGAAATGTTCATCAAGGGCGACAAGGTCATTTTCAGCGAAGTCTCGCCCCGTCCGCACGATACCGGCATGGTTACGATGATTTCGCAAGACCTGTCGGAATTCGCGCTCCACGCCCGCGCCATTCTCGGCTTGCCGATTCCCAACATTGCGTTCCACGGTCCGTCGGCGTCCAAGGCGATTGTCGCCCGCGGCGACAGCGACGACGTGACGTTCTCCAACCTGGATAAAGTCCTCGAAGCTCCCAACACGACAATGCGTATTTTCGGCAAAGGCGAAGTCCACGGACATCGCCGCGTCGGCGTCCTGCTGGCTCGAGACGAAACGGTTGACGCCGCCCTCGCTCGCGTATTCAAGATGAGCGAAGACCTGGAATTGGGAAACGTAAAATGATTTTGGAAACGACGCGGCTCATTCTTCGCCCGTGGGAGGACTCCGATGCGGAAGCGTTATACAAATACGCCAGCCATCCGGATGTGGGGCCTGCCGCGGGATGGGCTGTTCATACGAGTGTGGAAAACAGCCTCGAGATTATTCGAACTATACTTTCAGCCCCGGAAACATACGCTGCCATTTTGAAGGAAGTCGGTCATCCGGTTGGCTGCATTGGATTGATGCCTTGGAGAGCCGTCCAAACGGAAGCCGAGCTTGGCTACTGGATTGGCGTTCCGTATTGGGGGAGAGGACTCATCACAGAAGCTGCCAGAGAAATGTTAAGATACGGCTTTGAGGACTTGAATCTTGAAAAAGTCTGGTGCCAGAGCTATGACGAAAATGTACAATCCCAGCGAGTTCAGGAAAAATGCGGATTTAAGTTTCATCATACAACGGAAAAGGTTCCCTTTCCTTTAGACGACACGTTTCGAACAGTCAATACATTCTGTCTCTCAAGGGAACAGTGGCTGGCAGGAAAGTAAACCTATTGTTTCCATAGGTTATAACCCATAAGCGCGAAGCGCTTAAAACTATTGCCTACTGCCTATTGCCTACTGCCTAAATTCGTAAATAGTCGTCATCGTTCCTGAACGATAAATCGGGGTAAAGCGGTCTGGATTATCCAACAATTCCAGGACCGCTTTAACTTTTGAGCTGTACCCGTATTCTGTAGTCCAATATCGGTTTATCTCGCTTAAATTGACAACGATAAATTTGGGCGGATTGTCTCCCTGAAGTTTGCTTGTAACAGAATCTATAAAGTCGTCGGAATTAAAGCAGACGGAATAGTCTACGGGAACGGGCCAGTCGAAAACCGCGGCGTCGCCGATGAGCAAAACGCGCTCGCCGGAGTCCTTCATTTTGAGCAGTTCCTCGGATCTGAGCGTAACAAGCTGCGTCAAGCCCTCGCCCAGTCTCAGGGGGGACGACCGCAGCTCGGAGATAGTGTCGAACGTTCCGAACGTTCCGAGGAACGGATACGCTACAATCAGGAAGGTATACGCCGCGCCGAGAGCCAAAACGCCTTTGAGAATGCGTCCCATCCAGACGGAAGCGTTGGATAGAATGACGTCAAAAACAGCCCCGCCAGCCAGGGCGATAAACGGAACGATTGGCAACAGAAACCGTTCGATTCTGTGAGTTGTTACATGCCAGCCGATCAGAAACAGGCTGCTGTAGATCAGCGACCAGCGCGCAAAATTCGGCAGTCGTTTCCAAAACAGTAAACAGCACGCCAACACGGGCAGGAACAGAGGGCTGGCAACGTCGGAAGAATAGAAGAAAAGAACAATCGGCTTGTATATCGCTGACCACGTCCAGCCGTGAGGCGCGTGGACGGTTTGCCATCGAGCGTACGATTCGGCTGAAAAACCAACGGGGAATTCGCTTCCAAACAGGCTGGAACACAGCGGATAAACCGGGTTCCCCAGCAGAATCGCGTTTTTCAAATACCAGACGCCCCCGAAAAGCAAAGCTGTCAGAAGAAACGCTACAACGGGAATCTGAAGGCGCAGACGGCTGCTCTTCCAGAAGATTGCGATAAAGCAGGGCAAGGCGACAAAAAGCGCGCCGGGATATTTTATCGCCGCTGCCATACCCGCCATCGCTCCCGCGATAGTTGCGAGTTGCGAGGCGGCGAGGCGCCGCTCCCAGTCCGCGCTAACGCGCGATTGCCCAAATCCGCTCCCGTTGGTCGCTTGTCTATTCTCGCAACTCGCAACTCGCAACTCGCAACTAATCTGAGTATCTTCGCGTAATTCCGAATTCCGAATTCCGAATTCCAAATTAACTACCGCCGCCGTTGCCAGGGCGTACATCGTCAAGACGTCGTCAATCATTCCAAACTGAGCGTTGCGAACGATCAACGGCGCTGTAACATAAATAAACGCGGCAATCAGTCCAGCGCGCCGGGAAAGATATTTCTCGCCAAGAGCGAAAAGAAGCAACGCTGTCAGCGGAACGGACAGGCTTAAAAGCGTCTTGCCTGCCAGCGCGCCTAAAAACCAGTCGCCGGAAAGAGCCATTGAAACCAAAACAAGGCTTTCCGCCCCCAAAGGCATGTTGGCGTAAGCGTTGTTGGGAAGCGCGGTTATCCGTCCGGAAAGCCAGAATTCCTTAATCGATTCCAGATGGTATTCTCGAACGTCAAAATCCCACGGCGGCGTCATGGCGGGGAGAACAGCGAGGAGGCAGAACAGAACTATTAAGGCAATAGGCAGTAGGCAGTAGGCAGTAGATTTAAAACAGTAGCGCGAAGCGCTTCCGCTAGAACCGCGTAGCGGTTCAATATCAGTAGCCGTGGGTTTTAACCCACGGGAGAGTTGCGAGTTGCGAGTTAAAAAATTCCGAATTCCGAATTCCGCATTCCTAATTTTCAATAATAGCATCAATATCGTCCCAGCCGCCAGAGTCCAGAAAATCCAGCTTTGCAGGCAGCCGATCAAGCCGAGAAATCCCGTCAGAGCGGACAGCGCCGCTGCGCCGGTCAAACAGGTCAAGCAGAATCGCAGCAGCGGAGATTCTTCCAACGGATTTTTTAAGACGCGAAATATCAGCGATCCGAGCGAATAAATCCAGAGCGCTTCGATTGTAACAATGAGTAGAATCGACCAGCGGTTAATCGGCAGAAACGACGTGTTAAAACTGTCGAAAAACGCCTTGACCGTCTCCGAGGCGCGCCATTCCTCTGGAAAGAAAAACCAGTTGAAGTCTGACGCCAACAGACACGTCCAGAGGAAAGTCAGCCGATTTGAGAACATCGGCTGATACATTGGGCCAAGGAAAAACGCTGCAAAAGCGACAACGCATATTCCCACGCCCAGCGTCGACAGAAAACCGGCGGACTTCATATATAGTTGCGAGTTGCGAGAGGCGAGTTGCGAGAATTTTTATGATGCGCTTCACGCCTATAGTTTCCAGGTAATATTAAACCGCTGCGCGGTTTTTCCGGGGGCTTACGCACCCCGGCTCGCCTATCCCTATTTATTGGCGTCGATAATTTCCTGAAGCTTTTTCGCCGTTCGGTTATCGTTCTTTTTCTTGGCAACGCCAAGCCATTTCTCGGCGGCTGCAACGACAGCTTTTTTCTGATTGTCGGGCCAGGCGTTGGGCTTGCAGGACAAGAGAACGTCAACGCCCTCGTTATAGGAATCGACGTTGTTAAACGCCTTCGATTTGAGTTCAATCGCCTTCATCGCCACTTCGATATTTTGAGCGTCCGCTGCCAGATTGCGCGCTTTTGTCAACGCGGCGTACTGGTCAGCAGGCGACTGCGAAGCGGAATTGTCCATGAGCTTTTGAGCCAACGCGATTTTGCTTGACGAATCGCCAGACTTGAGCGCGTCTGCGTTGTCAGCTTCAATTTTGGCTTCCGCCGCCATGAGTTCAGACTCTCTGGGAATGTCAACTTTAGCAGGTTTCGCCGGTTTGGGTTCCTCCGCCTTCGGCAGATCCTCCGCTGGTTTGGGTTCTTCCGCCTTTGGCTGCTCCGCCGCCGGTTTGGGTTCTTCCGCCTTCGGCTGTTCCGCCGCCGGTTTGGGTTCTTCCGCCTTGGGCTGTTCCGCTGCTGGAGCGGGTTCTTCCGCTTTCGGTTCTTCTACAGCGGGTTGAGGCTGCTCGACCGCCGGGGCGGGCTGTTCCTCAATTGCGGGAGTTTCGACATTCGGAGCTGCTTTTTCAATAACCAAATCTTCCGCGATGTTGTCGTAACTGACGTCTTCCGGAGTGGGACCGGCAGCTGGTTGAACGTTATTCTCGACAGCCGGTTGTACGTTCTCGACTGCCGGTTGAACGTTTTCGACAACAGCGGGTTTGTCAGCGTCGAAAATGGACGTACGCGGACGGCGGGTAACCTGAACAGCGCCATCGTAACCGGTACCTAAACGCGGGTCGTCAATAACCTCAACGTTTCCGCCGTTATCGTTTCGAGCAGAAAAATTAGGCGCTGTTTCGCCGTCTTCGTTGGGCGCGATGTCAATGCCGGTGGCGTGTTCAATCGCTTCTTCAACGGAATCAACGTTGTCACGGTCGTTGACTACGACAGCCCTTCCCGTTCCAATGCGGAAATCGTCTGACCGTTCGTCAATGACGCCGCCTTTGTCATCAGAAACGCCCAGTTCTCGAATATCCGGGGCGTCGTCGGTAACTTCGCCGTCGATTAATCTGCCGTCTCCGATTACAACGTCGTCTCCGGCAACTTTATCGCCGTCTACAACTTCACGAACCGGTACGTTGTCCTTGTTACGTCTGGAAACGCCCTTTCTCTTGGGCGCAGCAACCGGCTTGACTTTTTCTGTTTCGTCAACTTTCTTTTCTATCGTTCTTGGCAGATTCCTCGTTCCCTGTAAAACCTCATTATCTTCAACATTGGCGCTTCCTTGGGAGGACGCGTTTTCTGAATCGGCAATATTACGATATTGTTCATCCGTCGCATTTTTAAGAAAACTGCTCAAGAGCCAAAATGTAAGCAGAAGCCCAGCAATGGCTAAAGCCGTATAAATTCCATACAGAGCGCCCGAGCCGGCAGCGCCCTTTTTACGGATTTTTTTCTTTTTGGAATTCCCCAGGTTCAGATTTGCTCCACCCGTTGGAGAAGGCGGAGGCGTTGGCGAAGTGGCTTTAGCTGTTGAGGCAACCGCTGTTGCAACAGTCGCGGCGCCAGCGGCGGTAACAGCTGTCGCAACGGGCGTAGCAACCGGGGTTGCCTGCGGAGCTGCAGGACGAACTGGCGTTGGAGCAGGCGCAGACGGAGCAGACGGGACTGGCGGAACCGATGGCGCAGAGGGAACAGGAGGCGCAGAAGGAATAGGCGGAGTTGCCATTTGCGGAGCAGGCGAACCGCCAAAAGCCGCTCCGGCTGAATAGCCGCCGCCAAATCCGCCGGAAACGGGCGGCATGGGAGGCTGAGCCATCTGCGGTTGACTATAACCCATATTTCCGCCGCCAAAAGCAGCCCCAGCGGAATAACCACCGCCAAATCCGCCCATTCCGCCGCGCAGAGAGTTTTCGTACTCCATTCGAGACGCCGGATTGCATAGGCACATCTGAGCGTTTTGGATCTCTGCCATAATGGAGTTCCAAAGCGCTACGTCCGGACCGGGATTGACGCTGTTAAGACGCGTCGCCATCTCGTTGGCGGCTTGCTCAATTACGTATGGATTGCTTTCGCCAAATTGCAAGCCGAGCAATTCGTAATAATTGGGCTTCATGCCCGAAAAGTTATAAAGACCGAGCCACTGTTGATACGGATTCATGGGTTTGTGTTTTAAAATAGGTAATGGAATAACAAGAGAGCAATACCTTTTAATCGCCTCGCGATTCTCGCTTCTTCCTGACTAATAATTATAACGTCTAATGGGCTTCAATTTAAGTAGGGGGATACCGAAAAAGGCTAAAATCTTTCAAATTTTAATGAAATAATCCTAACAAGGTCTTTTTCTTATCGTAATAATATGGTAGAATCGAGGAATCGGGGAAAATATTCATATCCGATTGTATAAAAGACCATGCCGCTATTAACTCGGCAAGAGTTTTGCATTTATCCTTTTATTTTGGGGCCTTGCGCCTGCTATTAGTCATGTTAAACAAGATTCTCATTCCGTTTGTTTCCTGCCTGGCGATTATCGCGGGACAGTCAATCACAGCTTTGGCTGACGACTCTTCAACTCAAAAATTTCCCATGGAAAAATTTTCTGAACTTCAACAACAAGGCAATTTCAACGAAGCGGTTGACTTGAGCAAAAAATATTTTGAGCAAGAAACGCCGGTAAAATGCCGTAACATTTTCGACGTCCTTCAGCAAACGATTAATTGCATGAGCAGAGTCAATCGAATTGCCGAGGCTGACGAGTTTCTGGAAAACGTTGTACAAAAATTCCCCGAAGATTCCCGAACGCTTCAGGCGGTTGGAAAAATCTACGGCGAAGGAATCCTGCCGATTTACGGATTCCGGGTTGACAACAAATTCAAGCGCGGACAAAACCGCTCCGGCGGAGAACACATGATCGCTCAGGAACGGGACAGAATTCGCTCTCTGCAGCTTTTGACTCAAGCGGAAAAGAACCTTGCTCAGTCCGACTACTCCGACGAAGAAAAAGGGCAGTTTTACATCGACTTCGCCAACGCGTTTATGAACCGTCGCGGCGGGTCAGGGTCGTGGGAACTTCAAACGCTTACCGACATCTCCAAGCTCCCGGATTACCAAAGCCCGGACAATTACTACGGCCGCCGTTACTATGGGCGTCCTAACAGTTCCGCTCCCGTAGACGAACAAGGGAACCCGGTTTTCTACGCCAAGCCGGAATCTTTTGACGCCGCCAAGTCCGACGGCGAACGATGGCGTTTCCTGCTCGACAAGGCGGAACAGTTTGAATCGTCTAAAAAGAACGCAATGGCGCTGCGCGCTGATTTCGCTTATCAGCAGTTCGGCGTTCATACGATTGCAGGGTTCAACTTTAATCCCGCAAACGATACCGGCGACGACAAAATGTCCAGCATCTTCAAGCTGGAAACGCTGTCCGATACGGAAACGATCGCTCGTCTGGCAACGGGAATCAAACGCTTCGATCTCCCGGAAGATTACAATTATCTCACTATTTATAAGGAATTGGACAATTGGTCTCAGCTGGGACAGATTTACCTCAACAGACGTCAGTTCCCCACAGCCGCCAAGTACTGGAAACAGGGCGCGGATCAGGGCGACGAATGGGCGAAACGCATGTACGAGCAAATCGTCAACCCGTGGGGACGAATTGTCTCTTCTCGTCAGGAAGGCATGAACGCCACGATCGGGTTCCTGTTCAGAAACGCGACCGCGGCGCGGTTCAAGATTAACCGAATTGACGTCGACGCTCTGATTCAAGACGCCAAAGCCGAGATTAAAATGGCGCACGAGCCTCGAAACATCAACCACGACAACATCAATATCGACAACATCGCCTATCGGTTGGTTATTCAAAAACAGAACAAGTACGTCAAAGAAGAAATCAAAAAATGGGATACGTCTCTGACGCCGGAAGATAACCATTTCGATAAACAAATCGACTTGGACGTTCAATTCCCATCAGCGGGAGCTTATCTTATCGAAGCCATCGTCGCAGGCGGCAACACGCATTACGCCGTCGTCTGGATTAACGACACTGTTTTGGTTAAGAAAAACATCGACAACAAATTCTGGTTCTTCGTTGCGGACTCCAACACTGGAAAAGCGCTGCCTCATTCCGTTGTTGATTTCTTTGGCTACGCCGTTCGATATTCCAATCAGGACAGAAAGCAGCAGCTTGTCAAAGACAGCTTTTTTGTAACTGCCGACGAAAACGGACAGTTTACCGTCCCCAACGACAGACTTGTCGCTTATAGCGGCAGTTATAACTGGCTCATTACGGTCAAAGGACAGGACGGAAAACATCAAGCATGTCAAGGGTTCCGCTCTTTCTGGGGAGGCGGAAACGATTTCAACAGACAGTACGACAATCAGTACAACGCCGTTCGCGTTTTCAGCATGACAGACCGTCCGGTTTATCGACCGGCTCAAAAAGTCCAGTTCAAGTTCTGGGCGCGCCGTTCGCAGTACGACAAGGACGGTTCTGACTTCGCCAATACGTCGGCAACGCTGGTTATTATCAACCCGCGAGGCGAGGAACTGCTCCGCAAAGATATTACTTTTGACGAGTTCGGTGGATATGCAGACGAAATCGAACTGGCTGCCGACGCTATGCTGGGCGGGTACTCAATGAGCATTCGCAATCCGGGCGCCCGTCTGTATGGCGGAGGCTCTTTCCGCGTTGAGGAGTACCGAAAGCCGGAATTCCAGGTCGAAGTCAAAGCGCCGGAAAAACCGGTTGCGCTGGGCGAAAAGATCAGCGCGTCCGTCAAGGCGAAGTACTACTTTGGCGAACCGGTCTCTCACGCCAAGGCGAAGATCAAGGTTACTCGTTCAGAATACAACGAACGCTGGTTCCCGGCAATGCCGTGGGACTGGCTTTTCGGCAAAGGATACTGGTGGTTCTCTTACGAATACCCGTGGTATCCGGGCTGGAATTCCTGGGGCTGCGTGCGACCGTATCCATCGTGGCATTACTTCCCGCACAACCCGCCGGAAGTCGTCTTCGAAAAAGAAGTTGATCTGAAAGAAGACGGAACGTACGACGTCGAAATCGATACCGAAATCGCCAAAATGATTTTCGGCAATCAGAATCAGCAGTACGACGTCTCCGTTGAAGTAACAGACGCGTCCCGCCGCACGATTAACGGCACAGGAAAGGTTCTCGTTTCCGCCAAGCCGTTTACGATCTGCGCCTGGACAAATCGCGGCGTTTATCAGGTTGGCGACGTCCTGACAGCCAACTTCAAGGCTCAAACGCTTGACAACAAACCGGTTTCCGGAACGGGAACGGCGAAGCTCTATCAGGTTTCCTACAAATCAGACGGAACGCCGGAGGAAAAAGAAGTCTGGTCGAAAGACATTAACCCAGACGAAAACGGTTCCACGACAGTTTCGCTCAATTTGAAAAAAGCCGGTCAGTACAGAATTGAATATACGGTTGACGACGGCGCAGATCACGTCTGCCAGGGCGGACAGCTTGTAACAGTTCGCGGAGACGGGTTCTCCAGCAAAGATTACCGGTTCGCCGATCTGGAAATCATTCCCGAAAAAGACACGTGCAATCCGGGCGAAACGCTTCGCTTGACGATCAACGTCGACCAGCCGGGCGCTGCAGTCTGGATTTTCCCGCGCGCTGCAAACGGCGTTTGTCTGCCGCCGGAAAAGGTCGAAATGAACGGCAAAACCGGATTTTACGATTTGAAAATTGAGATACGCGACATGCCCAACTTCTTCGTTGAAGCGGTAACAGTCGCAAAGAACCAGGTTTTTTCGGAAACGCGTCAGATTTGCGTCCCGCCCGCCAAACGCGTTCTGGTCATGGACGTTGTCCCGTCCAAAGAGAACTACAAGCCCGGCGAAGACGCAACGGCGAAAATCGTCCTCAAAGACCTGCAAGGCAACCCGTTTGTCGGTCAGGCGGTTGTTACAATCTACGACAAGTCCCTGGAATACATCTCCGGCGGCTCGAACGTGGGCGACATTTCCTCCTTCTTCTGGAACTGGAAGCGCAGCCATCACCCCAGCTCTATCGACAATTCGCTCAGAACGTATCTCCAAACCACGTATCCTGAAAACGCCGTTGGAATGGATACGCTGGGCATTTTCGGAAACGTCTTAAAGCAGGACTTTTCTGGGGCTGTAATGGAAAAAGGCGAATTTGCCGGCAGAGGCGGCGGAAAAGCGCGGGCGACTGTTATGGCAGCGGGCGCTGTTGAGAGAAAAATGTTCAAGGCAGCCCCGATGGCGGCTGAAGCCCCCATGATGATGAACAGGGCAATGGATGGCGCCGACATGATGGTCGCGGAAGAAGCGGCGGCTGACGACGTTGCAATGGACGCCGACGCCGTCGAAGAAGAAGCGCTGGAAGCTGAAGCCGGCGGATCGGGAGACAAAGTTCAGGCGACCGTCCGAACCAATTTCGCCGATTCCGCCTACTGGACTGGCGCGATTGTTACAAACGAAAACGGCGAAGCGGAAATCTCGCTCAAGATGCCGGAAAACCTCACGACATGGAAAATCAAAGCCTGGGCGATGGGCAAACGAACCGAAGTCGGACAGGCGGAGACGGAAGTCATTACCCGAAAGAACCTGATTATTCGCGCTCAAACCCCGCGATTTCTCGTTCAGACGGATAAGATTGTCCTGTCGGCTATTGTCCATAACTATCTGGAGTCCGACAAAGCCGTTGAGGTCAAAGTCGAAACCGGCGACAACCTCGCTACGGAAGACAAGACTTCGCAAGACGTTAGCATCGCCGCCGGCGGAGAAACCCGCGTCGATTGGACGTTTACCGCTAAATCCGAAGGGGAAGCGGTTGTCCGCATGTTCGCCCTGACGGACGAAGAGTCGGACGCCATGGAAGTCAAGTTCCCGATTATTACCCACGGCATTCTCAAGCAGGAATCCTTCTCCGGCGCGATACGTTCTGAAGAAGAAACCGCGGCTCAAACGGTTGAGTTCACCGTTCCCAAAGAACGCAAGCCGGAACAGACGCGATTGGAAGTTCGGTTCTCGCCGACGCTTGCCGGCGCGATGTTTGACGCCGTCCCGTATCTGGTAGATTATCCCTACGGCTGTACGGAACAAACGCTCAACCGGTTCCTGCCGGCGGCGATTTGCCAGAAGGTCGTTCGCGACATGGGCGTTGACATTGCCGATCTGGAACAGAAGGCGACAAACCTCAACGCTCAGGAAATCGGCGACGCTGCCAAACGTGCCGCTCAATGGAAAAAGACGCTGGCAAGCCCCGTCTTCAACCCGAACGAGCTGGATAAAATCGTCAAGTTTGGAATCGGACGTCTGACCGATATGCAATGCTCGGACGGCGGCTGGGGCTGGTTCTCTGGATACGGGGAACATTCCTCCGCCCATACAACCGCGGTCGTCGTTCATGGCTTGACAATCGCTCAGCAGAGCGACGTCAAGGTCGACGCCAACGTTCTTAAGCGCGGCGTTGACTGGCTGGAACGTTACGAAGCGGAACAGGTCGAACTGCTCAAGCGCGGCGACAAAGTCAAAGCAGATCCCAAACTGGCGAAGCAGTTCAATTACCGTTACAGAACAAGCGCCGACAACCTCGACGCCCTCGTCTATACGGTTCTGATCGAATCCGGGCGGCACAACGCCGCTATGGGCGAATACGTCTACCGCGACCGACTCAACATGTCTCCGTACGCTTTGGCGCTTATGGGATTGGGATTCGACATGACGGAACAGATCGACAAGCGCGATATGGTCGTTCGCAACCTGACTCAGTTCCTGCGTCAGGACGACGAAAACCAGACCGCATGGCTCGACCTGGGCGGAACGCCGTTCTGGTACTGGTACGGTTCCGAAATCGAAACGCAAGCCTGGTATCTCAAACTGCTGTGCCGAACAGACAAAATTGATGAGGCTTCGCGGCTGGTTAAGTACCTGCTTAACAACCGCAAGCACGCCACGTACTGGAATTCCACCCGTGACACTGCTTTGGTTTTGGAAGCCTTTGCGGAATACCTCCGCGAAACCGACGAAATGGCGCCGGACATGACGGTTGACGTCGTTCTGGACGGCAAGACGGTCAAGACGGTTAAAATCGACAAGGAAAACCTGTTCTCCTTTGACGGTACGTTCGTTCTCGAAGGCGAAGAAATTACAGACGGCAAACATACGCTGGAACTCAAACGAACCGGCTCCGGTCCGCTGTACTTCAACGCGTACGTGAACTACTTCACGCTGGAAGACTTCATTCCCGCCTCGGGCTTGGAAATCAAGGTTCAGCGAAAGTACTACAAGCTCGTTCGAGATGAATCGGCGACCGAAAACGCTGTTGGAAAACGCGGTCAGGCGGTTTCCGTCAAGATCGACAAGTACGTCCGTCAGGAACTCAAAGTCGGCGACGTTGTCAAGTCCGGCGATATTATTCTGGTCGACCTGACGCTGGAAAGCAAGAACGACTACGAGTACCTCGTCTTTGAAGACAAGAAGCCGGCGGGCTTTGAACCGATGGACGTTCGCAGCGGCTATAACGGCAACGAAATCGGCGCCTACGTCGAATTCCGCGATCAGAAGGTCAGCTTCTTCTGCCGAACGCTGGCTCGGGGCAAATGCTCTGTCAGCTACAAGCTCAAGGCGGAAACGCCGGGCGTCGTCTCCGCTCTGCCCGCTACGGGAGAAGCGATGTACGCTCCGGAACTCAAGGCGAATTCCGACGAATTCAAGATTGAGACGAAGGATTAAGAGGCATTAGACTTAGGCGAGCCGGGGTGCGTTAGCCCCCGGACGGCAACTGCTTGCCGATGCCTTTTACTGAGAATAAAAGAAAAATAATAGGCAGTAGCGGGGTTCATCCCTACTACTGCCTTTGGTCTATTGTCTACACCAACTATGTATTCTCGTTCTATTTTTCCGGGGGCTTACGCACCCCGGCTCGCCAATCTTACTCCAGCGTCGGGTAAACCTTCTCGCCTTGCAGTTGTTTGTTCTGCTGTTCCGGTTCGTAGACGCTGAAGAACGGCGAAAGCATATCCAGCCAAAGGGCGATTCGATGTCGTTCTTCTTCTGTCAGCTTAACGCCGTAATGACCCTTGTCCAGCATCGGCAGAAGCGGGGATTTCAGCGCGCCAAACTGACCGGGCGTCGTCCGGACGGAAGAACCGTAATCGTAGAACCCCCAGCCGTTGTACATCAAATTATAATACGATTCGTAAAACGCCGCGCCGTTCTTCTTATAGAGCGGTTTGCCCGCTAAGGAGAAGGTCTTGCTTTCAGGCTTCTCGTGACATTCTACGCAGTGTTTGTCCAGAACGGGCTGAACGAGATCGATGAAGTTGGCGGGACGGCTACCTTCGACATCGGGAACCGGGACGGACGCCGGGCGGGTAAACGCCAGCGGCAGAACGCTCGACGACCGGGTAATCTGCCCTTTGGGTTCGTGACAGCCCACGCAGGAGACGTTGTCGCCAGGCTGGAAGTACGTCCCGGATCGCATCGACTGAACCGCATTTCCGTTTTCGTCCAGAGCCTGGAAGAAGAGTTCCACCTGAGCTGGCACGGTAAAATGCGCCGAGCCGTCTTCTTCAACTGGGACGGTTCCGATTACGCCTCGAACGAGGTTGACGCTGTCCATCGACGACGGTTCCTGTCGTCCTGTATGATACCCCCAGCCAGACGGAACAGACATCGTATACAGCTGAACGATTCTCAACGACTTAATTTTTGTGTTCTCGGGCCACGGCTTGAGGCTCTGATAGACGTTGGCGATTGTTACTTCCGCCTGCGGACGTTTCTTCCAGTCGCGCTCAGGCAGCGGGATGTATTCCTGTGACGGGATCTCTCCCGGCTTGACCAGTTCCGGCGCAACCGTCGGGCGCGTTCGCTTGACAAAGGGCAGAACTGTCGCACACCCGATTTCAGGGTCGCGATAAATCAGTTCCCGGTTCCCAAACCGGTCGAGCAGATAGATTCCGTAGTCCCCTTTGCTGCTTTTATCCCATTGCATTCCCTTACCGGGCAAGAAGGAATAGTCGGCAACCGCCAGAAACAGGTCTTCGGAAATCGGATAGGCAAATCCCCAGACTTGCGCCCCGCCCTGCGATTCCGGGAAATCGACGTCCGGCGTCAGACGCTTGGTACACGCCATAGCATCGGTTTCCTCCTCCGGCGCGCGAGACGGGTCAATAATAATCAGCGAACCGTAGTTCTGACCGTGGTGCGGTCCGGCAGTCGCGACGAATTTGGAGGAATTCGGAATCGCCCGGATGTCCATTTCGGTGTCCGCCCGCTGACGACGCAGGGTAAAATTCCCGTGAATGGCGCGAGGGTCAGACCCGTTAAGCGTCATAATCCAGGGGGTATGCGCCGTACAGCCGTGACGGTCGATGTAATCCCAGCGCGTCCAGACGATTTTCCCGTCGTTGGAGACGGACGGCGCCCATTCGTTGGTTTCGTGATAGCTCAGGCAGCGCATGCCGACAGGGTCGGTTCCCAATTGGATGTGGGTATCTTCGAACCCGGCTTTTTCGGAGGCATAACCTCGTCCTTCTGCCCGTGCGGCTACGCACCCGTCGGGGTTCATGTCGAAAAGCGTATAGTTCGGGCATTCGCGACCACAGCGCAGATAGCCCCCGCGGCGTTCGGAAATAAACGCCAGACGTCCGTTGGGCAGGAAGCACGGATAGAAGTCGTTCCACGTCCCGTCGGTTATTTGTCGCAAATCCGACCCGTCGACGTTGGCGGTAAAGATGTGCAGACATCGCCCCCGTTCCCAATGTCCTTGAGAAAGGTCTGTATGATATTTATGCCCTCTGTCGCCCGTCGCCTCGACGTAAGCAAAGGCGATTTTCTGAGCGTCGTAGTCCAGAGCCAGCGTCGCGAACCCGCCCGATTTGAGGTTGTCGCCCTTCAAGCGTCCGGACTCGACAACGGAGTTTTCCAGCACGTTCTTAACAGTCGGTTGAGAGTCCGGCTTGAACGCGTTTTCCAGCATAAAAATTCCTCCGCCGGGAAGAATGTTGACGCCGTAGTACTGGTCGCAAAGATGGTTGAACGTCGCTCTGTGTTTTTTGACGAACAGCAGCTTGTCGAAATCCAGATCCGGGTCGGCAAACATTACCCGCCGCCGGACTTTTGCGATCTTTTCAAACAGAGCAAAACTCTGTTCAATGGTCAGCGTTTTGTTCTCCGCCGGGTTGAGCGCTTTCAACTCCGCCAGAAACGGCGCTACAAGGTCAGGGTCTACCTTTTCCAGACGGTTGACAGCGGCGAGGGTTCGGCGATAAATGACGTCAGTCGGCGACTTGTCCTTTGGCAGAATCCCCGCCTGGGGGTCGTAAATCTGCCCGGCGATTTTGTCGTATCGCTGACGGTTGTCAATGTCCTCCAGCAAAAGATTATACTGACTAATCAATTCCGGGTCAGCGCCGGGAACGTTTTTCAAATAAACTTTAGAGTCCGCGGTAAACGTCTTGCCGTCAACAATAGGCTGCAGTTCCGCCGCCGAGGCGAACGGCTGATTGTTGTACGTGGAAAGAACCGTAACCTTGACAAATCGCCCCTCGACGGGCTTGTCGAAGAGAATCTTTACCGTGTCCTTGACGTTCTTTCTCAGGGAATCCAGATTGCCCGACCAAACGCACTCACCCGGTTGTTCAGGATTGTCATAGACGCGAATTTCCGTCTGACAGAACGTCCCGTTGTTGTTGGAATCCTGCCGGGGCGTGTAAACGACGCCGCGAACGAGTTCCGTATTTTTCATATCGAATTCCACCCAGTGCGGTGGCGCTGGATTGTTCTTTCCAAACTCCGTATGCCAGAAATTGGCTTTATTCCCGTCGCAGGCAAAGACGGTTTTGTATACCGGATAGCTTTGGCTGTCCGTCCTGATGGAAATAACAGCCGCCTCGTCCGCAAACGCCGCGGCTGTCAAAAGACACGCCGCCATCGCGATAATAAAGGATTGAAATGCTTTCATGGCTAATTAGGGGGGGAAACTTCTCTGGAAACTGCTGGGAACCTCTGGGAGAGTTCTGGGAACTGCTGGGATAAATCCAAAATATACTGAAAACACTTGAGTTTTTCCTATGTTAAGCCTCTAGCTGCTAGCTTCTAGCTATTAGCTTGATAAGCCTGATTCGTGCGGTATCGCAAGAAATAGGGATAACCAAGCTAGCGGCTAGGAGCTAGGAGCTAATAGCTCATTTTTCGGGAAATTTCAAGTAGAACAAGTATAATTCCAGAATCCTCCCAGTCTTCTGATTGAGTTTCATTTTATCCCAACAAGAATTTAATTGCAATCCCCCCTGATACTGTATTTTATGAAATAATCTATAGGGTTTATCCTCTTGTACAATGCTAAATTTATGTTATAATGAACAATGTCAATAGAATAATACAGACATTTAAAACAAGACTTTACAGATGAATATTCGCACTGCTTTTACCTTGGTCGAGTTATTGGTAGTTATGACTATCATTGCTATTCTTGTAGGGTTGACTCTTCCTGCTGTCAACGGCGCTCGCGAAACTGCCAGACGTGTTATCTGCACAAATAATCTGACACAGCTTTCCCGCGCCATGAATACGCATGTAACAACGCAAGGCTTTTTCCCGTCAGGCGGATGGGGATGGTTCTGGATTGGAGAGCCGGATTGCGGATACGGCTCTCAGCAGCCGGGCAGCTGGTTTTTCAATATTATGGATTATATGGAACAGGGCAACATACGGAATCAGGGCCTGGGTTTGGATGGGGCAGCGCGAAAAGAAGCGCTCAAACTCCGAATGAAAACCCCAATTCCCATTATCAACTGTCCAACCAGAAGAACCAGAAACGTCTATCCAACTAAACCCGAAGACAGAAACAAATACCTGACTCAGGCAAAAGACCATTCATTTGTGGGATTAAAAGGCAACGAAAAGGCGTCTGTTCAATATCTTTCCAATGTTGAAGAATGCATCAAGGGAGACTACGCTTCTAATGCCGGAACGTGGGGAAACGATATTTTTGGTCACAAAATTACTTATATGGTCAACGCCAACTCGTATAATTATACAGATTCCAATCAAAACGGCAAAGATGCAAAATACACCTCTTTGAGAAACTGCGCCAAAACTGGCGGTCGTTGCGGAATCAGTTTTTTGTTTAGCGAAGTTACGCCGGACGACGTTGAAGACGGTCTGACCAATACGTATATGCTGGGAGAAAAGTATCTTAATACGTTCAAGTATATTGTTGACAATGGAACCAGCAACGCTGATAACGAATCCGTCTACGACGGCGCCGACAACGACAATCAGCGAATTGCCGCCGGCGGACCAATGAAGGACCGAAAAAACCATACCAATCTGGATAAATTCGGTTCTGCCCACGCGTTTTCATTTAATATGGCATTTTGCGACGGTTCCGTACGACGCGTGAATTACAACATCAACGAAAAGATTCATACAAATCTGTGCAACCGTCACGATGGAAACAAGATAACCGACTGGTCTTCAATTAGCGACGATTAACGTTTAAATTATTGTCCCGTTTTTTATTCTTCGTTCGGTCCGACGGCGAAACGAACGGCAGGGTTAAGCGGGAAACGTTTTGCCATGTCGTTGATTTCGTCCAATGTAATGCTTTTCAGAACGTTGATTTCGTCGTCAAGCGTAAAATACTGGTTTCGGCAAATCCAGTCTGAGGAAATTGTAAACGCTCGTGACAGGACGCGTTCCTCTCGCATAATCAGACTTGCCATCTCCCGACGCCGACACAGGTCAAGTTCTTTTTCCGTAAACCCGTTTTTCAAGACGTCAGCGTAGACGTCGGCGACAATATCCATGCACGTTTTTTCGTCTTCCGGAGCGCAGGAAAAAGAGGCGTTGAACGCGCCGGTTTCGGTATAGTCTGAATAAACAAAAAGAGCGGAATCCGCCAAGCCGACATCGCACAACTTCCAGTAGAACCGGCTGCCGGACTCGTCCCCAATAAGCGACGCGAGAATCTTTGCGACGTAATAATCCCGTCCAACCGGATTCGGTCCGGAATACCAATCGATTATATACTCTTGTGCCGCCGTTGGGTCAGCAATTCGATTAAACCGGCGTCCCGGAGTGAACGACTGCAGCTTTCGTGTAACGTTACAAGGCGACCATCCGCCGCAGTACTTCTCTGCCAGGCGAGTCAGAAGGTCGAAGTCCACTTTCCCCGCCGCGCATAGAACGATATTGTTTGGGACGTACTGACGATTCAAGTAATCCCGCATCATTTCCGGCGTCATGGCGTTGAGCGAATCGACAGTTCCGATAATCGGATTTCCCAGAGGATGCCCGTTGAAAAAGGCTCTGCGCGCCTGCTCGTCCATGTCGTAGGGCGGCTCGTCCTGATACATTTTCAACTCTTCCAGAACGACCTGACGTTCAGAATTGAAGTCCGACGCCCTCAGTTCCGGGCGCAAAACGTCAGACCACAATTCTATAATCGGTTCCAGAAATTCCGGGAGAAACGAGGCGTAAAAGATCGTCGCGTCCTCGCTCGTACAGGCGTTGTTCGACGCGCCCATATCGTCAAAAGCGCGATTGACTTCTTCGACCGTCCGCTTTTGAGTCCCCTTAAAAATCATGTGTTCCAGAAAATGACTCATTCCCGATTCCGAAGGCGTTTCGTCACGACTGCCTGTCTTTACAAAAAAGCAAACGCTGACGCTGTACGCATACGGAATCGTTTCCGCCAAAACCGTCAAACCGTTAGAAAGAACTGTGGAATGGAATTGAGTCATGGAAGTAGCGAGTTGCGAGTTGCGAGTTGCGAGAGGATGGAAGGCGATAATGGAGTGAGCGCAGCGAACGGAATTACGCATTCGCCGTCAGGCGAAATATAATTGTCTACTATTCCCCATTCCCTATTCCCTCGTTACTGAGCGAACATCGGCATAATCAAATCGCCTTGAGGACCTTGATCCGGCTGAGTCAGCGGGACGGAGTCAGGGGCGTTGTTTAATTCGGAATTCGGAGTTCGGAATTCGGAATTACGCAAAGCGCCGCTCGAAGATAATTCCGCATTCCGCATTCCGCATTCCGCATTGCCTACTGCCTCTTGCCTACTGCCTGATTCGCCTGCAGCCTTCCAGACGCCGATTTCCGATTTGCCCGGCGTGAGTTCAATGCGCGCGTCGCTTTCTATCGTTTCGATATCGCCTTCAGATTCCCGCTGTCGATAAGCGCAGGATTCTTTCGCCGCATAAATTGCTCCATTGGAGTCAATCAAATGAATCAGTATTTTATGAACGCCCGGCTGAAACGCGACTGCGACAATCTTCAAATCGCGCATTTCGCCCTGTTTGAGTTCAATCGGTTTGTCGACAACCACCTGACCGCTTTGAATCGTATTCGGCGCGCCGGTCGCTCGGATCGGTTCAATGCCGTTTCCAAAAAACGCTACCGTATTGAGCGAAACGGTCTTGGACGCCTTGTTGACAATTCGAATCAGGTACTGCGTCGGCTGACCAACATAAGCGGTTCCCGTCTGCGGGGGCAGAATCGAAATCTTCACAGACTCGTCTTTTACGTTAACGCTGATCGATTTTGTCGTTTCGAATCCCAACGCGTCACGAACCTGAGCCGTCAAGGACAGATTGTTATACTGTCGCGCATTGAGTTTCATATAAACGGACTTTTTCTCGCCCGGCGCCAGTTGTTCCAAATTTAAACTGGCGGTTTTATCGTCGCCAAACCCTTCCGGATGAACTCTCAAAACAATATCCCGGCGAACGGCGTCAGTCGTATTGATAACGCTCAAAGAAAACATCTCGTTCTTGCCAAACTCGACTTCTTCAGGACCGTCAATTTCGATAATCAGCGGCGCTTGGGAAGTTGCGAGTTGCGAAGCGGCGAGGCGATCATCAGTTGCGAGTTGCGAGTTGCGAGTTGCGAGAGGTTCTTGCGAGGCGCTTTGCGTATTCTCACTACTGCCTACTCCCTGTTCCCTATTCCCTGTTTTCTCTTTAGGAATGTCAATCTCTTGAACGGATTCCGGGACGGGTTCCAAAACCGGGGGTTCGTTGTTTTTCTCTGAAAGCTTTTCCAGCGGCGAATCGTTGCGTAATTCCTCGATAACCGGTGAAGCCGCCGGAGCCGAGGCGCCAATCGCAGGATTCGGGGTTGGTTCCAAACGAGGAACAATGGGCGAAGGATTCGGAGTTGAATTCGCCGAAGGCAAATCGCTGCTGTTCCCTGTTTCCTGTTCTCTGTCCCCTGATTGCGGCAAGGCTTCCGTCAATTCCGGACCAGCCATATCCATAACAGGTTCCGCCGGAACGTCTGTCCGAACCGGACCTGGCGTATACGTTTTGCTAAAAGCGGTCGCCCCCGAATTCCCGTTAATAAACGCTTTCCCTGTTCCAACAGGTGGATTTCCAGAGCTAACGGTCGGCTGCTGAGCGTAAGGATTCACCGGCATTTGAGCGGGAATCGGCTCAGGAGTTGGATAAACAGAGCCGTTGGAAGAACTCGGCGTTTGATTGTACACGCGTTCCTGATTGACCGGAATCGATTGTCGCATCCGGCTTCCCATAATAACTCGTTTCGCCCCGGGTTCCGATTCGTTATTTGGAACGGAGCCAGCGTTGGCTGCGGGAGGAATTGTTGCCGGAGGAATTGTTGCCGGAGGAATTGCTGCAGGCTGAATTGCTGTGGGAGGGATTATTGAAGCGTCTGGAATATTCTCGTTACCCGTGACATTCCACTCGACGTTCCCCTGCATAGTCTCGGCGTTGGCGAAATTCGGCATGGGTTCCCCGCTTTCAGGGTTGTAAATCATTTCCCCTTTTTCGTTATAGATCGCGCCTTCCTGAGGTCGAAAATCCTCCGAATCCAGCGGCACGACAGGATATTGCGTTTGCTTCCCGCTGGGCATAACCGGATGACTGGACATAGCCGGGTGACTGGGCATAACCGGATGACTCGCATGGGAATGCGGTGGATTATACGACGGCGTCAAAGGCGGAGCCGGCTCAACATATTGAGGTTGCGGCTGAACAGGCGCAGCGCCGCTGAGCCAACTTTTTAACGACCACTTGTTTTGAACCGCTCCTTGCTGCGTCGGGGCTGGCTGAACGTATTGAGGACCAGGATATTGCCGTGGCGTTTCTTCAACGCTTTGCGGCTGTCCATACCCGTTGACATTGGTCAATTGCGGAGTTGGTACAGCAGGAGGTTCGTAACCGGCGTTAGTCGGCATTGGAGCGCTGACTGTCGGAGAAGGATTGGATGAACTGCCGCGTCCACGAAATACGTCAAGCAGAGTTCCTCCGGAACTGGAGTTGTTCGTATATCCATAGACGTTCAGACTTGCTGCGCTCCAAACAATAGTCGTTAAAGCGGCTGTTCTGAATAATCGCCAGAAGACATTCTTTTTCATATAATTCTCTGTTTTACGTCTGTTGCTTATTCTTCATCAATAATCAAGGGGAGCGCCGGCGGCGTTTTGCGGCTTGATACGTTTGAATCCGTATTGGGCGCAACCATCGGAACGGTTTCTTCGTAAATGATTTCTTCTTCCGGAAGCGCTTCTTCCATCGGAGCGGCTGAATTCAAGCCATCCATATTGTCATCATCCATAAACTCCATTTCCGGCGACTCGTAGTTCGCATCAGGAGAGTTAATCTCCATAGCCGTTCCAGGAAGCGTCTGCAATTCCGTTGGAGTCTTGGAATTGACGTTAATCGCAACCCCCGCTGAATTGTCATTGGTTTGCGGAGCCGTCATTGGAATTCCAGACTGAGGCGCCAGTTCTTCAAGAGAGGGAAGCTCCCCGAAGACCTGAGACGGCGAAGCGCTGACAGTCTCTTGCGTTTCGCTGTTGGTTTGCTGATTCTCAAGCGCTCCATCGGCTTGTTCTGACAAGAGATCTTCAACGCTCGGCAGAACAGGCAGTTCCGGATATTCTTCGACCATTTCAACCGGAGCGTTTTGCTCGGTCTGAGGCGCGGCTTGTGTAACGTTTGATTCCGGCGCCATTGGCATCGCCGTTTCGGGAGCTTCCAACGGCGGCAGATCCTCGACCATAACGTCGCCCGCTGCAATCTGAGCAGACGCCTGAGCCGGTTCCGCTTCAGGAACTGGCAATTCCGGGAACGGCATATCTTCGGGAGAAACCGCCGACGCGTCGTCCTCAACAGTCAGGTCTTCCACGCTCGGAAGAGTTAAATCGTCTTCGGAATCCGCAAGTTTCACCTCGTCCGTCGTTTCCTGTTCGAGTTCCGACTCAGCGTTTGCCGGTTCTTTCTCAACGACAATTTGCGAGTCCACAACCCCCGAACAGAGCTGGTTAAGAAGCAGAGCGTTGCCGTTGGCGCTGACTTTGACGTCCTCGGCGATTTTGGCAATTCGCTTTTGATCCTGTTCAATGAGTTCCGAACTCTTCTTTTCAATAGCCGTTCGGTATTCATCCATACGCTGGTCGTATTCGTTGGCGGCAACTGTTAAAACGGTAATTCCCAACGATTCCAAATTCGAACTGACGCGAAGCTCCGGCTTGGAAAACAGTCCGCTTATCGTTCCGTTGAGAGTAATCTTTTCAACGTTTTGAACCAGTTGATTCAATCTCTCGACATTGCTTTCAGAACGAACGCCGCTGACGCCAATCGAAACGGACGGCGCCGTCTGAGCCATCGCGTACTCGCCCTGAATTTTGCCATCGGCGACAATAAACTGAATGCTTCTCGTTTGGATAAACGGGGTCTTTTCATCCGGTTCCAGCTTGACGTGCAACCCGTCTTCCAGACCAAACAGCGCTCCGGGATTAACGTTTGAAGAAGCATACTCCACTTTGATTTCCGTTCGGTTTTCACCGCGCCGGGCTTCCATGCGAAGGCGAGCCGACTGATCTTCTCCAAAGGCAACGTCCAGAACGAGGGGCTTGCCGTTCGGCTTGGTTGAATAATTGGTAATCACAGCGGAGAACGGAACCGTCTGATTCATAAACTGCGTCTGACCGGTCAAACGAATCTGACCGACCGCAAGCTGCTCTTGAGTTTCAATTCGGCGAAACGACAGAGCAGACGGATCCAGCTTGTCCACCGGTCCCAGAGCCTTCTCCAAATCCTTTGGAAGCCAGCGGCAGAATTGTCGGATTTCATACAGGAACTGACCTGTAAACGCCGTGTAATCCTGACCAAAGAGATATTCGGTAACAACTCCATTTGTTACAGCGGGAACGTTCGATTCCGCCCGGCTTTGATCGCGTTTGCCGCGAAGGTTGTTCAGCAAAGCCGCATTTCTTTGGTTGTACAGGCTTTCCTCAATCGACATGTCGTTCAACGCCATCTTCATTCTCTGCTGATAAGACGTCGCTTGAGCTTTATCGGCGTCAGTCGCTTCTTCGCCGGAAGACAACAAACGTTCCTGAAGAACCTGGATTTGCTTCGTAATATCCTTAACTTCCTGTTCAGCGCGGCGAATCGTCTGTTCGTACGGCGACGAAATCGTCGAAACGGAATTCTTGACCAACAAATCCATCTGTGAATCGTCCAGTTCTTTCTCAACGGATTTGAGAGCCTTGTTAAACTCGTTGTTTCGCAAAGACGCTGCGTTGGGATTGACGTAGGACGGCGTCGGAGCAAAACGAATTCCCTCAACCATCGCCCAGTTCATATTATTGTTGTTTCCAACAAAATACGGCAAACTGCTGGAAAACGTCGTACGTCCCGTTTCAAAAAATGGACGCTGCGCGGAATCAAACGCCTGAATTGACTCAACCTTTGTTATTCCCGCCCGATAATCCTGCTGAACGTTGTCCATTCGCAAAGACAAGCCCGTCGCCTCTTGAATCTGACATTGAACCAAATACGCCGGAAGCATATTCCATCCAAAGATAAACAGACCAACAATCAGGGCGAGAACAGCGCTAATCAGACTTAACGTCCAGCCGCCCCAAGACTTGGAGGTTCGAGCTGCAGGCTCGGTTTCCACGGTTCGCGTGGAATTGTCAGTCGAGCTCTGCGAAGGACTCTGCTCTTCGCGCCGCGCTTCCAACTCCTCACGATTCTTTTCCTGGTCATCCGCTTTGCTTTCCAGCAATTGCGGAATCTCAACGCTGTCAAACGACGCTTTTGAGCTGCGAGTTGAGCTCAGGAGGCGGTCCGATTCCTCGATTCTCAACTCTAACTCTTCATTCGACAAGACGTTAGACTTTTGATTTGTTTCGTGATTTGGAAACTCTCCAGTTTCCCACATCCGTTCAAAATACGCAATTTCGCTCTCTGAAGGAACGATTTGAGTTGGCTGAGCAGAACGCCGGGTCGAACGATTTTGTTCCGGCAGGACGTCGTCAAAAATCGGCGCGGAGCCCCGTCCTTCCAGAACGCTCACAGGTCTCATAAAGGCGTCTGGAGAAATAGGTTGGAACTCCTTTTGATCGTTCAGACTCGAAACAGGCGTACTGGGAACGCTATTATTCAGGGAACCGCACGATTCCCACATTTTATCAAACAGAGCGTCCGTCGGTTCTGGAATTAAACCTTGAAAACGGGAGGAAATCCCGTCTGTCAACCCTGAAATCGGCTCCGACGCCGAGAAATCCACGGCATTCGACATCCCCGCATTTTTCAGAGGTTCAAAGTCAGTAAACAAATTGTTGTTTTCCGTACTCACGACAACGCCTATTTTAACTACTCTGTTTGGTAAATATATTCAAAGATACCGATTTTACCTAATCGTTATCATTGGTATTATCGTTTCAAACTGACCGCTTATTTAATAAAAATTGAAAGAAAAGAAAAAAATCGGGAAGAGCGCTTTAAAGTCAATAAATTATTGAAGAAAAAGCGTTTCAGACGCTCCCGATTCAGCTTTGCCCGAATAACTATTACTTTTTTAAAAAATTAGGCAAAATTTTCGGAATTTTTTTGAATCTGGGCGCTTCAAAATTTAAAAGTTTGTTATAATACTAAACATGTAAACGACATATGCAAAATTCACGTTGATTTTGTAAACGTTTTCTCACGCGTTCCACACCAGGAAGAGCAATCCAATAACCTCAGTAACGGCTATCGCTTTACCCTCCCCGATGTATACACACGTCAATTAGAGTCGTTTACTGTTATCCCGCCTTTTAGCCGTTACATGCATCATGAAAAAGTTTTTCATTCGACAAATCGCTTTTGCAGTCGCTTTGACTGTTATCGTTTCCGGTTTTAATTCCGTTCAGGCGGATCCCGTTTCCGGCTTTACGGATAACGATTTAGTTTTGTGGCGAACAGTCCCGGGAGACGGTTCTTATTGGAACAATGCGTATAACTATGTAACCGCCGTTAACGGAACTTATGCAAGCAATGGCTCTGTTGGAGGATTGTCTGGCAGAGACTGCTATGTGCAGGATTTGGCGATTCCAGCAACTAATGGCTACAATATCGCTAATGAGAATTATCGGCTTGAAGTTAGAGCGTATACGACAAAAACTTTTGATGGCGCTAATCTGTTCATTGGCGTCAATAAAACTGGAACAAGTATTTTTAATGACGATAACGAAGTAGATGTTAACTCATACGTCTTTAGCAATAGACAAATGCGCTTTTCTATCGGCGTTGCAGCAACTGTTTACACCGATGAAAAGTCTGCGATTTATAATCCAGAGAATGCGGTAAGCATGGATAACGTCTATCTTGGCAATGGGTGGATTAACAACAGATTGACTGAAGGTACAGTAAATAATTATGCAGTTGTTGGCATTACCGGCACGCTTCATGTTTTGCCTGATCCCAACGATGACGACGTCTATCGTTCTATGGTTACCAATAACAATAAAAACCGACACTTTGTTATTGATTCACAATGTAAAATTATTGTCCCTGAGGGAGCTAAACTGGATTTTGTTTCAAACACATGGAACAACAACGACGATCCCGAACTTCCATTTGCTATCTTCCCAATTTGCGGCAACGTTGAGGGCGCTGGCAACGTACGATATCACGCCGATAGAGAAGATACTATTTATGTATTAGGAAAGAATCAGAATTTTACCGGAAAGACAACAATTCGCACCGATTGGGATGCAGAAGGCGGACGTTTTAACCATGCGTACGTTGTTTCCGGAGACGGTACAAGCTATTCTGGTATACAAGGAAGCGAAATTTATATTGAAAATGGGAATTTAGTTCTCCAAAATAATCACATCCTGAACAACCTCGGCAGCAGCAGCGACCCTTCCACTTGGGCGCATACGAGAATTATCGGTTCTGACGCTGTTACCACCAACCCCTTTGTTGCGGGCTATCATTATCCAGACGCCGCTCATCACGATCAAACCGAAACGCTTACCCTCCGAAACGACAAGGATACAACGTATTACGGCGCAATCATGAGAGGGCATGAGCAAGAAGCTACGGTTACTGAAACTATTGATGGACAAGAAGTAACCATTAAATACCATAACTATGCATACATTAATCATAACTATGCGTATACTGATGCTACCAGAGATTTACAATCTTTAGTTAAAGACGGCGATGCAACGCTCAGTCTGTACTGCGCCGGGTCAGACGGCGGCATTCGAGCGGAAAGTTTTGTCGTTTCCTCGGGACGCGTAAACTTCAACGGATATTTCAAGGGCGTTCTTATCGTAGAAGCAGACGCCGTCTTTTCGCCGGACTCCTGGAACTGGGGTAATGACTCTGCCATAGCCGTTGGCGACAACTCGGTAAATTTCTACGCTGACGATGGTACAACTATTGTTAAAACATACGACGCAGTAACTATTGATGGAGACCTCGTCAATAACGGCGGAACAATTGAGTTTAACTTCAGCAAATATGACGCTGGCAAAAACGACGTTATTTCATTTATTAATGACGGAACGTTTGACAAAGATGACAGCGGCATTATCCAACTGGTATTTGAAGAAAAAGACCCAGCTTCCTGGGCTACCGAAGACGCCAAATACCTTCTCGTTAAAGGCGGCGGCTTTGAAGACAAGGATTATAGCTATATGCTTAAAGCTACAAGCGTAGGATCGTATCACGATAGAGGTTTTGCCTTGTTAGGTGAAGGCGGCAACCTGTATCTGGTAACCACATACGTTCCGGAACCGTCCACGTGGGCGATGATGATTCTCGGCGCCGCCGGGTTGCTGTTCTGGCGCAGAAAAAATGGAAGGCGGTAATGAAGTTCGCGAAGCGAACGGAATTACGCATTCGCCGTCAGGCGAACGATTAGAAAGTCTCACGCGAAGTACGCAAAGTTTTAAAGATTTAGGCGGAAGCGATAGCTTCCGCTTTTTCTTTTACCAGAACCCGTCTCTGGATCGCGAGCGATAGCTCGCCGAAGAATTTAGCCGCGAAGTTCGCGAAATTCATTTATCGTCTTTCTTTTTTTGCGTTCTTTGCGGTCAAATATCTTCAGCGGCGCCTGAATAATTATTACTTTGTAAAAGGAATTTGAAAAAAATTTTTAGATTTTTCGTGTTAAGCCCTTTACAATTTAAAATATTAGGTTATAATTCCATCTACGTAAACGACTGTACAAAATTTCAATTTGATTTTTGTTGACGTTTTCTAATGCGTTCCACCAGGAAGAGCAATCCAATAACCACAGTAACGGCTATCGCTTTACCCTCCCCGATGTTTAAACGTCAATTGAGTCGTTTACTGTAATACCATACCTTTAGCCGTTACTATGAAGACGAATTTTATTCGCCAAATCGTTATTGCCTTTGCAGTTATCGTTCCGGTTTATCTATCGGTCTTTACGCAAAATTCCAATCCAACGGTATATTCCATCAATAATCCGCCGTTGCCAGACTATGATCTTCGCAAATTGGACAGCGGGGCAATTCCGTGGAATAGCGAAAAGGATTATTGGTATGCCGTTAATAATGACGCCGCAACCGCAGAAGACTGTATTATAATTCCGCTCCCCGTTTGTCGCTCCGCTACCGGCTTACAATCCCTCCTGCTCCCTGCCCACTACTGACAGATAAACTCCAATCTTTCCGAACATATTACTGTTTTTTTGACAAATACGAATTATTTACTGTTGTAATACACACTGGTTTTTAAATTTTTTAAAAATTTACCATCGAAATTCTGCTCGTTTTGATATTTTGATGTATAATAATGTACAATGTATAAAATATCACTAGACAAATAGTTACGATAAGTCGTAATTGTTTGCTGATAAGCGCTTAGGAGCGAAGCCGAAGAGACGCGCCTCGCGTCAACTTCTCGCTCCTAATAACCCCTTTTTACACTTTTAGAGTGATTCACATCATGAACTTTATTCCAGCTTCCCGATCAACGCATTTCAATATGTCTCGCGTTTTAACAATCGTTATCGCGTTGGCTGCCTTCGGAGCCACGTTCGCGACAAGCTCTAGCCTGTACGCGCAACTTGCCCGTTACAGTAAGGATGGGGGGGACCCGATCGTCACAGCTGACCGTGTAACCAAGGCGCTTACGCAGGGCGACCCCTCCCTTGCCGTTGGCGACTATGTGGAGGCTGGTTCTGGCGCGAGGCATGGCGCTACATTTACCATCCCCGGCGGCGCTGATTTTACAATTAAACCCGAGTCCGGTTCCAGTTACGCTAGCATTGATTTAACCACTGTTGGGAATGGCTCTGCGTTTAGGTTTGAGGACAAAGAGAGCAACGCAACCCTAAACTTAACTAATCTGGATTATTGGGGTGGTGGCAGCGGCGGCAATAATGTCTTTTTGCACATGGATTCCGGCGAGAACAATTTCCTTACCCTTAATTTGAACAACGCTACAATTTATAGTATGAAAGGGGTAATATCCTCCGGCAATAGCAATTCGAAGGTGAAAATAAACTCAAATCGATCTCTCTCATTATTTAGTAATGTTAGTTTTGGTTTTGGAAACTGGGATAATGGGAACGGTCAGCCAGTTAAAGTAGATCTTACCTTTACCAATGAAAACTCATCTTTTACATTGTCGAACAATACTCGCGGCGTTTGTGGGTCTGTTGCGTTTACGTCTGGTTTTACCAGTGAGAGCGCAACTCTCGAGATTCAATCAAATAGTGCGAGTGATAGAGGAGGGGCGATTTACTCTACCGGCGACGGCGACGTTTCCCTTACCGCAACCTCCACGAGCAACATCCTGCGCCTTTCTTCGAACACAGCAGCCAATTCCGGCGGTTTTATGTATAGCGATTCAAGCGGCGATATTAAGATCACATCCGGTGGAAAATTAAGCTTGACGAATAACAAAGCCAACAGTGGTTCCGGCGGTGCGATTTACAACGTAGGCAATGGAAACATAGACATCGTTACGCCAGATAATGAAATCTACGTTAGTAATAACGTCGCTGGTAACAATGGCGGCATGATTTATAACCGAGGCGAAGCGGCTGCAAAGATTACCTTTGACGCCAATAAGGTTACCGTTACAGACAACCTCGCAAATAACGGTTCCGGCGGGGTAATTTACAACGAAGGCGCCAGCATGGATATTAAAGCTGTCGCAGAGATGACATTTAAACGAAATTACGCCTCTGCTGGCAACGGCGGCGCCATTTATAGCGGCGATTACAACGATCCAGCGGAGAATGTTATCTCAATTATCGGTACAAACAACTTAACTATTAGCAATAACTATGCGGGTTATGTTCCTGGCGATAATCCAAGCGCTCCTTACTGGAACGCAGATGGCTGCAAAGGCGGGGCAATTTATTCCACTGCAAAAAAGTTGCTGATCACTTTGAACGCAGTGGAGGGTTCAACCAATGCAAAATTGACTTTTGAAAACAATTTCGCTACCGGCGACGGCGGCGCGATTTATAACGTCTCCTCCGCCGCTAGCAACGCATTGCTTACTATCCAGGGAAATCACGACAACGGCACGGTAACTGTTTCCCGCAATAAGGCGGGCGGTTCCGGCGGAGCTATTTATAACGCTAACGCCGAGATTGACATAAATTCCAAGAACAAGATGAGTTTTCAAAATAACAAGGCTGATGGAAGCGGCGGCGCGATTTACAACTCCTCGCCTGATTATGATTTCACACTGAAATCCATTGCCTTGGATATTAACTCTAATTCCGCTCAAGAGAATGGCGGCGCGATTTATCTCGAGTCGAAAACGAATTTAATCAATGGAACGAATCTTAACTTAAAATATAACGAGGCTGAAGGAAGCGGCGGCGCAATTTACGAGGTTGCCACATCCGGCGGGTCAACGATGTTTCAAGCCTTGGAAAATATTGCTATTACAGACAACATAGCAAATACCGGTTCCGGCGGGGCTATTTACCGAACCCACGCCATTGACGCGACAGATATCGGCGACTTGAGTTTTTATGCTAACAACGAAGTTGTACTCAATCGAAATTACGCTGAAAACGGCAAGGGCGGCGCGATTTACAACGACGCTCAGAGCAACATTGATTTTACATCGAATTATGTTTTATCTATTAAAAATAACAAGGCGATTAACGGCGGCGCGATTTACCAATCGGGTGGCGGCGTTGCTTTTGACGGCTCGGTTATTCAAGACACCCCGGAAGCCAACTTTTTCAACAATGTAGCTACGGGAGATGAATCGACCCTGGGCGAAGCTTTAGCGAATGATCTTTACTGCAAGGATGAATTGTCGTTTGTAGGCAATGGCGTTTATACATTCAATGGCGGCATTTACGCCGGCTCCACGTCAATCAGCGCGGCGGACGTTACCGTTTACGGCAGAGAGTTCACCCCTGGAACACAAACTCCGGATACGACAAACCATTTTCGTTTCAACGAGACGACTATCAGCAACGACGGCAAGCTGACCGTTCAGTTCGACGAGATAGAAGATTATTCCGGCGTATTTACGTTGGAAAAGAAAACAGAAAACGCTACAATGCTCGAATTGAATACGGAAACGAAAACGCGACAGCTAACGATGGAAGAAAGCAAGTTGCAGTTTCTTGGCGATGGCGTTGTTGAGAAAACCGGCGATGGCGTATTGCAAGTTGTCGCCGCGGCTGAAGGGTTAGTGGAAGCTGAGAGCTTCGTTATTTCCTCTGGTCGAGTGGATTTCGCCGGTTGGGTCGAGGCGACCTTGGACGTTGAAGAAGGCGGCACGTTCTCCCCCGGCTCCTTTAGGGATGCTGATCTTATCGGTAAAGCCTATGTTATCGGGGACGTGCAAATTGAAGACGACGGAACCGCGCTGTTTGAGTTCGGATATTTCCCCGGCAATAAAGAGGACGTTGACCATCACGACGTATTGTCTATTAGCAACGGGTCGTTTGTGTTCGATCCCAGCGATAGCGGTCTGATTGCCCTTGAATTTCTTAAGGGTGATGAAGACTCCTGGGCGGTAAACAAGTGCTGGTACCTGCTTATCGAGGGCGCTAACGTAGATGATGGCGATTATACGTATTTGCTACGCAACGCTGGTCCGTTTAATCTTATTGGCGCAGACGGCAATCTTTACCTTACGGCTACTCGAATTCCCGAACCGTCCACTTGGGCGCTGATGATTCTCGGCGCCGTCGGACTGCTGTACTTGCGAAAAAAAGCTGTCAAGAAATAATCAGCAATTAAATCGTAACAACGATATAACGCGGGAGTAAACCTCCCGCTTTTTTTATAAACAGACTTAGCGCAAATTGCCAATTGCTAATTGCTAATTGCTAATTGCTAATTGCTAATTGCCACCGCCGCTTCCATCGTTGACGGCCAGTCAAGATTCGTCCAGTCGCCGGCAAGCTCAAGATTCTCCGGCAGCGTCGTCTGTTCAAACCAGCGCTGTCTTGCCGCCGTCCATTCAACCGACGGGACGCAAACTGCGTCTTTCCAATGCGTTGTTTCCAATCTCAGGATTTTTGCTTCCGGGTTGAGTTCCGCCAACTCCTGCCGAACCTGGGATTTGAACCCGTTCTTTCGTTCCTGCCAGCAGTTTGTACCCGATGCAACGCCGCGATGATAGTATCCCAGATCGTCTTTCTCGCCGGAGAAAATCCACTGAATCGTCCGTTCCGGAAATATCCCGTGCGACGTAGGCAGAAACGGCGAATCCGTCCAGAAATGAACGCAGGAAATGGACTCTGTCTGATACGAGTCCGCCAACGGAGCAAGCGAGGGAAAGAGCGTTTGCGCCGTTGAGAAGTTCGTCGCCAGGACGTATTTCTCGGCAAGAATTCGTTCGCCGGTTGACAGTTTCACCGCTCGAATGCGATTTTTGCCTCCTTCCAGTTCCTCGACCGTACAGCTTCGACGAATTTCCACGCCTTGTTCTTGCAACGCCGCCGCCAGTTTGACGTCGAACAGATCCCGAAGCGGAACAGTCGACAGAGAGCAGTTCCATCGGTTACGTCCTTCAAAGAACGAGCAGACGAAAACCTTCCGAACCATTTTGTAACACGGGCGGTCAAGCGAGCAGGAAAGAGCGCTCAACACAATCGGCTCGTAGAACAGAGTCCGAACGGACGGCGGCGTTTTGCGCTTGTCGAGCCACTGACCGAACGAGCCGTCAAACGTCTTTTGCCGCGCAATTGCCAGCATGTCAAAGACGATTCTCAGCCGCTCTTTCCGCGACAGATAATTCAAACTCCGCAAGGCGGGCGTCAAACGCAGCAAGCCAGGCAGCCGATCAGACTCTTTAAACGGCCGCGGCGCCGCCGTTGCTGGTTTGCCCGGCGGATAAAAGTAGAATTCCCGTTCCAGCTTCCAGAATTCGATCAACCCGGTTTGAGTAAAGAACTCCCTCACGCCGTCGCAGCAGTCCAGGAACACGTGCGGACAGTTGTCCAGCCAACGCATCGACGGCAAATCGTAAAACGACGCGCACCGTCCGCCCAGATACGGCGACCGTTCCAGCACAACGACGCTCTGCCCAGCTTGAGCCGCTTTCCACGCCGCACTCAATCCAGCCAGACCTCCGCCGATAACGACAGTGCGATTACGATTTTGCGAATACATTGGATATAGGGAATAGGGAGTAGGGAATAGGGAGTGGTTGAGTTGTTTACTCTCGCAACTCGCTACTCGCAACTCGCAACTTTAATCCCTTCCCCTCCTTGCTAAAATCGAAGTTTGTGGTAAATATATAAACGTATTAAGGAATGAAAATTCCGGGTTGTCTGAGTAGCTCAGAGGATAGAGCGCCGGTTTCCTAAACCGAAGGTCGTCGGTTCGAATCCGACCTCGGATAGTTTGTTTGAGTGGTTAGTTTTAAGTGGTTAGTGGTTAGGACGCAAAGCCCTCATCTTACTAACCACTTACCACTAACCACTTACCACTCTTCATCACTCTCTCGCAACTCGCTACTCGCAACTCGCAACTATTATACTCATTTCTCCAGTTCTTTCCAGTACCGGTTGATTTTTTCACGATAACCCGGCAGGGGAATCGGTTTTGTATCTATCGGAAACGCCTGCTGGATTTCTGGCGGAAGCTCGCCCCAGATTCGTCGCTTTAACGCTTCTGCTTGAGCGTCTGAAAGCTGCGGAGACTCGCCGTCAGACGTTTTCTCGCCCGCGCCCGGCGCAGAGGCGTCTACCGTCTGCTCGTCGTCGGCGTTCTTGTTTTGATCGTCCTGTTTCTTGTCGCCCGACTCCGGCGCTTTGCTGTTGTCGTCCTTCTGTTTACTTCGGGAAAACGACAGCTGATTGATAAACGAAATAAAATGATCGCAAATCTGTTCCTGCAGTCCCTGATTGATTTCGCCGGCGTCGCGGAGCTTGAACAGTTCGTAAGTCTGACGCATGAGCCGGACGATTTCCAGCAGCGGCGCGTCCTCTTCCGAGACCGCGGCGGTTCCCAGCTCGTTCCAAACCGTATCGAGGAACTCCTGCTCTTTTCGCTTTTGTTCCCGTTCCGCTTTTTGCGCGTCGGATAGATTCTCCTCAACCTCGGCGGTCAGGTCGCCCAATAAGGCGTCGTCGAGATCGTCGGCAGAATCGGCTTCTTTCGGACGCTCGCCGCGAAGCAGTTCCGGCGAAACTGTAACAGTCGTTAAGAACCACGTCAACGACGCCAGCCGCTGCTGTCTGTCCGCCAACACCGCGGCGGACTCTTCCGAAAGCGTCATCGACCCGGCGTCCAGAGCGTCGGCGTACGCCTGACGCGTTTGTTCCAAAACCTGACGCTGCTGTAATTCCAGCAACTTCAAGTCTACAATAGAAACCTTGCTGTGAGGCTTGTCCTCGTCGGGGTTGTCGGCAGAGTCCGGCTGAGCGTCCTCCGATTCGTTAGCCCGGTTCATCGCCAGAATTGCCAGCTGTTCCGCTTCGTTGAGCGTGTCGAGAATCTGCTCTAATCGCTCTGTCGCCTCATTTTGACAGACGGCAATCGTTTCCGCGCTCTGCCCCTGCTGAATAAACTCGGCGGCTTGCGCCATATACGCTCGCGTTTGTAACAGCGTATCTGTTACAACGGTCATGTTGGGAGCGTCCAGCGACCCTACCCTGTCAGCCAACTCCTGCTGACGGCTTGCCAGCGTCGCCGTTTCGTTGGCGTCATCCTTTTGAATGGACTTTGTCGCCTCGTTGAGCGTTAGTTGCTGATCGTAAATCTGTTCGACTTCCGCCTTGAGTTCCAGCCGCTTTTGCGCGGCGTCGTCTCCGGAGGCAGAGAGAATCGCCCAGGCTCGGTCGTAGATTTCCCGCAAATGGACGATAGCCGCGCTGGCGCTGACCGCGTTGTTCGTCTCCAGCGCCTGAGCGTAAACCGGACGCAGCAGCGGGGCGTCGAGGACTTTCACCGTTTGCTGTAACGCCGCCGACCATTTCGCCGCTTGCGGCTGCGATTCCGTTTGCTCGTACGCCGCCGCGGACTCCGACGCCTGAGCCAGCCACGCCTGCGTCTGAACAGCCGTTTGCGGAACGACGGTCGCGACAGTCTCAATCGTCTCCGGGGTTATTCCGTTTCGTATCTGTTTCTCAAGGGATAAAACTGTGTGACGAATCCCCCGGAACGACTCGCACAGTTCCCGATACTGCCGCCATTGTCCAAACGAGTCCGCCGCCAGCGTCAGTTCCTCCGTCAGCTTTTGGATGAGTTCTTTCAACCGGCTTTGCGCGTTCCGGTCGGACGCGTCCAAATTGAGAATCGAGAAAAGCCGGGTGATTTCGTCATTATACTGCGAATGCAGCTTTTCCAGCCGCCGCCCCGCCGACTCGAGGTCGACAAGCGTTCTGCCCCACGGCGCGTGGTTCATCTTGACCCGTTCGACCAGAGCCGCCAGCTGACCGCGAACGCCGTCTTTCTCGCCCCACGTCTGACGGGCGAACTCGTCGTAAAGCCCCACCGCCGCTGCCGGGTTCGATTCGTTTTGCGCCTTGGAAAGCGTGTCCAGCGCCCGGCGCAGTTCAGAACCAATTCGGATTCGGGCGGCAACGAGAATCTTGTTGAGTTCTTCCGCTGTTACAACTTTCAGACGCAGCAGCGCGCTGTCGCCTTCTTCCATGCTGGTGTCAACCGCCTGCGCCATCACGTCCAGCTGAGCGCCCGGCTGAAGCTCCATAGTCGATAAATTCAGAGCCGTCGTTTCCGTTCGCTCTTTCGGCGGACGCTTGATCGATTCGTCCTGAAACGCGTCCCAAACAGGCTGACGCTGATACACGATTTTCGCCGGCTTGACGCCCGTCTGGATTTCTTCCGGCTTGAGAATTCGCCATCTCACCGACGTCGACACGACCCCGTAGTCGTCCGACGATCGGATTTCCAGCGGAATCAGGGCGTCCGCCACGACTTCCATATCCGGCGTTTGACACGCAATCAGTTCCGCTTTCGGCGCCTCGTCCGGCGTTACGTCGATTGTATAATAATCAGTTGCGAGTTGCGAGTTGCGAGTTGCGAGTTGATAATCTACTACGATTCGATATTGAGCGGAGGAGGTCCAGCGTCGTTCCGCTTTATAGACGTTTACCGAATTTGGAACGAGTTCCAGAGAAATCGTTTCCTGTGAGTTATCCTCGTTATTAATTACCTGTATTGACGCCTGCATATCGTCAACAGCGTTCTCGATTGTTACAGTAAATCGAACTGTCGAGCCGGCTGGGACAACGGCGTCCTCGTTAGAGGGAACGTCATACGCGCCGGTCATCGTCGCTGCCGGCGGGATAACTCGAACGGTTACGGATTCCAGACTCGGGAGAATCCGTTCATGATGTGATTTAACGTATCCCGGATTGAACAAACGCGGCTCTATAATCAACGCTGAAAAGATGACTGACAGGAACACAGTCGCAGCGATCAATTCAATAATCCAACGAAGCAGGGGAAGCTGACCCATCAGCCATTTATCAAGCCGCCCGGCTTTAAGCGATTCGTCAGCGTTAGAAATTGCCGCTTGAGCCAATTCCGCCGACTCGTTGACTGCTACGCCTCGCTGTTGAAATTCCAACGCCGCTGTTAGTTCGCCGGGGCGCATTCCAAGATATTGCTCCATCGTGGACGCTGAATTTTGAATCTTCTTTCTTGCTCGTAACAGCAAAGCAGTCAAAAAAGCAGCGCTTAGAACGATTTCCAAAATCAGGATATCGGCGCTGGTTTGAATTGAGAATTTATAGTAGTAATCGGCGACGCCGGCAATAAACCCTAACGTCAGGAAAAAGACAAACGTCTCCCAAATCGCGCCGAGAGCGCTCGCGGCGGTCAACGCGTTTCGCCAGAAATAAAATCGGGATAGCGGCATAGTTATTTCGGATTGCAAAAACGTCTATTCCTTTTTCAAGTACAGTCTCGACCAGTCAAACAGGAGGACAGCGAGCAAAAGCGCCAAAAGCCAAAACTGATTCCATATCGCAACGGGCGGGCGGACGACGCGTACCCGTGGCGCGTCTGGACGGACAGCGTCGAGGACGGATTGGCTGTCTGCCGGGCGGAACGCGAACCCGCCGGTCGGCTTGCACAGTTCCGACAACGCAGCGGAATCAGCGCACGTGTTACGCCATTCTTCCGGAACGGCAGCGTCCTCGACCGGTTTTTCAACGCGGCTGTCAGCAGACGGCTTGACCATCGCTCGAACGAGGTTGATTTGGAACTGGTTGTAAATCGCCTCGCCGGCTCCCTGACGCCAACGCCACAGGGAATCCGTCAAAACGGTTGCGACGCGAACGTTTCCAACGTCGTGAACCGTCAGCAGCGGCGAGGCGTCGTCCGCCGTCGTCAACAGGGTTTGAACGTTCGCCTTGAGCTGCTTGACTGAAACGACAGCGCCTAGCGGCGGCAGGGTCGACCAATCGAATTTGTCTTTGGACGACAACTGAAGCCAGGCGGTTGTCTGTCCCAGCGGGGAAATAGCCGCAGCGCTGCGAATCTTCCCAGAAGGGGCGGTTGCCGCGCTGACGTCAAACGGAATCAAGCGACCGTCCAGCGCCGCAACAGACGCAAAATCCGTCTGAGCGTTCCAAAAACATATTACAGCTTTGCGACCAGAATCTGTTACAGCGTTCTGTCCGTTGATTCTTAAAAAATCTGTCAGCGCGTCTCTCTGCTGAGCGCTCAGCCAGTCCAATACGGGATTGATAAAAATCAGGGCGTCAAATTCGTTGAGGCTTTCCGCCGAGGTCGGGAACGATTCCAAAGCGCAGGAATCCTCTTTGACGTATTCTTTTGACGCGTTTTGTAACACAACGGACAGCTTGACCATGCCCGTCCGCGCCAGGAGGTTTCGCAAATAGCGGAACTCCCAGTTTGGCGACCTTGAAACGAGCAGAACCCGGATCTGCCGTTCTTCCGCCTCCGCCTGACGCGTAACCGCGTTATCCGCCTGAATAAACTCGTCGTCCCGGTTGACGATTTGCAGCTTGTACTCGTACTCGCCCGATTCCGGCGGAACCACTTTAAACGATTGATTCACAACATATTGCGGCGATGGAACCTTGATTTCAATCGAACCTGCGACCTTCGGATTAGAAGACCGTAGGTTGCAGGTTTGAATCAGTTCAACCTTGACAGTTTTTCCCTGCAAGCCGTCGGCGCGAAGCTGGAATTCCAACTCGTTCTCGTGTCCGGCAAAGAGAATGGAGTCCAGCTTGACGTTTTCTATTGCTGCGTTGGGAATCGGCTTGTCCTGTCCCAGCGCCAAGGCGAAAACTCGCGGGTTGACGCCGGACTGACGCTGACGGTCAAGGATTTGTTCTGAATCCGGCGCGGGCTGACCGACAGTCGCGCCGTCGGAAAGGATAAACGCGGTGGAAAGCGTCTGACGGTCAATTTGAGAACTGAGCGTCTCGACGCTGTGCGCCAGCGCTCCTTTCGGGTCGGACGTTAAAGCGTCTGCCGTTCGCTGTTCCAAAGCCGATTTCCAGTCCGCGGCGTTTGTAATTTCCGTAACCGCGTCCAGGGAACTGAACGCGCTCTCAAACAGACGGTAATTCTGTAACAGCTTTTCCAGAGCGTC
>JAZMZV010000096.1:0-4903 GCA_045586185.1 Thermoguttaceae bacterium | reverse complement strand
CATAGATTGCGTTATCAAAAACAAAATTACCAGCCGTATTGCTTCCAGCTGCAGATGGATCGGTCGTATTAATTTTGCCATCGTTCATATAAATAACAGCTCCAACCGTGATATGTCCTGTTGAAGAATCGTTGGTTAGCGACCCGCCGTTATTCAAATTGATTCGACCAACGGAATTGGCGCCGTAGCTAAACACATCTCCGTCGCCGGCTAAAACAGCAGTAGAACCGTTTACTGTTACAGTTGTTCCTTTATAAAGAGAACCGGAACTTCCGCCTTTGGTCAGCATTAATACGCCATTTTGAACAATTGTTTCACCGGTATACGTATTAGCGTTTGTAAGCTTCAGCGTACCAGCGCCGGTCTTTTTTAATCCGCCGTCTCCTTTAACAACGCTCGCGATGGTTATTGTTTTATTGGCGTCAATATCAAACGTTGGCGTTTTCCCGCTTGTTAAAGTAACAGTCAGAGAACTTGCCCATGAGTGACTCGCCAAAGCGCCAATTGTACCGTTACCCAGATTGATTTCGTGTCGGCTGTTTTTGAGCGTAACGCCGCCAGAACCGATATTCAAACGCCCGCCGGTTAAGTTGATAGTCCCTTTACCGTTCGCATAATCGCCTGTCGTTCCATTATAACCTCCAACAAGCTGGATGCCTTTCAGATTGGCGGTTCCGCCGGAAATATTCAATTCGCCAGGTCCGTTCCAGCCAACGTACGTTGTTGTATTGGGAACGTTAAACGTTCCGCCGCTGAGATTATACCGACAGGGATATTGTGCCGCAGTAGGATAATGGGCAATGCGAATAGCCAGATCGTTTGAAGTCAGAAAATTCACGACGCCGTCCGTTTGGTTGATAATGTTTTGCGCTGAGTTGGCGTTGCTGGACATGAAAGAGCCATCAACAGTTACGTTACCGGATATGTATATGTTGGACGTACAACTTTTAGTGTAATTGCCCATGAATTGATTGGTAACATGAAGAGTACCTTTAATATACGCTGTTGTACCGTTGGCGCCGCCTTTTTGGACGCCAAAGTCCTTGCATGTGTTTGACGTACCTTCTGCAATCTCAAGAACGCCCTTGCTATGCCTAAAAGTACCCGTTGTGTAAAAACCGCCGGAGAGGGTTATCGTTGAAGAATCTTCGGAGGCTGTTACAACAAGATTGGTTGTCAATGGAGTGTCTGCCGTGCCTGCCGCCTGGGTATAGCTACCTGATCCGGTAAATGTTGTACCATCAAAAGACACGTCTGCCATAGCGTTGGCAGTAAGAGAAAGAAACCCCAAAATAAGAATAAACAGCCGACCGCGTGTTAATATGCGGGGGGGGGGGAGAATAAACAGTCTTGTGATTGAGCCATTATTTTACTCCTTCGATGGGTAAAACTGGTAAACGTTTATGTAAACGACTTTTGCGACGGAACGTCCGGGCGCAAAATAGGTAATCGTTTTTTACATTAAAAATATTATACACTCATTTTGGCAATCGAAAAGCGGGAAACGGGAAAATTTTTGAAAAAAGTGAAAGAATTCGAGAAAACAGAGAAGATAGACAAGGTTTATTGTGTATAAGGCGGACTTACGTCCGCGATCCAGAAAAGTTTTCGGCTGCGGCGAAGAGGGACGGCGGGACGGAGAGCGGCAGGGGACTGCCGCGAGCCGGACTCATTCATGTGCATGTGCAATTCAAAGCGTAACTACGCTCACTGCGTTCGCTCCGTTACCGCCTTCCAATAACCAATCGGCGAAAATCCGTTTCATCCGTTAAATCCGTGTCCGGACTGACCCGCTCATAACCAACGCCTCGCCGCCGCCCGTCCCTTGACAATGCGTTTTCTCTAAATTATAATAAACTCTGTTGGCGCGGCGTCGCCCCGACGTTCCCATATACCAATCCGATTATTCCTGACTATGTTTTTCCAAAGGAGAGATTATGCGATTTAATTTGTCCGTAACCAGATTTCTGTTGGTCTTTCTGTTTCTGTTCGTTCTTGCCGCTGGGGCGAGAGCGCAAAACGCGCCGGAGCTGAAGACGCTCAAAAACGCTCGAATTGTAACGATAAACTGTATTGTCCGCGTGAATCAAATCGAGTGCGCCCGGGATCGGAACGTAGGTCATGACGAGGCGGCGCTTCATACGCCGGAGGTAATGAAGCGCTTTCGCGACGCCGTAACGGCAGGCGCGCCCAACGCGAGAATCACGTGGGCGTTCTCGTGGCTGGCGCTGCATGACCAGCGTCCGAACTACGTCAAGCTGCGAGAAATGGCGGTCGAATACCACCGCGCGCTGGGCGACGAAATCACGTTCATTCCCGGCGGGTATTTCGCCCCGATGTACTCTTCCCGCGAACAAGTAAATCGTGACATTCACGAGGCTCTGGAGATTATCAGAAACATGGTCGGCGACGGCTACTGTCCCAAATGCCTCGTTGGCGGATTTCTCGCTGCTGACAATCTGCGGCATCTGGCGGAGGTGGAAGGAATTCACGTCGCGCAGGGAACCATTTGGAGTCAGTACGGAATCGACAACGGCGACGGCGACGGCTCGATCTGCTATCCGTACTATCCAAGCAAGTCGCACGTATGCCGCGCCGCTCAGGGAAAAGAGGATTTCATCGACTGCGTTAATCTGGACGGCTGGACGTGCGATTTCCTCTGCGCCCGCCGGTTCGGCTTTGAAGGCGGATTCAACAGTCGGCTAGGCGTCGGTCCGATTGAAGCGTACGGTCAACGTCTCAAGCCGGACGATGGATTCAAAGAAGTCATGGCGACGACTGCCATTCATTTCGACGAAAACCTGACGCGAAACGGGTTCGGCTGGGTTACGGTAAACTGGGAACTGAGTCTTGTCAAATCCATGAAAACGGACGCAACGCCGCGCCTGACCCAGTGGCTTGAAACGATTCGCGAACGCTGGCCGGACGCCCGGGTTGTTACAATGGGCGAATTCGGCGAGACGTGGCGGAGCGAACATCCAACCAACGACGACCTGAATTACGAGTTCGTCGAACGCGGGACGGGACTGGGCGGGTCGGACGCGAATCTGGAAATCCACTGGTGGATGAACAAGGATTTCCGTCTGGCGACTCTGCGCGACTGGCAGAAGAACGACGAACCGATGATTATCGACTTTACCCGCTATGACCTCCCCGCCGCCGAACCCGCCGACCCGACGCCCAACAAACCGACTCGAAACTGGAGCCTGGTCAACCGAATCAATCAGAAACATCGCCGCCCGGAAGACAAACCAATTCCGTTTGGAAACCTGACGGAAGAAGAAAAGACGCTTGTTAAAAAATACATCCCGCTGGGGGATAAGTAGCGAGTTGCGAGTTGCGAGTTGCGAGAAGATTTAGCCGCAAAGAACGCAAAGATCGCAAAGAAATAAAAACTGACGCGAAGCGTTCATCTGGAACCGCGTTAGCGGTTCAATTTTAATAGCCGTGGGTTTTAACCCACGGACTACGAACACGCAAAAAAGAATATCGTCAAATTACCTTTTCCGTCTGTCCTCCTGCACGGAGGGCGGAAGGAAAAGGAACTGCAACGATTAGGGAGCCGGGATGCGAGACGCCCCTAAAATCTCACGCGGAGACGCGGAGATGCGGAGGAGGTTCGCGAAGTTTTAAAAATTTCTTTGCGTCCTTTGCGGCTTAAAAAAACAACAAGCGCCCTGCTCTGGCGCGACGCGCTGAAAGAATAAATATACAGGGAGAGCGATCTGCTATGGAAATCATCTCCGCGCAAGCGGCTATTGAGAAATACGTTAAAAGCGGCGCGACCGTTGCTGTCGAAGGGTTTATCGGGCTGATGAAGCCGGAAGAGCTGATTATCGCTCTGCGTGACAGGTTTCTTCAGACCGGCAAGCCGCGAGACTTGACGATCGTGCATTGCGCCGGTCAGGGGGACGGGACGTCGCCGGGCTGCGGAATCAACCGGCTGGCTCTGGAAGGGCTGGTCAGTCGAATTATCGCCAGCCATTTTGCTATGGCGCCCGACATGCAGCGGCTTATTCTGGAAAACAAAATCGCCGGGTACAATCTCCCGCAAGGCGTGATTTCGCACCTGTACCGCGATATCGCTCAGGGGCTGCCGGGCAACGTTACGCACGTTGGGCTGGGAACGTTTGTCGACCCGGAACTGCAAGGCGGAAAGCTCAACGAAAAAGCCTGTCAGGCAGGCGAACTTGTCGAACGAATCGCCATTGACGGCAAGCCGTATCTGCTCTACAGGGCGTTTCCCATCGACGTCGTTTTTCTGCGCGCGACGTCCTGTGACACCAAAGGAAACTGCTCAATGGAACGCGAACCGGTTACTCTGGAAATAACGGCAATGGCGCAAGCCGCCAAAAATTCCGGCGGGAAAGTTCTCGTTCAGGTCGAACGCGTTTCCGACGCCCCGCTTGACCCCCACAGCGTGAAAATCCCGGGCTGTCTGGTCGACGCGGTCGTCGTCGCCAAACCGGCAAATCACCGCATGACAAACGACTTCGATTTCAATCCGGAATTTATTGGAAGTGGCGAGTTGCGAGTTGCGAGTTGCGAGACGGCGGGGCGCCGCTCCCACGATTGCCAAGATTCGCTCCCGTTGGTCGCTTGCGATAATTCCGAATTCCGAATTCCTAATTCCGAATTAAAATTTGACGTTCGACGGTTTATCGCTCAGCGGGCGGCGAAAGAACTCGTTCCCGGCGCCGTTGTCAATCTGGGGATCGGGATGCCGGAAGAGATTTCCGGCGTCGCGGCTGAAGAGGGGATTTCCGACCTTGTCCTGACAACGGAGTCCGGCACGATTGGCGGCTATCCCGCCTCGGGCGGCTCGTTTGGCGCCGCAGCGTTTCCAGACTGCATTCTCACCCAGCCGGAACAGTTTGACTTCTATGACGGCGGCGGTCTGGAT
>JAZMZV010000095.1:0-2170 GCA_045586185.1 Thermoguttaceae bacterium | reverse complement strand
TAGCAAGCGCGGCGGCGTGGTTGCCGATCACAATTAACAAACTCCTATACCACGCTAAAAAGGCACGATCCGTCGGCGGCGCGTCGGGTTTCGGATTCTCCAGTTCGAAACGATCCGCCACGGATTGAATCAGTTCGGCGGCGTTCGCCACGGTTGCACCAGTTCCGGCGGCGGTCATTTCGGCTCGCACCCGTTCCCCCGTTCGCGGCTTTCGCGTGTTTTTCTTTCGTTCGCTTTCGTTCATTCTATCCCCCTCTGTTACCCCGCAGCCGATCCGCAGCCGTTAAATCTGGGGTTATTTGTATGCCGCTTAAAATCGATTTGCGGCGGCTTTTCTTTCATATATAGATAGCTCGCAGCCGTTCGCCGTTGCGATCCTTTGCGGCGGTTGTTTGAGATCCCCGACCCCGACCCGCATTTGAGATATACCACACATGTTACTTTTTGCGCAAGTGTTACTTTGACAGCTCGGCGCTGTGAGTCCTGGAGTGCGGTTTTTTACCCCTTTAGTAATGAATAAAACCATTGACAAATGGCATGCTATCAATTACCATCTTTTATAGAGATAGCACGCTATCGCACCACACCATACACCGATAAAATAAGGGGGTAAAAAATGAGTATCAATCTTAACGAACTTATTAAGAAACTTGACGAAATCGAAAAGGCGGCAACGCTCGCAGCATATAAGCGTTTGACCGGGTTTTATCTGTTCTCATTAAAAAACAAAAAGTTACAGCCAAATACAAAAGTGCGCTATTTGATTTTCAATCTTCCGGCCCTTGATACTTGTCCATTTTCTACCGCATTTTGTCGCGCCGCGTGTTATGCCGTTAAGGCCGAAAACGCATACCCGAACACGAAAGTACAGCGGCGGCGCAATCTGGAATTAACTGTTGAGCGTGAGTTGTTTAGGCGGCTTGCAATCAAGGAAATCCATTTAAGACTTAACACCAAATCATTTCAAAAGGCCGAACGCGTTTACTTTCGCATTCACGAAAGCGGCGATTTTTACAGCGCGGATTATGCCGCGGACTGGATCGCGATTGCGGCGGCGTTCGGATCGGTTGAAAAGATCGCGTTTGCGTTCTATACAAAATCGTTTGATTACTTTCTTAACGTAACACTTCCCGAAAACATGGTACCGACGGCGAGCGTTTGGGCCGATACCGCTATTGATGAATTGGAAAAGGCGGTGCGGTTGTTGGGTTGGCATATCTACAGCGCGGACACCGCCGAACGGATCGCGGCGCGCAAGGCGAACGGCGAACAGATTCATGTATGCCGCTGTGCGGATTGTGCGACTTGTGCATATTGCTACAGCAAGCGGAACAACGGAAAGCGCACAGAATGCGTCATTCACTGATAACAGATCGGCGACGGAAAGCCCCCGGAAATCTTCCGGGGGCAACGGAAAAGCGGCGGCACCTACAACCGCCAGAAATCGCAAAGGGGGTATTTATCATGACATTGGGGGAACTCTATAAGAACTTAAGCCCGGAAATTTCACTTGTTCGGCTGTGGTTGCATGACGAAATACTGACCGCCGACGAAAACACCAGAAACCCGGAACGGCTCGCCCGACTCCCGGAAATACCAGTTTCTGGAACGTGGATTGACTACGACGACGCGCCGAACGTGTTAAACGTGGAACTGTACAGCGAAACGCTTGTGTGTCCACACTGTTGGCGGCTTTACAGGTCAGAGGATCTTTTCAACGACGACGGCGAAGTCACTTGTTACCAGTGCGGACACGAGGCGCATGAGGATCTTTGGGAACTGGTCACAGCCAAATGGTTGGGTATCTAAATAATAGGGGGGGAAGAACAATGACGATCATCTATAGAGACGAAGTCGGGACGGTCATGCGGACTGTAGACGGGAACGGGGTCAGTTTCTGTGACGGCTTTGCTTATTTCAGCGACACGGACGGGAATGACTACTGCGTGAGTGTGTATGAGATTTTAGCGATTGCGTGAAGGGGGGACTGAAAATGTTTAAGTGGAACGTAATCGTGCGAGGCATGAATGGCTGCCGGAGCTGTCTGACGGTGACGGCTCGCACCAGGACTCAAGCAGTCTGGATCGCCGCAAAGGCAATCGGAACGGAAATCGCCGAGCTTATCTCGGTCGGGATCGCGTGAAAGGGGGGAACGGAAATGTTCACGATT
>JAZMZV010000094.1:0-13401 GCA_045586185.1 Thermoguttaceae bacterium | reverse complement strand
AGAGGATTTTCCAGATGAGATTTGTTATAATAATGAGTTTTGGAAGCCCCTGGAACATGAGAACAAGCCGTTACAGTTGAGTCTGACTCAAAATGATAATACAATTAGTCTGGAATGGAATCAGGATTCAGACAGAGAGGTTGTTCTTTTTTGGACAGACAACAAAAAACGAACAAGTCCAGGTCAGTTTACCTGGCATGGCGATATAGAACAATACGGCTCTTCGCTGTCGAACATTCCAGGGATCAATCCTGTTATAGACCCTGCAGCGCGAAGCGCGCAGTGGAACCGGCCGCAGAATAGCGCCAAATATCAAACGTATACGATAACCCCAGCCGTTAAACATGACAACTGGTATGAATGGGGCGTTCCAACAATCGTTGGCGGACCGGACGAAGCCAAATTATTAGGCGCGTATTTTGACTATGATTCAAATGAGGTTGTTTTGACTCCGTACTGGTCTGAAGACGGCAATGTTTCCCACATTTATATCATTGCTCGCCGCGACAGATACGCTCGAAACGTGAACGACGTACAACAGGGCATTCCTCGCATTGTAGCAGAACACCGAAGCATTAACCACCCGATAAGAAAAAAGTTCATTTTTTCTTCCAAACTATACGTTGTGATTTTTAATGCTGTAACAGTTGGAAACAGAGTTTATTATTCGCCTGGACAGTCGGATAAGTGCCGAATGATGATTCACAGAAGCTTTGATCAGGAATGATTGGCGCAATCCGTTCCAATTAAACGCTTTCATTTTCCCGTTTTGACCGCTGCGTTTTTCCTTTAACAATTTTTATCACTACTCCCATGCCGCTTACTCTCCCATTTTCAAAAGTGTTGTGTCCGTTTTGCTTTAACGAGTTTCATCTCGGACACGCGCCCTTGCGCGTCATTTCCTCCAACGAACGGGTCAACGATCCTGTAGTTCAGAGATTTCTTAATCTTGACAGCGACGTCCTTATGGCTCCTGTAGAGACTCCGACAGGCAATGTCAACAGAGCGCTTCGCAATTTTTGGTACCCCTCTCTTGCCAACGATACCGAGGTCAAACATCGGATCTGCCCGAAATGTCACATGCAGCTTCCTGTTCAGCTTGCCAACAACAGGTTGAAAAGCAGCGTTATTGCCGTTACAGGGTTTCGTTCATCGGGAAAAAGCAATTTTTTCGGAGTGCTAATTGACGCCCTGAAGAATCGTTATTCACAGGAAGTCGGGCTTAATCTGTCAACGCAGGAAACGTTTTCAACGCGAACGCTGCGGACAATTTATTCTGACGAGTTGTATAACGAACGATACGGAAACAATTTGTTTGGCGAAAACCCCAAAGCGGTTATGGCAACGCTCTCTGCTCAGACCAATATCGATATTCGCATTCCTCTGATTTATCGTCTGAATTTGACCCGGTTCAGCCTTAAACAGCGACTGCTGCATCCGTTCGCCACTCATCGGCCAATTGACCTTGTCTTTTTCGACGCCGCCGGGGAAGATTCCACTTCGCCTGTGATTCAGGATTTGTACAGCCGTTATTTTTCACGCGCTGCCGGCATTATTGCTCTGATTGATCCGCTTTCCTATCCGGAAATCCGCAGAGATATCAAAATGGATTACAGCCCATCGTCAGTACAAAAACAGTACGACACAATCGGCGTTCTCAAGCAGGCGATTGAACGGCAAAACAGTCAGTATGCCAGTCAAAAAATCAAAGCGCCTTTGGCTGTTACGATTTCGAAATTTGACTTGCTCCGAAACATTAACGGGTTGGATCAATCCGTTTTTGAAGATCACGTTCACAGTAATGGATTTGACGAGGTTGCCGCTAAAAAGACGTCGGATGCGATTCGCAAATACATTACCAGTAAAGGCATCAACTCCATCACCTCCGTTGCTGAAGGCAATTTCAAAACGTGTCAATACTTCGGCATGTCAGCTCTTGGACGTTCTCCCAAGGAAGACTATTCGTTAACGTCCATTGACCCAATTAACATTGCCGATTCATTGCTTTGGATTTTGAATCAGCTTGGTTACCTTCAGACTGAACAGGAAATGAAGAAAAAACAAAGAACTAGAAGAAACGTATAGGACAATGCGGTTAATTATGAGAAATAATGGATAATTGACGTAAACGGTCTTTTTGCTTATTATTTCTCATTTTGTTTCCCTGATTTTTTCCTGTATTCGCCCCTGGCGATTAACAACTCTTGAACATATCATGAATCAAGCCTATTTTACATTTTGCTGTTCCGGAACGGGAATGAGCGTATCCGGTATGGGCGGGGATTGCGCTCGCGCCGCGGTCAAAGGAACGTCGGAACAGGAACTTTCTGTTTATAAGAAATTCTGCAGTTATCCGCAGTATATAAATTATCCAGGCGCTGAAGAATCGTTGGATTCATCATTGTTTGTTTCCCTGGATCCATTTGCAAAACTCGTCTTTAGTTCAGTTGGAACGACGCCCTGTCGTTATTTTCTTGCGCATTCTGTTTACGCTTTACCGGATAAACAAACGCATCGAGAAGGAAACTATTTCTCTCATCTGATTTATCCTCTTCCAGAGTCGTGGAGCGTTCGGATTGCTTTGGAAATGTGGGGAAGTCCTTTTTGGGTTACGCAAGACAGCGAGACTATTTCGCCGGAACTTCCGCCAATTATGGATGAAAAGATTCGATTTGGAATAATCAACGAAAAGTCGTTTGTTGAATTCCTTCGCTCATCTTCGGAACGTCAGAAGAAATTTCTTTTCGTACTCAATAGTTTGATGTCGTTAAAACCAAACAACAAAATTGTTTTAACGGGTCTTCCAGAGGATATGGCTTTTTGCTTGTGGGGCGCAACGCGATGTCTGCCGTCGTCAATGTGGAAAAACGTTACGTTTTCCACTCATGAAAAGCCGACGCTGTCCTTTTCGTATGTCGCGGTCAATTTCCCCATTACCGAAAAGATGAATTCACAGGATGAAATCATTTTTCAGGATCTGGTACAACGACAGGATATTTTGCTTTATTCTGATAACCCGAGGATTCTTTCTTCAAAGTTCCCGCCCAATTACTTTGCAGAGGACATTCTGAACAACTGTCTTAATGGCAAATACAGCGCTTTGACAGAGTTTTACAAGTCTATTCCCCCTTATGCGAAAGAGTCCGGGACGATGCTTAATCTCTTCTGGATGTTTCTCTATCGACAGGAATGTATTACTCTTCAGGATATAGAACTTGCGATTAAGGTTCCTGTATTAAAAGCGGCGGCAATTAACATTTTAATGGATAATTCGCATTTTACACTCGATGAGCAGCTGAAAAATTTTCCGTTATTGGACGCTCAAAAGCAGGAAGACGTCCTCAACAGGCTGATTTCCGAGAAATCTATTCAACAGATTCGTGATAACGCTCTGTATTCAAAATTGTTAATTTCTGCCTTGAGCGTTCCAGAAGAACCAAAGGATCCTGAAAAAGATCGGTCGTTGTTGCATAGACTGTTTCGATGAAGAGCGGCGGGTTGCTAGCGAGAGCAGGGCAGAGGGCGGCTCTCGCTTTGATATTATGCTCACAGCCGCACTGTTATTGAGAGTTCCCTGAATGAGTACAAGTCCTTACTTTCGACAACCGATTATACCCTTTCGATTGCGTCCGTATGGAATCATGCTGGCGGCGTCAGTGGGGCTTTTTATTGTAATTCCTCTGACTGCGTGTATTATTTATGGGCTATTAACGCTTTTGGGCTATTTGGCATTGTTTTTAAGCTGGACGATTGGAATAATTGTTGCTTCTGTCGCTATTCATTTTTTATCCTCTGCCATAAACTACAATTCTTACGATTCTGAAGACGCAAACTCGGCTTATGGAATTGCATGGCTTATTGTTGCCGGAGTAGTTTATTATTTCACATACGAACCTCTTGTTTGGACGTCAAAAATGTTGTTGAGTTTGACAACGTCGTCCTGGAACAATCTCATGTGGTTGTATGAGCGCTCTGGAATAGTCTATTGGTCGTGGGTTCCGATTATTGCAATGGTTTTATTCGGAATGGTCTGCATGTCAATACTTTTGGCAATGAAATTACTCGACTGGCGGCCTCATTGGGGAAAGATTCGGTTTATTTGTCCTCATGAAGATTGCGGGCACAGTAACTCGTCTATAGTTTACAAGTGCCCTTATTGCGGCGAACTGTTGGAAAATCTGCATCCATCGCGATATGGCGTTTTCTCAATACCGTGCCCTCATTGCGGCAATTCCATCAGAACGTCATGGCTAAATGGACGAAACAAGTATTTGAAAATATGTCCCCGCTGTCAAAAGTCGCTTGATTATGAAGGATTTGGCGACGTTCCTGAAATGGTTTATATTGTCGAGGGCGCTTCTAAAAGCGGCAAGACGTCATTTCTATTTCAGGCAATGAATTTGTTGAATAAACATTTTGATTCATTCATACGTTTCTCGGACAGCGAGCAGGAATATCGGGTTCGATTGCAGGCGGAACAAATCAGCAATGGGCGTTTTGGCCCTTCAACGCCGCGTCGTATATGCCCCAAGGCGTACATGCTGCACTGTAAAAAATTGTTTGGAAAATTTCTGGCGTACTATTACGACACCGGCAACAACTCCATAAACGCTATTGAAGCTGGAATGGCTGAACCGTACTTCAATATGGCAAATGGCATTTTTTTGGTAATAGATCCGTGGGTTGAAAGCGGCATTGTCAAAGCGGCGGGTAAAAGAAAGAAGTCGCTTCCTTCCGCATACCTTTACGCCGAACAGGATGCAAACGCCGTAATTGGCATGCTGTGCAATAAACTGGAGCGCATTTACCCGGATGCGTTCAACACCGGGTTTAATCTGCCGATTTGCGTTGTCGTTACAAAGTGCGATCTCAATAATCTGAAAGGCGCAATTGGATGCGTCAGCAACAAGTTTACTCAGTCTTCAGAAGAGTGGAACGAACATTCCAGAATGGTTGAAAAATATCTTTTGCGTTGTGGAATGTATAATTTTGTCAACGTTATTAAAACCCGATTTAAAAAGAGCGCATTCTTCGCTGTCAGCGTTCTGAGAGATTCCAATAATAATTGTGACGAGACGTTGAATCCATTGTTGTGGATGACGTATAACGCAAAAGAGCGTTATAATTAGAGACGGTTGAATTGATAAACGGAATATTTGAATTGGTTTTAAAAAGCGTAAACGACAGAATCTCCAGAAGCTGACGCTGCCAGAGATTCTGCCGCTTGCGTCAAGTGACAGTTATTATTTGGTAAACGTGAAGTTATCGCCGGTGAAGTCGACCGTGAGCGTACTGTCTTCCGGGAACGAGCCCTTGAGCAGTTCAACCGCCATCGGGTTTTCAATCTGCTGACGAATAACTCGCTTGAGCGGTCTGGCGCCGTAGGCGGGATCGTAACCTTCGTTGGCAAGCTCTTCCAAAGCCGCGGGCGTAACGACGAGGTTGACGTCGCGTTCTTTGAGCTTCTTTGCAAGCAGGTCGATTTGAATCTTGACGATCTTGCCGATGTCCTTGCGGGTAAGCGGATGGAAGATCAGTTTTTCGTCGATTCGGTTGAGGAATTCCGGAGTAAAGACGCCCTTGAGCGCGTCGGAAATCTCGGAATCAAGCTGGTCTTCTTCGCTGCCGCTGAGCTCGTCTTTGTCTGCCAGGAATGCGGAAATCGCCTGCGAGCCGACGTTGGACGTCATGACAATAATCGTGTTGGAAAAGTCGACGGTGTGTCCCTGGTTGTCGGACAGACGCCCGTCGTCCAAAACCTGTAACAGAATATTGAAAACGTCGCGGTGGGCTTTTTCAATTTCGTCCAGCAGGACGACGCAATACGGACGGCGTCGAACCGCTTCGGTTAAAACGCCGCCTTCTTCGTAGCCGACGTATCCGGGAGGGGCGCCGATGAGCCGGCTGACGGTGTGACGTTCCATGAACTCCGACATGTCAAGCCGAACCATGGCGTTTTCGTCGTCAAAGAGGACTTCCGCCAACGCCTTGCACAGTTCCGTCTTTCCAACGCCCGTTGGACCGAGGAAGAGGAACGAGCCGATAGGTCGATGCTGGGACTGCAAGCCGGCGCGGGAACGTCTGACGGCGTCCGACACTGCTGTAACAGCCGCATCCTGACCGACAACCCGCTGATGAATTCGTTCTTCCAAAACCAGCAGTTTGTTCTTTTCCGTTTCCATCATTCTGGCGACCGGAACGCCCGTCCAGGCGGAAACGACTTCCGCGATTTCGTCCGGCGTAACTTCGTGACGCAGCAGCGGCTTTTTATGATGCTGCTCGCTGGCGGCGTCTTTGCCGTTTTGACCGGATTTCTTGGATTCTTCTTCCAGTTTGGACAGCTCTTTAATTTGACGTTCCAGTTCAAACAGTCGCTGATAGTCCTGCTCTTGCGGAAGCATGCCTTTGGATTGCTTTTCTCGAATGGAGGTTAACAGCAGATTGTAGGCGTGACGCGCTTCGTCGAGTTGCTGGAGCGTCTTTTGGTTGCCCAGCATTCCGCGCTTTTCCTGTTCCCACTGCTCGCGCAGGTCAGCCAGAGTTTTATTGACGCTTTCCATTTCCGCCCGAATTTCTTCGAGCTGCTGCTGAGCGTGTTCCTCGTTTTCGTCCGCCAGCTGACGCGCCGCCAGTTCCAATTGAACCAGCCGCCGCTGGGCTTTGTCGATATCTTCAGGAACGGATTCCAGCTCCGTCGCCAGTCGGCTTGCGGCTTCGTCGACAAGGTCAATTGCTTTATCCGGCAGGAACCGGTCGGCAATGTAACGGTAGGACAGCTTCGCCGCTGCGACGAGGGCAGAGTCTTTGATTTTGACGCCCTTGTGGTGCGCTTCGTATCGCGGTTTAAGACCTCGAAGAATCTGAATCGTGTCTTCTACAGACGGCTCGCCGACGTAAATCGGCTGGAATCGTCGTTCCAGAGCGGCGTCCTTTTCGATGTACTTTCGGTACTCGTCGAGGGTTGTTGCGCCGATACATCGCAAATCGCCTCTCGCCAGAGCCGGTTTGAGCAGATTCGCCGCGTCCGCGCCGCCTTCCGCCTTGCCCGCCCCAATGACGGTGTGAAGTTCATCGATAAACAGAATGACAGAGCCGGCGGCTTCTTTGACTTCTCGCAAAACCGCCTTGAGCCGTTCCTCGAACTCGCCTCGGAACTTGGCGCCTGCAACCAGCGCGCCCATATCGAGACTGATCAGCCGCTTGTTTTTCAGGCTTTCCGGGACGTCGTTTTCAACGATTCGCAACGCAAGCCCTTCTGCAATAGCCGTCTTTCCAACGCCGGGTTCGCCAATGAGAACCGGGTTGTTCTTCGTTCGTCGGGAAAGAACCTGAATCGCTCGACGGATTTCCGCGTCTCGACCGATAACCGGGTCCAGCTTGCCCTGTCGGGCGAGTTCAACCAGATCCATGCCGTACTTTTTGAGGGCTTCAAAGGTCGATTCCGGCTCTGGGCTGGAAACGTGCTGCGAACCTCGAATGGCTTGCATGGCGGTCAGGACTTTCTTCTCGTCGACGGCGCACAGATTGAGTGTGTCGCCCGCTTCGGACTTCGTCTTGAGCATCGCCAAAACCAGCATTTCGACAGACACGTAGTCGTCTTTCATCTGGATTGCCAAATCCTGAGCGGACTGCAAAACCTGCTGTAACTCTTGCGTGAGCGAAACCTGCGTTCCCGACGCGTGCGGCATGCGGTCAATCGCCGCCTGAGCGATTTTTTTGATCTGCGGTATATCCGCGCCAATTTCCGACATAATAGCGGACGCAATCCCGTCTCGGTCGTCCAGCAAAGCGATAAGCAAATGCTGAGACGAAACCTGGGGATTATTCGCTTTCGCCGCCAGTTCCTGAGCGTTCTGGACGGCTTCCTGAGATTTTAACGTGAATTTTTCAAATCGTATAGACATTGGTATAAACCCTCACTTTCGTAAAATTTGCACTTAAAATTGTATTCTGACCTTCAATAATGCAAATTCCGTGCCAATGCCAATTTGACAGTTGATTAGTCAGGGTTGAGAAGCGCGAAGCTTCAGCGGTCTACACGTATCTAAACCGCCGATTTCTTTCGGATTTCCGTAGAGCTTAGCTTACAGCAGAACTCGTCTTCCGGTACAGGAATGCAAAGCTGGCGCAGAGCGTCGATTAAATGCAGTGTTTCCAGAGACGAAAAAACGCCGTCAGACGAGGGACGCCCGAAGACGAGAAAGCGTATTTTCAGACGGGCGAATTCCGCTATCATCTCGTTAAACGCCGTTTCGCTTTGACAGTATTTGGGATTGTTTATCCTTTCGATGGTGTCCGCGCCGACGACAAACGTTGCCCCCGGATGTTTTCGGGCTTTGTCGATAAACAGGGGCGTTCGGGAGAGGATAACCTCGGCTTGATCGTCCATTTTAGCGATTTCGTTGAGCCGCCACGCGGTTTCGCCCGGCGACGTCGTTGGTTTGTCTGCGTTCAAAACGGACAGCTCGTAACAGACCGGGCAATGCAGAATCGCCGACGCCAACGCGCGCATTCGCCGATGCCCATCGTGAATCGGATTGAACGACCCGGGGAAAATCGCGTGAATAGTATCGAGTTGCGAGTGGCGAGTTGCGAGAGAAGGGGTACAGTACGTTTCGTCCGCGATTCCTTGAAAAAACTCTTGTATAGAATCGGGAATTCTTTGAACGTCCGTTGTGATAGTATATTGAGTTGCGAGTTGCGAGTTGCGAGTTGCGAGATTATCCAAAGCGACCAACGGGAGCGTTTTTTGGCAATCGCGCGGAAGCGCGGACTGGGAGCGGCGCCTCGCCGCTTGAACGTATCTCAGCGCAGACAATATAACGTCGGAAACGACTCGTTCCTGCTGGGCGCGAATTGCAGCGAACTCATCGGCGGAGGCGGACTGCTCTTTTTGCTCGTCTCGAGTAAAACGGACGGTAAACGTATAGACGGCGTCTGACGTCTGCAGGGCAATATGCGCTCTGGACTCGCCTTTGCGAACCCGATTCGTGCCCAGCGCTGCGGTACAGGCGACGCCCAGCGGAATGCGACCCGACTTATTATTAAAGACGCGTCGAAACGCTGCGTTTGCCATCTTCCATGCGGTTGACTGACAGCACGCCTGATCGACTTCGCGTCCCAGGAACTCCGCCATCTGACCGGGCGAATAGGGAATCGTCGCCCCTTCCACCAGAGCGGAAGCCCCCGGCGTGCGTAGCAAGTCCGCCAGCGCGTCTGTTCCTCCGCCAGCAATGGCAAAATACGCCTGAAAGCGCCCGTCGTTAATGATTTCCGTCGTTAAATTCGATACAACCATATTATCTTGTTTATTCTTCGCGTTTTTCTTTATCAAAAAGGTTTGCTTAATCGTTTGCTTTTGTCATTCATAGTGCATAATTAGGCAGTAGTGCAATTATTATAGCCGCTAGCTTCTAGCCTCTAGCTGTTAGCTTGTGCATTTGTGTTTCTTAGCGTTATTATTTAAAGCCTGAAACTAAAATAACCAAGCTAATGGCTAGTAGCTAGAAGCTAAAAGCTGACTCGCCACTCGCAACTTTATTATACACTCATTTTACGTTTCCTGACAGCGCCCCCATGTACAATTATTCCGTTCTGATTGCTGACGACGATGAACTGGCGTTAGAGTCTCTTTCAGACTGCTTAATCGACGCTGGTTATATAACTTCGACGGCATGCAGCGTATCAGGGGCGCTGAATCTTTTGGAAAGTAACAGCTTTGACGTTGTCGTAACCGACCTGCGATTGGGGCTGGATTCCGGATTCGACATTCTCCGTTATTGCAAAAAACGACGTCCGGAAACAGCGATTATTGTCATTTCCGGATACGGGACGGCGGAACTGGCTCTGCAGGCGATTCGGGAAGGCGCGTTTGATTTCCTCACCAAGCCGGTTCTGGACAACGAACTTCAGCTGACAATTCATCGGGCGCTGGAAAAGAAAAAGCTGACGCAGGGCGCGGCGAACCAGAAAACGTCTATAGATGAATATCGTTACAACTGCCTGACCGGGCTGGAAGACGTTATTGGATGCAGCGACAAAATGCAGCGCGTATTCGACATCGTTAAGACGATCGCCAACGTTCAGACTCCGGTTTTGATTACGGGAGAGCGCGGCGCGGGGAAATCGACAATCGCCCGGGCGATCCATCGGCTCAGTTCCCGAAAAGACAAGCCGTTTATTGAAGTCCCGTGCGGGGCGTTCTCGGATTCGCTGCTGGAAAGCGAGCTGTTCGGAAACGCGACCGAATCGAAAGTCGGCAAATTTCAGCAGTCGGACGGCGGGACGATTCTTCTCGATGAGATATCGACCGTCTCGCCCGCGATGCAAGTCAAACTGTTGCGCGTGTTACAGGAATCGCAGTTTGAACCTGTTGGTTCCAGCCAGCCGATTGTTACAGACGTCCGGGTGATTCTGTCGACCAACGAAAACCTCTATCGCGCCGTTCAGGACGGGCTGTTTCGTCAAGACCTGTATTATCGAATCAGCGTTATCAATATAGACGTTCCGCCGCTGAGAGAACGCATTGACGATATCCCGCTTTTGGCGCAATATTTCCTGATACAGACTTGTCAGCAAACGCATCGCGCCGTTGCCGGGTTCTCAGACGCCGCCATGTCAGCCCTGACGTCGTACCGATGGCAGGACAACGTTCGGGAACTGCAAAACGCGGTTGAACGCGCCGTTCTGCTGGGGAAATCGGACGTTATCATGCTGGAAGATTTGCCGGGAAACGTCAGAACCAAACCCGCGCAGACGCCGGCGATTTTCTCTAACGCCGCGACAGTTGACAACGAGACAGACGATTCTCCCGCACCTGACCCGTCGTCGATTCGGCTTCTCAAAGACGCGTTGGAAGAGCCGGAACGGAAAATCATTCTCGACGCCTTGCGGGCTTTCCAGTGGAATCGAATTGAAACCGCCGCCGCGCTGGGAATCAACCGAACGACGCTCTATAAAAAGATGAAACGCCTCAATCTGGAAGAGCCGGGCGGCTTTGGATTCTAGTTGAACGCTTTGCGTCGATTGTTTCTTTGTGTTCTATGTGTTCTTTGTGTTCTTTGTGGTTAAAATATTTCTCCGGCGGACAGAATGTCCGCGAACCCGCAGGTCGATGGGGCTTTCCATGTTCAAAGATTTTTGGAGGCTTCCGCTGCAAGCATTTACTAAATGATTACTTTGCGAACATCCTCCGCTCCTCCGCGTCTCCGCGTGAGATTTTTCCGGGAGCTTACGCAACCCGGCTCGCCAACCGCCTTCCATTTCTTGCGGCTTTGGATTCTAATATCTCTTATTCTTCTGGCTTGTACTTCTGGTCGAATTTCTGGAACGTCGTCAGGTGGTCTGTATTGAGCAAGTCGACTTTCAATCGCCGCAGTTCCGTCCAGAACGTCGCGTTTTGCGGCGCGCCCCAAAATCGCAGGATTCGCCCCTGACTGTGCGCCTTGTCAATCAGCGCTGCCAGTTTGGCGCGCTGGTCGGCGGGGAACTCGCCTGTGCCTTTCCAGGAACAGACGCTGCCCCAGCTCTCATTAATCGCGCCGACCATCCAGGCGGGGCGGTTGGGGTTGTCCAGATCGCCAAATCGTCCGTCGAGCGTAGCGTAGAACGTTTTCCCTTTGGAATCCTCAAACGACTTGAACGGGCGGTTGCCGGTAATAATCACCTGAACGGGTCCCGGCTTCTTCACGCCGTCTGTTACAGAAGCCAGCATGTCCTTGTACTTTTCCAGCAGCGGAACCAGCGCCGTCCACGCCTCTTCCGGCTCTTCCTTGAATTCAATCCACAAATAGAACGTCTCGACGCCGGGATAAACTGTCCCGCCGTTGAGGGCGATTTGCTCTTTGAGCGTTTGGAAATAGATGGTTTCCAGATTGCGGCGCAGAATGATTTCCGCTGTTACGTGCCCCGCCCAAAACTGCCCGTCGCGAAGAAAGACGTCCGCCTCGACGCTGCAAAAGCCGTGGTCGAGAGCGTCCAGCATCGGGCGGTTTCGCCAGTAGTCGTTATGCGAATGCCCGTCCCGAATCGGCTTGACATTATTGGGCGTCGCCCCGATCAGAATCGCGTTCAGGGTTATCAGCGAAATTGCGAACAAAACAAATCGAGTAATCCAGACGCGAAGTCTGGAACTGGTCTTTAAGTGGGTTTTTGTTGAAGTCATAATAATTCAATAAAACAAAATGATTATTATCGGCGACTAATATTAACAGGACAAGCGTTTTATAATAAGACGCTTGCATGAATTCATACTTTTATTAAGTATTCTACTCGGAACGAAAATCATTTGCAACTCCCCTGGGACAAGAAAAAAAAGAGACGTACGCAAATTTTAGGGGCATAAAAAATGAAAGAGTCTTGAAACCTTTTTTTGCGTCCAGATTTATATGTTCCTATCCCCACGTCTTTAGACGTGGGAAATAAAAAAATTCAAAAATCGTAGCCCCCAGATTTATCTGGGGGATTAAAAAAGCGCACCTCCCCAAAACGCTTCCCCTCCCATTCCTTCCCCGCCCCAAATGGGGCGGGGAAGGAATGGGAGTTTGTTCGTTAATCTATAATTTTTGTTTTTTCAATCCCACACCTAAAGGTGTGGGCTACGATATTATGATTAAAATTATTCCTCACAGCTAAAGCAGTGAGGAATAAACTCTATTTGTTATTTCTCATTTTCGTCATTGGGCTGCGGCGACTCTTTCTTTGAAGAATTGACGTAGAGCAATCTTACGTAAATAACTCCGACAATTACGTACAATAACAAAAGAGTAGTAAAAAATCCCAAATGAAGTAACTGAAGAATGCGGAATAAACACAAAAAGGAAAAGACAGTAATATACGCTATCAATATCAAATGAGCGCAAAAGCGAATTGACAGATAGGGAGATTTCGCAGCCGTCCAACTCATATAAACGCCGCAGCCCAACATTAACAATAATATCGGGAGCGATATTAACAATATTGGAACAGTTTTTAAAACCGTATAAATTAGCGTTGGGTCTTCTTCAACTCTAAGAGAAACCTCCTGAAGCCAAACGTTTAGCCAAGGCCATGCCAAGGAAAAATACGCCAAAATGCCTGACGCAAATAACAGCAGGAGATTTTTTATGTAATCTTTCAAATTGATGGTAAATGTTTTCTTCGGCGGACGGTACGTCCGCGAACCAGCAAGTCGAAGGGACATTCCACGTTCAAAGATTTTTGGAGGCTTCCGCATTCCCTTGATGGCTTTCGCCGTCAAGTTGGCGCCCGAGACAGGCGCCACATAGGTATCAACTTAAGGAAAAAGCGAGTTAAAATAATTCTGTTGTATTGATTAGGAAAGATTTTGTTTTACCTATTTTACTTTTAGATTTTAGTTAAAGTTAGAACTCAAGATTACAAGAAAAAAAGAAAGCGTAGGGC
>JAZMZV010000093.1:0-18305 GCA_045586185.1 Thermoguttaceae bacterium | reverse complement strand
AATTACTCAATTTAATTGTATAAATCCATCAGTTTTGGAACCACCTGAAATTAAATACAATGAGTAAAGGTTTACTGTTTACCTATATGCTGACGATGATCGGCATCGTTTTTGGCGTATTAAATCCATTCGTTGGACTGTGCGCCTATATTTGCCTTGCTATCATCAATCCGACATCGTTATGGTTTTTCTCTGTTCCGGAGAAATTCTTTGGAATTGCCGGGTATTCTTTTCTTGTCGGCATCAGCATGCTTATTGGCTGGCTTTTTGCCGGCTTTGGCAAATGGAATTTTGGACAAAAAGCCGGGCTTGTTATCACTCTTCTTGTTTTTAATTTTTTCTGGATGTACATATCCTCTGCCGCTAACGGAGTTTTGGCGTTTGGCGCATCGCATCAGTTGGTGCAGTATGTCAAACTGTATTTGGCATTCTTCCTTGGAATGACCATTATCAATAACATCAGTCAGTTAAAAACAATAATTTGGGTTATCATTCTTTCTGAAGGTTACGTTGCCTACGACTTGAACAATTCCTACATGGACGGATTTAACCGACTGGCCGAAATCGGGTTTGCCGGCATGGATAACAACTTCTTTGTTTTGACGATGGTTATCAACGCAGTTTTGGCGTTTTATACTGGTTTGTACGATCCGAAGTTGTGGCGTAAAGGAATTGCTTTTTTTATCGCCGCGCTTAACGCACATGTAATTTTCTTTTCCATGTCGCGAGGCGGCATGCTTTCACTTCTGATTTCCGGTATAGCAGTTGTCTGGTTCATTCCTAAAAAACCGTCATATATAGCATTTATGATTTTGGCAGTATGCGCAGCTTTATATATGGCAGGTCCTTCTGTCCGAGAACGATTTGCATCAACGTTTGTTGATGCAAAAGAACGCGACGCATCCTCTCAAGGACGTCTGACAAGCTGGAAGAACTGCTTGGCGGTTATGCGAGACAATCCGGTTTTTGGAGTTGGTTTGCGACAATGGCTTCCTTATACAAGGTCTCATCATGGCATGGCTATTGAAGCCCACTCGATGTGGATGCAGGCGTCTGCGGAGCAGGGGGTTCCAGGCATTTTATCTTTGCTGGGAACGTTTGGTTTAACGATTCTGTATTTGATGAGAGTTGCAAACGAGCGCACGCCTACTTCAGATCCATTTATTCATATCTCAGCTCAAATGGCGCTATGCGCACTAATAGGCTTCTGTATAGGCGCTCAGTTTGTTTCGGTTTTTGCATTGGAAATTAGTTACTATACTGTTATGATTGGATGTATTACTTTGAAATTTCAAAATGAGTACGACAGGCACAACCAGTATATGCCTCAGTTAATGACAGAAGAAGTTTACTATCGGTATGAATAGAGATTTGAATTAACCAATTTTCGAATAATGTCTTATGGAAGATAATAATATTGAACAGATTATCGAAGAAACAGACAAATTAAATCAAAACGAAGTCCTTGAAGCAAAAGAGTCTTTGCTGGATACATGGAAAGAGATGTTCTATGACGTCTACGCCTACAGAGAGCTTCTTTATGAAATGTTTAAGCGCGACTTGCGAGTCAAATACAAGCAGGCTGTTATTGGCTATGTTTGGACTATTTTTATGCCGGCAATGATTGTCTTCAGCGGATTTATTATTAAATTCGTCATGGCAAAAATGGCTGGACAAGAGTTTCAACTGGACTCTTTTGCCGTCATGTCCGTCAAAGCGGTTGCATGGTCGTTCTTCCTGGGTTCAGTAAACGCCGCGTCCAACTCTCTGGTAGGAAATATCGGACTAATTACAAAAATCTATTTCCCGCGGGAAGTGTTTCCGATGTCATGCTTTGTTTCCAATACATTTGATCTTGCAATTGGTTCCGGTTCGTTATTTGTCGTTCTGCTTTTTATGGGAAAGATTCAATGGACGTTGAATCTGCTTTGGCTTCCGGTTTTGTATATTCTGCTGGTGGTTCTAGGTCTGGCGATAAGCATGTTTTTCGCCAGCCAGATGGTGTTTTATCGCGATTTCCGCTACCTGCTGGGGTTGCTGACGTCGTTTGGCATTTTCTTTACCACGATTTTCTTTGAGCCGGATATGCTTGGACCGCGGTTAGGTCCAATCATGATGCTTAATCCGATATCGCCCATTTTGGAAGCGATTCGACTTGTTATAATTAACGGACACAATCTGTTTGTTCCGCTGTATAACGACGGTGGATTTGTCGCAACAGAATCAAACGTTATCGTTTGGCAGCCGTGGTATTTGGGCTATACTGTAGCGTTTTCGTTTATCGCGCTGTATTTCTCCTGGCTGCATTTCCATAAATCCGAATTCTTGTACGCAGAATACATCTGATTTCTTTTCAAACGGAAGTCATGGCGAATAAAAAATCAGTTACTGTCGGAGTCGTCGGCTGCGGAAAGATAGGCTCGGCGCTAAAGCGCTGGCTGGAATGTTACAATAAAAAATGCCGCGTCAAAATTTCAGACCCGCCTTTGGGATTCAACGACGATTTATCTGACTGTGACTGCGTTTTTATCAGCATACACATCTCTACGGAACCGGACGGCTCGCAGAAGTTGACGACGCTCAACAAGATTGTCAAAAATCTTCCGGACGTCCCGATTTTTATCCGGACGACCGTCTTGCCCGGCACGTGCGACAAGCTGTCAAAACGTTACAAAAAAGACGTCCGGTTCATGCCGGAATACCTCACAGAACGCACCGCTTTTGAAGACTTTTGCCGTCAGCCGATGGTGTTTACCGGGCATGTCGACCTGCTCAAAAAGGTCTTTCCGGGGAAATCGTTTATTGAAACGACGTCGACGGAAGCGGAGCTGGCGAAGTACGCTCACAACGTTTTCGGCGCGCTGAAAGTAACGTATTTCAACGCGATTAAACAGATTGCAGACGAACTCGGCTGCGACTACGACCGCGTCCTTCAGGGCGTCTTACAAAGCGGATACGTCAACGCGATGCACACGTCCGTTCCCGGTCCTGACGGTCAATTTGGATACGGCGGCAAATGCTTTCCCAAAGACATTGAGGCGTTTCGAGCGAGCGTTTCCTTGCCGGACTTCCAGCAGTTGCTGTCCACGGTTATTAAGATGAACGAGCAGTTTAGAGCTAAAAAGACGGACTAGCCGCAGGCGTTACAAATCATGATAAAAACCCTTTACGAAGACAATCATCTGCTTGTTCTGATCAAGCCGGCGGGAATCCCGACCATGGGCGTCGAGGCGGGACGTCCCAGCTTTCTGGAACAGGCGCGTCAGTACGTCAAGGAGAAGTACAACAAGCCGGGCAACGTCTATCTGGGCGTCGTCAGCCGGCTCGACACGCCGACCAGCGGGGTGATGGTCTTTGCCAGAACCAGCAAAGGGGCGGAACGGCTCAACGCTCAGTTTCGCAACCGAACGGTGAACAAAGTCTACTGGGCGCTAGCGCAGGGGAACCCGCAAACCGACTCTGCCCATTGGGAAGATTTCATCGTTCACGACAGCCGTCACAGAAAAGTCAACCCTGTCAGCTCAGACAATCCCGACGCAATCGACTGCCGATTGTCGTTTACGCGTCTTAAACAATTCCCCGGATACTTTTGGGCGGAAATCCATCTGGAAACCGGGCGAAAGCACCAGATTCGACTGCAATTCTCTCAGCGCGGATTCCCCCTGTTGGGCGACTACAAATACGGTTCGAGGCAAAAATTCCCGGACGGAATCGCCCTGCACTGTCGTTCCATGACTTTTGAACACCCCACAACCAAAGAGGTCATGACGTTTACCGCGCCAGTTCCCAACTGCTGGAAGAAGTTCGGCGTGAAATGACGACGGATGAATCGTATTCGCGCCGATTGGTTAATGGAAGGCGGTAATGAAGTGAGCGCAGCGAACGAAATTACGCTTTGAACCGCTCCAGCGGTTCAACTTTTTCCTACTCGTAAACACAGAGCAGTCCGGCTCGCGGCAGTCCCCTGCCGCCCAACCGCGTTAGCGGTTGAATATGTCTAGCCGTGGGGTTTAACCCACGGACTTAAAGATTAACAATGAAGAAAAAGGGCGGGGTCGATTAGTGGTGAGTGTAGAGCGTTTCGCCGTCCGTAGACTAAAGTCGACGGTTATAGAAATGGCGTCTCTTCGAGACGCGGTTCAGCGTTCTATCTTATGTACCTTCGCGGGAAAAATTTGCTTGCATACAAAATTTTATAATTTTTCTTCTTCCCCCCCCTTGCAAATTTTAAAATTGTATGTTATACTAATGAAAATGGAGTTTTTCTCCATTATGATTAAAAAGAAAATTTGATTAATGAAAATTAGTCAGAGTCATTGAAATAAATTAATTCCCCAAACAGATAACCACCCTGCTTTGGCAGGTTCTTACGCGAATTAATTTATCAGGTGATGCACTCCTGTCTAAAACGTTATTGTATAATTACGCGTATAGGATTCGGAGCGCTGATCCTGTTTTATTGTTCGCGATCCCTGTGGTTAGGGTGTTTGGGGCAATGGAACAGTGGGTCAGCGCTCCTTATCCTTTTCTTGGAATATATTAGGCGCGCTTTCTCCAAAGTTGTTTGTATCGCATAATCCAGGCGCGAACAGGGTTATGTCGTATTACATCTTTCGCGAAACGTTTTATACAGGAGAAAAATTATGTCTCAAGACAAAATTGAATCCCGCCGCGCTTTTATGAAGAAGTTCGGTAAGCTCGCCGGCGCTGCCGCTGTCGCTGCTGCGTTCATGGCAACTGGCTCCAATAACGCTGAAGCAAAACCGAGTGAAGATAGCCCTGCTTCAATTTCCTGCTCTGATTGCGCTGGAGGATGCAAGGATGGTTGCTCGGGTTGCTCCGGAGCCTGTGGTTCTACTTGTATGTACGGAGCCTAATATTAAATATTAGGCTGACAACATTCATTAAGTACCCTCCACTTGACGCTGTCAAGTGGAGGGCTTATATGTTATAATATTGAGGCTGTAATGGATAATAAAAAAATCAATTCTCTTAATACAAGATTGAATATATGGAAAGATGGAAGAACAAAGTCCATCAATTTCATCGTAACAGAAGATTGTCAGCTCCGCTGTCGGTACTGTTACATTTGCGGCAAAAATTCATTTCACAAAATGGATTTTCCAACCGCGCAAAAAACAATTGATTACGTTCTGTCGTGTGATGAATTTACCTCGCAAGAAGGAGTGATCTTTGAATTTATTGGCGGGGAACCTTTGCTTGAGGTTGAACTCATTGACCAAATTTGCGATTATGCAAAGCTGCGGATGTACGAACTGAATCATCCATGGTTTAATAATTACCGAATTTCTTTTTCTACAAATGGATTGTTGTACGATTCTCCAAAAGTGCAGCAATTTATAAAGAAAAATTTGCTGCATCTTAGCATTGGCATATCGATTGACGGTACAAAAGAAAAGCATGACTGTATGAGGGTTTATCCTGATAATTCAGGTTCCTATGACGACGTTGTAAAAAATATTCCTTTATGGAAAGAGCAGTTTCCCGTTCGATATACGAAAGCGACGATTTCTCATGACGATCTCCGATTTGTAAAAGATTCCGTTTTACATTTATGGTCTTTGGGTATTCATGAAGTTGCCATGAATACGGTCTATGAAGACGTGTGGCAAGAAGGAGACGATCAACTATTAGAAGAACAATTAATTGAACTTGCGGATGAAATTCTGAACAAAAAATTATACGTTGACAACAAGTGCACTTTGTTTGAAAGAAAAATTGGATTTCCGCTCACGTTAAGAGATACTAAAAACTGGTGTGGAGCTGGAAACATTCTTTCTACGGATACCGAAGGGCAAATTCATCCCTGCATGCGTTTTGCGACGTATTCATTAAACAACAAACAGGAGATCGTTATTGGCAACGGCAAAGACGGTTTAGACTGGAATCGCCTTCGTCCGTTCATGGCTCTCAACCGAATCGTTCAGTCTCCGCAAAAGTGTCTTGACTGCGAGGTCGCGACTGGCTGCGCATGGTGTCAGGGCAATAACTACGACTGCGCTGATACGGAGACAATTTATCAGCGAGCAACGTTCATCTGTAAAATGCACAAGGCGCGGGTTCGGGCGAATAACTACCTCTGGAACAAGCTTGATAAACTCGTTCCTCAAGACGATAGCGATGACCGTGTGATTCGTCTGAAACTCCGCAAGGGATTGCAGTCTCTGTTTGTGTTGATGGATTCTGACGTGCCGTCCTTCTGCTATTATAAGGCGCGGGAGATGGAACGCAAAGTCATGGATGACGAGACGCTCAAAAAGGTCGCTTATTATGCTCTGACGGAGAATCTCTCGCTCAACTTGATACTTGGCAAAGACGGTCTGACCGACGCTCAGAAGGAAATTCTCAAATGGAACGATTACGTTATTTACCGTTCCGGCAAGGCGAACTTCCCGGCTGACGACAAGACAATCAACGTCTTTGATTATGAGACGGACGAGTGGGACGACTCAACTTCTCCGACCGATATGTTCGTTTTGCGAATCAGCAAGGACCATCTCGCGGAATTGCCGGGTTGGCTGGAAGATCATTCTCTTGCCGCAGACAGAATTACCGTTTTTGTCAAGGAAATGGAATCAATGACGGAAGCGGAATTCGAACCGTATAAAGCTGTTTTGGATCGGCTTGTATCATGGCTTCCGGAACGCGAGGAGAAAAAACCGCTGGAACTGTCGCTCCTGACCGACCGCCTTCAGCTGGAAAAGCCGAATCATTGCGACGCTGGCGTGAAACACGTTACAATTGGTCCCGATGGAAACTTTTACGTCTGCCCCGGCTTCTACTATCGCGAAAAGAACAAAGATTTCCTCATTTCCGATATCGACACGGTCTTGAAAACGCACGAACTTCCAATCAAGAATCCGCAGCTGTACAAACTCGACCACGCGCCAATTTGCGAGAATTGCGACGCCTGGCAGTGCCGTCGCTGCGTATGGCTCAACAAGGAAACGACTCTGGAAGTCAACACGCCGTCGCGTCAGCAGTGCGTTTGCGCTCATCTGGAACGCAATGCAAGCCGCGACCTGATCGAGCCGCTGTTCTTAACGGAAATGGTTGATATTCCCGAGATTGACTATCTCGATCCGTTTGATGAATTGATGAAAAAGAACACCCCGCTTATTGATAAAGGAAAAATCGATGAATGCTAAAAACATTGTCACGGTTGGACTGCTGTTTTTGATATTTTGTTCGACGAAGTCCTTTGGAGAGGAAAACTCTTCAAAGGAAGACGTCAACAAGCAGCTTATTGCAGCAGTTGAGGATGGAGACGAAAAAGCTGTAGAGGAGCTTCTTAAAAAAGGAGCGGATCCGAATACGCGAATAAACGTTAGTTTTAACAATTACAGCTCAAGTCGGTCAGTTCTTTATAAAGCTGTGTTATGTGGTTATAAATCTATTGTAATCCAGCTTCTTTCCGCAGGCGCAGATATTGATGCGGCATATTCCAATTATTATCATAATTTGGATAAGCCTGATTTCTGGATTGGCGGTGATAGTGTAGAAGGTATAACTCCTTTAATGGCAGCAATAGACAATAAACAGTGGGAATTGGTTTCCTACCTTGTTAAATCTGGCGCAAGTGTCAATGCCGTGAGCCACGAGATGTCTGGAAATGTTAATCCGTTCTATAAAGATAAGGATCTGTATCGTTCAGTTCTCGATTATGCGCTAAGCGAAAACGCTCCAGAAAGCATAATTGATTTGCTGAAAAGCAAAGGCGCATTAACATACAAAGAAATCGAAGAGGAGAGAGAAAAAAAGGACGAGACTGGCAAAAAAACGACGCAGGAAAGGGAAAAAAACGATTCGCACGCTGTACCTGACGGTAACGGTTCAGATTCCGAAAAATGATTATCAGATTCGTCTAACTAACTGATGAAAAAGAACAAGCTGTTTATTGAGAAAGGAGAATTCGATGAATGTTAGAAAATTCTTTGCGCTTGGACTGCTGGTTTTGGCGCTTTGTTCGACAAAGACCTTTGGAGAAGAAACCTCTTCAAAGGAGGACGTCAACAAGCAGCTTATTGCAGCAGTTGAGAAAGGAGATGAAAAAGCTGTAGAGCAGCTTCTTAAACAAGGAGCTGATCCGAATACGAAATATAAATATGATGATGGCATTGGTTATCGTGAGCGTGTTCATTACGGTCGATCCTCAAACTCTTGGAGTGGAGTAGTTTTGCATTTGGCGATCGAAAAAAAGAATCTGAACGTAGTCAAACAGCTAATCAAAAACGGCGCTGATGTAAACTCCCCCTGTAGTCGATGTTGCGAATTTGGAATTGATTATTGGGCTTCCCGGTCAGTAACAGGGATAACGCCATTAATGATAGCAATTGAAAAAGAGCAGTGGGACATTGTTTCTTACCTTATACAATCTGGAGCAGATATAAATAAATCGAGTGAGGCATGTTTACATGGTTACTCAAAGTTTGGTAGCTCCTCCTACAAATCAGTTCTCGATTATGCGCTAAGCGAAAACGCTCCAGAAAGCATAATTGATTTGCTGAAAAGCAAAGGCGCATTAACATACAAAGAAATCGAAGAGGAGAGAGAAACAAAAGAAAGGAAATAATAATGACTAAGAAACTGGTAGGCAAAGTTACGCCGGAACAGCGAGACGAAATTCAGGCGTTGTATGAACGCCGTAACTCGCTCAAGGAACTTTTATTAATCGTTCCCAAAGACAACCAAGACCTTTACGAACGCGTTTTTGCCGATATGACTCAAGCGCAAAAGAATTTTGACCAGTGGTGGGCTGACCGCGGCGCTGAGTACCTATGGGAAGGAAAGGTAAATGGACGCTGGGAGATTAATTTCGAAACGTGCGAAATTTATCTCTGTGAGTAAATTTGGTTCATTCGAAAATTAGCGTCTGCAAGCTAAACAGGCGTTTTGCCCGCTCAAAAGGTATTTATTAAACACGAAATACGCGAAAAGAACGTAACAAACGAAAGGATTTTTTAAAAGATTTTTCGTCTCTTTCGCTTATTTCGTGTTTTTTGTGTTTAAATTAACCAATCGGCGCTATTCCGTTTAATCCGTCAAATCTGTGTGTGGACTGACCTGCTGACAGCCAACGAGCAGCGCTTGCGTAATTACGCATTCCGCATTACGAATTACGCATTATTCCTCTCCCTCGATTTCTTTTCGCCTCAAGATGTGATGGTAATGCTGGGCGAAGCGGTGGCTTTCGTCCCGGACGAACTGTAACAGACGAAGTGACCAGGCGTGACGGGACAGGCGCAGCGGCTCCTCGAATTCCGAGACGTAAACCTCTTCGTCGCGTTTCGCCAGAGAAATCACCGTCGGCATGGTCTTGAGATTGAGTTTTCTGAGCGATTCCAGCGCAAAGCGAAGCTGAATCTTGCCGCCGTCGATGAGCAGGATGTCCGGGAACCGTTCGTCCGCTTCTTTCAAGGCGCGAAACCGGCGATAGACAACCTCGCCAATCGACGCGAAGTCGTTGACGCCCTGAACCGTTTTGATTTTGTAACGGCGATACCCCGGCTTGAACGGCAGTCCGTCGATAAACTGTACCAGCGACGCCACCATCGCGTCGCCCTGCAAATGGGCGATGTCGATGCCCTCGATAATTCGCGGCAGTTCCGGCAGTTTTAACACCTTTTGAAGCCCGATAACCCCTTTGCGCGGGTCGACGCAAAACGCCTCCGGCTGAACGTCCGCCTCAACGTCGCCGCACAAATCCAGTTTCTCAAGCGCGGCGATTTCGTCACGCAGTCGGGCGGCGTCCTCGTAACGAAGCTCTTTCGACGCCTGAAGCATTTCTCCACGCAGATCTTCCAGAAAATCGGCGCGGTCAGAGTCCAAAAACTTTTGGAGCCGATGGATGATTTTTCGGTATTCCTCTTTGGAAATTCGCCCGGCGCACGGGGCTGTACACTGACCAATCGACGCCAGCAGACACGGTCGGCGATGCCGCTGCGCGTCGTCCTCCTGAACGTCCAGCTTGCAGGTGCGAAACTGAAAGATCTTTTGCAGCTCGGTAATCGTTTGACGAAGCGCGGACTGGACGAACGGACCGTAGAGCTTCACGCCGGAACTTTTGGGCTTTCGCGTTGCCTCGACCCGGGGGAACGTCTCGTAGGTATGAATCTGCAAGTACGGAAACGTGCGGGAATCTTTGAGGTCTTTGTTGTGAATCGGCTGCAGGTCTTTAATCAGCCGCGATTCGTAAAGCAGGGCGTCGACTTCCGATTTTGTCTGGATGTAGTCGATGTCCTTGACCTCGCCAATCCAGTAGTTGATTCGCGGGTCGTCTTTCGCCGTCGAGAGAAAATAGCTTCCCGCCCGGGACCGGAGATTCTTCGCCTTGCCGACGTAAATCACCGCGCCCGCCTCGTTTTTCATCAGGTAGACGCCCGGGAATTCCGGGAACGTCTTGACCTTTTCCGCCGGAGGAAGGGGGGCATCCATGCTACTCATTTTGCTGTCCCTGAATTGACTTCCAAATGTATTCTAACGCCGGTTTGACGCACGTGCCGTGATTGCAGCCGGGAAACGACCGGAACTCGACAACGCCATGATTTTTGACCGTCTTGAGCATGGCGGCGATGAGGGCGTTTTCCTCGACCCGCGCCGGCCATTCTATCGCAGGGTCGCCGCAAAGAAAATGTATCGGAGAAACGACCTTGTTCGTATACGACATCGGCGCGAAGGCGTCAACGACAATCGGGTTGTCACGCGAGACGTTCTTGTCCGGCTCAATACCAGCCGCCGTCTTGCGGTCCGCAACGATTCCAAAATGCGTCGTCGCCTGACCGCTAATCGGGTACAGGGCGGCAATGTCCGTGTTCTTCAACCCATGCGCCGCCATGTACCGCGGATCCAGCCCAACCATCATCGTCAAATACCCGCCGGCGGAATGCCCGCTGACGTAAATGCGCGCCGGGTCGCCCTGATACTTCTCGATGTTTTTGAACGTCCACGCGACGGCGGCAGCCGCGTCTTCGATGTAGTCCGGCTCTTTCGCCACAGGACGAAGCCGATAATTGACCGCAACGACGATAATTCCGTGACGAGTCAGATCAGAAACCTCGTGCTTGCTCCCGCCGCTCAAGCCGCCGCCGTGAAACCAGACGACAACCGGCAGTTTCGCGTCCGCAGCTGCGTTTTGCGGAACGTAGACGTCCAGCATGCACCGCAGCGCTCTGTACTCCAAATTCCCGCTGCCTGGGGCGTCGGCGGAATAATACGGAACGTCCCGCGTCGGCAAATCGTCTGCAAAAACCGCAGTCATGCAGCACGCTGTTAAAAACGCCGTTAAACAAACAAGTCGGACGGAATCAATAAATTTTCGGATTGTCATATCGACGCCTTTTTAATTATAGGTTTGATATATTATTTACTCTATGACCAGCATACACCATTTAGTCATTAATTTCAAGGGGGGAATTGAAGGCGAGCCGGAGTCAACCTTCGCGGAACGCTTTGCGTAATTCCGCATTCCCCATTCCCCGCCCCCCTATACGGTCTTGAAATAATATGGTATAATATAATTGAATTATAGATGAAAGGAGTCTAACCCATGTCAGATTCACCAAACGACCCCGGAATTCCCGACCAGAATCAAAACGTCTACAGCCAGATTGACGTTACCCAAATCGGCGCGCCTGCCGCTCCGCTGCTGGGAAGTACTGAATTCGAAACGAATATTCTGCAGGCGCTCTTTCAGATGACGGAACTGCAGCGGCGTCAAAATCAGCTGCTCGAAGCCCTGGTGGAACGCATGACGATTCTGGTCAATCAGAACGCCGCGCCCAATCAGCAAAAGGCGGCTGAACTCCAGAAATGGCAAAACGACAACCCGTTCTTAACCGACGACTGCCGAGACGCCATGGAAGCGCTGACGAAAATCCATACAAACTACATTCAGGAATTCGCTAACGAACTGACAACTCGAAAGGACGAAATTCTCGACAGCGAGTATTCGTTCAATGATTTCATCGACAAGTTCGGTCCCCGCATGATGCAGCTTAACGGGCTGATTCAGTTTCTGTCGTATCTCAGCGCCCAAATCAAGGGCGTGAAAAAGCCCATGGGAAAACAGTAAGAGAGTGTTTAGTGGTTAGTGGTTATTACGCAAGCGTCGCTCTAACTTACCACTAATTACTTACCACTTACAACTAACCACTAACCACTAATCTAAAACGTACTTGCTGTCGGCGTCTTCTTCGTGACGGATTTCGTCAACTTTCTCTTTTTTGCCCCAGCCGGCGTAGAGTTTGTCGGGGGCGTTGAGAACCAGCCCGGGAACGTCGCTGACGCATTTGTAGGCGTGAACCACTCCCGGCGGGACGATAACGCGAACCGGGTTGACTTCGCCGGCTTCAAAGGTCATCTTTTCGCCGAACGTCTCGGAACCCTCGCGGGAATCCCAAAGATAAACTTTGAACGACCCGGGACCCATAAAAATGAAGATGTCGGTCTGTTCGACATGTTCGTGCGGACCGCGGGCGACGCCTGGCAGCGTTTGAGAAACGTACATCATCTCCGGGAAGACGTCTTCCGGCAGCTCGTCTTTTCGATACGTTTCCGTCAGCCAGCCGCGATGGTCGGTATATCTTTTCAGAGGAACGATTTCTACTCCATTAATCATTTTGAATTCCTTTCGTATTCTAAATTTCCCACTTGCAGTCAATCTTGAGAAGGTTTCGAAGATAATCGCCGTACTGGTTGTTTTGACGTTCCGCCAACTTCACCAGATGGCCTTTGTCAATAAAGTTTTGACAGTACGCGATTTCTTCCAGACAGGCGATTTTCAGCCCCTGACGGCTTTCGACCGTCTCAACGTAATTGGACGCCTGCAAGAGCGACTCGTGCGTTCCTGTGTCCAGCCAGGCGAACCCGCGGCTGAGCGTTTCAACGTGAAGCTGATTTCGGGAAAGATACTCTCGATTGACGTCGGTAATTTCCAGCTCTCCGCGAGGCGAGGGCTTGAGATTTTTGGCGATTTTGACAACGTCGTTGTCGTAGAAATACAAGCCCGTTACAGCAAAATTCGACTTTGGATTCTTCGGCTTTTCCTGAATGTCCAGCGCGACGCCGTTGTTGTCAAAATTGATAACGCCGTACCGGTGCGGGTCTTTAACCCAGTAGGCAAATACCGACGCCCCCGACGGCTGCGCCGCGGCATGACGAAGCATCTTTCTGAATCCCTGACCGTAAAAGATGTTGTCTCCCAAAATCAAAGCGACGTGATCTTTCCCGATAAACTTTTCGCCGATAATAAACGCCTGCGCCAAACCGTCTGGAGACGGCTGAACGGCGTATTGAATTTTAATTCCCCATTGAGATCCGTCGCCAAGCAAGCGTTCAAAGGCGGGGGTGTCGACAGGCGTTGAAATAACAAGAATATCCCGAATCCCCGCCATCATCAAAACGGACAACGGGTAATAAATCATCGGCTTGTCGTAAATTGGCAGAAGCTGTTTGCTGACGGCGAGGGTAATCGGGTGCAAACGCGTCCCTGCTCCTCCAGCCAATATGATTCCTTTTTTACATTGATTTTTCATAATTGACATCTTCGTTTTCAGAAGTCTGAAAATATTCTTCAACAACGTATATGTCAATATTTTACTGCTTTTGAGAAAAAAATCAACAGGATAAAAGGCGTCTTGAAAAGAATCAGGTCTTTTTTTTCTTCTTTTCGATTCGTTCGTAATCTCGGTATCGATAAACGCCGGCGCGGGCGTCTTCCAGCTTCCCGGCTAAATCGCGAACGTATTTGTTAAGCGTCGCCAGGGCTGTAAGAGCCATCGTCTCGTTAATGAGAATATCCGGACGGGCGATTTCGTTCTGTTCGAGAGCCTCGTCCCACGAATCGCACAGCTTTGAAAGCTGCGCAGTAAGTTCAGTCAAAGGAGTTAAAACCAATTTGTGAACGTCCTTGCTTGTACGAAATTTTCCCATTTTAATATCCTGTAGCGCTGATTAAGGGTCCAACAAAACTCTGTACGACGCTCGTCTGTCAATGTAAATTTCAGAGATAACAACGCGTATTAGCTTGACGCCATAGCGTATGAAATCTGGCGCCATATTCAATATTACTATGATACCATAAGATTACATCTTTTTTGAATCATGAAAAGGCTGTTTTCAAAGAAAAGAGCTAATTCCTGCCCGAAAAATTTAAAAAATCCAAAAAACTTTCCAAATAATTAATATTTGGATGACCATTTGGTAATCTATTTGGTTTTTTCTGATTATGATAGTTGTATGTTTTATCCAATTTGTTCCATTTACTTATTTTGGGAATGTAATGAATTATTTGACTAAAAGCATTCGAACGCTGCATTGCAACGGCATTTGCATTAGAGAGATTGCACGACGATATAAGTTGGCTCCGTCAACGGTTTACAGGGTCATTCACGGACATACGTTTTCCTCTGGAAAACGTTGTCCAAACTGCGGCGCCATGTTACGGGGAAACGAATGTCTTGCCTGTCAACTGCGAAGGTTGTTGACGAAATCCCATATACACTTGCCGGACAAATGGGACTTCCTGTTAAAATGGGACGGACGAGTAACTTTTATTCGGCTGGAATTGCGTCCGCCGGAATACGCGCGTTATTTGGTTGTCCGGAAACGAAAAGAGGAAGAACTCAACCGGATTCGGTTTAAGTAACTGTAATGACCTTATGACCTTATAGCCGCCTGGATCATTGAGCATTTTGGGAATCGCTTTTGAGTCAGAATCCAGTCTGCGCCGTCGAGAAACGCTTTTTGGACGTCCGATTTGTCTTCAACGCGAACGCCGACCGCGCAATGGGCTGGCAGCAGCTCGCGCGCCTGACGAACGGAAACGGCTCCCGGATTGAGAACGACGCCGTCCGCCTTAGCCAGAACCGCAATGTCGCAGCGGTCGACAACGAACAGGAATTTGTTGTTTTGTCTGAAAACGGGAACGAGTTTCTCCGTCATGGCGACAAACTGAGCGTCCGAAACGTGCAATGCCATCAGACAAATAAAGTCTGCCGCGATTTTAGAGCAGACGTCAGCTGGAATCTCGCCCTTGATAAACAGAGCGTCCACGTCCAACACCGCCGCCTTCGGACGCTGCGGAAAGCGGTCTTTGTTGGCAAAGAGCGTCTGGACGATTTTTTGAATCGTATAGGAATCGTAGCGAAGCTGTTCCAGCCCTGCGCTGATTGCTGGACAGACGACTTTGGAATACTCTTCAAGCGTCCGAAGCGATTCCTGAATTCGAGTAAAATTTGCCGCCAGCACGGACTGCGCGTCGTCCCGCTGACGTTCAGAATCCAGCGTAATTCCCGTTCCGACGTCCTGCCGCGTTTCCCGGGCGATCAGGCGATCCGAAAGGGGAATCTCGCCCATGAGCAGGGTAAACGTATGACGAAACCGCTTGAGCTGCTGCGTTGCAATGGCGTCGTCAAGGACAAAGCGAACGTAGTCTTCCACAACCCGCAAGCCCTCTCGGGCTCGGTTAGCTGAAGCGTCAATCAATCGGACAATGTTGGCATTCATGGGCGGTTTAGGGAATAGTTTTAACGTTTACGATACATACAGTATAACTCAAGAAAAAGGAAAGACAACCCCCGGTGGGAAAAAGAGATTGCAGTGGGTGCGTTCAAAATTGGGGGGCATGAAAAAGGGAATGTGTCTTAAAAGCTTTTCGAAGCCTTCTGATTACTCTGTTCTTATCCCCACGTCTTTAGACGTGGGATATAAAAACAATTCAAAAAACCGTAGCCCCCAGATTTATCTGGGGGACTAAAAAGACGCTTCTCCCCAAACGCTTGCCCTCCACACTCTCCCCCGCGCCATTAGGCGCGGGGGAGAGTGTGGAATTCGCGCGCTATAATACTGTTTATATCTTTTTGGATCCCACGCCTAAAGGCGTGGGCTACGATATTTTTTATTTTTAATTGTTCTCACAGCTGAAGCTGTGAGAAACAAACGCCTAAAGGCGTTGACTATGTTCAATTGTTAATCTTATCTATATTCGCAACCCCAAATTTATCGCACCCATTGCAGTCCTGTTCCCGTCGCCCGTCCCTTGACAAGATTTTCATTCTTCTGCGCCATGTTCTACAAGCCATTGAACCAATTCCCTATTACCTTTATAAGCGGCGTAATGCAGAACGGTTTCTCCATATTTATCTTTTGCATTGATATCAGCTCCATGTTCAACTAGCCATTGAGCTAATTCTAAATAGCCGTTTGAAATGGCATGGAACAAGACAGACACGCCCTTGCCGTCTTTTACGTTGGGGTCAGCGCCATGTTCAACTAACCATTCAATAAGATTCTGATTGCCTTTTTTGACGGCATATAATAAGGGCGTCATTCCGCGATCGTCTTTTTGGTTGACGTCCGCGCCCAGTTCAACGAGAAATTGAACAATCTTAAATTGTCCGCAATCGGCTGCGGCGCACAAATATCCAGCGCCCTTAATGTTAAATCCCAATTTCATCAGACATCGAAAGCAATCCAATTTTCCGCTTTTAACTACAGTATAAGAATTGCCGTTATCATTAAAAAAAATCCTCTGTTTGCCAAGCCACTCAACCAGTTCCTGATTGCCGGTATCAACAATGAAATCCACGTGAGTTCTGTCAGTGTAAGCGCCATGCTTAACCAGCCACTCAACCAGTTTCATATCGTCTTTACAAGAGACTCTTTGTAAAGCATATAATAAACTTGAGTGTCCATTTTCATTGGCATTAATATACGCGCCATGCTCAACAAGCCATTTAACCAGTTCCCAATTACCATCACAAGCGGCATAAAGCAAAGGCGTCTTGTATTTCTCGTCTTCTGCATTAATGTCAGCGCCGCGTTCCACAAGACATTGAACCATCTTCCAATCCCCGCTTTGGGCGGCAGAGAGCAAGATTTTTGCGTTCCAGCTTTTTTTCCCATTGACTTTCGCGCCATGGTTAAGCAGCCATTTAACCAGTTCCCAATTATCTTTTTGAGCGGCATAATCAAAAACCGTCCATCCTCTGAATTTTTTAGCAACAAATCCCCATTTAACTTCTCGAGCACGTTCAAAATCACCGCTTTTGACGGCTGAAGATACGCACTGCCAATCATCATCCCTTTCTACGAAGATGTCCCAACCATAATTTGCTAAATCTTGCGCCCTTTTCAAAGATCCATAAGAATAAGAATAATAGGTAAAATAAGAATAAGTTTTTTTAACTCTATGATCTTTGGCATTTACGTCTGCGCCATGTGTAACCAACCATTGAACCAATTCCCAATTGTCTTTTTGAGCGGCGTTATGCAAAACGGCGTCTCCATAATAATCATATGCATTTACGTCTGAGCCGCGTTTAACCAACCATTGAACCAATTCCCAATTGTCTTTTTGAGCGGCGTTATGCAAAGCGATTTCTCCATAATTATCTTTTGCATTGACGTCAGCACCATGTTCAACCAACCATTGAACCTGTTCCCAATTGTCTTCTTGAGCGACGTAATTCAAAACGGTTTCTCCATAATCATCTTCTGCATTGACGTCTGCGCCATGTTTAAGAAGCCATTGAACCTGTTCCCAATTGTCTTTACGAACGGCGTTATGCAAAACGGTTTCTCCATTATTATCATGTGCATTGACGTCCGCGCCATGTTCAACCAACCAGTGAACCAATTCCCAATCGTCATTTTGGGCGGCATAATGCAACACAGTCAAATCGCGATTGTCGTTTGCATTAACGTCACAACCATGTTCAGCAAACCATTGAACGAGTTCCCGGTTATTCTCATTAAAAGCATAATTCAAGACCGTCCAACCGCGACTGTTTTTTGTATTAAGGACGCAGCCATGATCAAGGAGCCATTGAATTAACGAAAGATTTCCGTTCACAACGGCTAAAAACAGAACCGTATTGCCTTCAATGTTTTCTTTTGCCTCGACGTCTGCTCCCCGCTCAACGAGCCATTGAATCAGTTCCCAGTTCTCGTTTTTGACGGCAAAATGCAAGGCTGTCCAACCGTCTTTATCTGACGCGTTGACGTCTGCGCCAAGTTTAATGAGCCATTGAACCAGTTCCCATTTTTTGTATTTAACGGAACGTTCCCAGATTAAAAATCCCAATTCGCTCTTTACATTGACGTCATTTCCATGTTTCAGAAGTTCTTCAACCTGTTCAATGTTGTTATTTTCAACAGCATTGAAAAGAACTTCAGTCCTTGTGGTTTTGTATCGTGAAGCAAGATTAGCTAAAACGCTGCGCAAATCGGTTAAAATGGATATATTGGTTGTCATTGAATTTTGTGAAAAATGACGGTTAATAACT
>JAZMZV010000092.1:0-34361 GCA_045586185.1 Thermoguttaceae bacterium | reverse complement strand
TCCCTCCCCCTCACGCCTGGCGTGAGGAGGAGGAAAAAAAGGGTATTTGTCGATTTTTTATTCTGTTGCTCTCCCTCCTCCGGCGGTTGAAACCGCCGGTTATAGAGATGTCGTCCCTTCGCGACTAAATCGGACTTTCGTCCGCTGTCGCTATAGCGACGTATTTTCTCCATTTTTGCCAAGACAATACTCAATTGATCGCCGGAAAATTTGCATCTCGTCTCTCTCAAATCAGCTTTTTCCATCCCCCCTTGCGTTTTGCTCTTAAACAATATAATATATACGCGTAGATTTAGCATTGAATATGAGCGCTAAACGCAAATATTAAAATTCCCTATTTCATTTACTCCTACCATGGAAGAAATCAAACAACAACTGGCGGCGGATTTGGCGGCGGCGAAAAGCGCGGCTGACATCGAGAACATCCGTATTAAATACCTCGGCAAAAAAGGGTTGGTAACCAACGCGGCGAAAAGCGCGAATTTTGGCGCTATGTCCGTCGAAGAGAAAAAACAGTTCGGGCAGAAGCTCAACGATCTGAAAAACTTCGCGACGGAATCGATTGCTCAGGCGGCGGAAAAGGCGAAGTCGGCAGCCCCGGCGAAAAAGAAAAACGCTATCGACCTGACCATGCCCGGCGAACCGTCAACGATTGGGTCGCTGCATCCGGTTACGCTCGTTCAGATGGAGTTGGAGTCGATTTTCCAGGGGATGGGGTTCATGGTCTATACGGGACCGGAATGCGAAGAAGAATTCTACAACTTCGACGCCGTCAATATTCCCTCTGACCACCCGGCGCGGGAAATGCAGGACACGTACTGGATGACCAACGGCCGGCTGATGAGAACGCATACCTCCGCCAACCAGGTCAGAACGATGAAAAAGTTCGGCGCGCCGTTAAAGGCGATTTTCCCCGGCCGCTGTTTCCGAAACGAGGCGACGGACGCCTGTCACGAAAACACGTTCTATCAGTGCGAAGGCTTGATGATCGACAAAAACATCTCGGTCGCCAACCTTATCGCCGTTATGAAAACCGCTTTGAGCGAGATTTTCCGCCGCGACGTCAAGGTTCGGCTTCGCCCCGGCTTCTTCCCGTTCGTTGAACCGGGCTTCGAGCTTGACCTCAACTGCCTCATCTGCGGCGGAGAGGGCTGCCCGACGTGCAAAAACAGCGGCTGGCTGGAACTGATTCCCTGCGGGCTGGTTCACCCCAACGTACTGCGCTTTGGCGGCATTGACCCGGAAGAATACAGCGGATTCGCGTTCGGCGTCGGTTTGACGCGCTTGGCGATGATGAAGTACGGAATTCGAGACATCCGTCTTCTCAACGACGGCGACTGCCGATTCCTTCAGCAGTTCCCGGTGATTGTCTAAAATTATCAATTAGCAATGAACAATTAGCAATTACGCAAAGCGCCTTATTAATTGCTAATTGCTAATTGACAATTGCTAATTGTCGTAGTCCTCCATGCCGTCGAGCTCACAGCACATAATCGCGTAGTAGGTCAGCTCGACGGTATTGTCGTTGAGGTATTGGAAAAGCCATTGATCGAGTTTTTCCACCTCTTGCTTTTTATTGGGGTCGTTCTGAGCGTTTTCGTAGTAATTATAGAAGTGATCCGTAATTATGCCGGGGTCAAACTGTTCTTCCAGATAAAATTTTAATACTTCCAGTCTGCAGGATCGGAAATCGTTATTGTGCGATTCCACAATATTCCGAATCTTTTGCATGGCGGCGTCGATTTGTTCTTCGGTCAGTTCGTCTGCGGAGGAATGTCGAGACAAAAACATCATCTGGAGCGGGCGGCTAAGCCGGATTGCGACTAAAGGATGATGTTCCTGCAGATAATCGAAAGTCATAAACGCCCGCAGCACGTCGTCTGCCAACTCTGACGCGAATCGGAGAATCAGACGCCGGGAACGAGTAAAAACGGAATTGCCTGCCATCAACAGGATTGTATGGATTAAATCAATGTCAACCGGCAGGATTTTCGGCAGCGCGTTGACGGACGCAACCAGTTCTTCAATTCTGTCGAGATAGTCGAGCTTTTTGTCAAATTCTTCCTGATATTCCGGAAACTGCGAGATTTCGTCCATGCAGTCCTGAATGGCGTTTTTCGCTTTGCTGGAGTTTATCCAGTACAAATGCTCAATCGCTTCAATGAGGATGCTTATCCATATCTTAACGTTTTTTTTCAAAAATCGCTTTTTGAACGTTTCCAGATCGCTGAGAATAACCTCAACGTCGTCGGCTTCTTCGTCAAAGCAAAGATTGATCCAGCGAATGTTAGCCAGAAACGTGACAGACCGCTCATTGATATGACTCATGGCGTAGTCGTAGATTTCGCTTTTGTATGAATATTCTTTCCGTTCCAGGAAGTAGAAAAACGTCATACAGCAAAGCGAGATGTTTTCGTCGTTGCTTATCTCTTCGCCTTTGATAAGATATTTAAACAGTTCCGGGAGGTTGTCTTCGTTTGGCGCCTCAAGCGTGTACCTGAGCCAAAACATATACAGATACGGGATTTCATCGAGGTCTGCATATTCTTCCGCCTGCTGGTCTGTTACCGGCTGCGGAGGTTCGATAACGTCTAGGAGAAAGCGCTTCGCGCCGTCCCAGTCTGCGTTGTTGATATACTGATTGTAAAGCGTATCGAGAAATTCGTCCTGACGTTTTGAACGCCGATTTTGAATCAACTCGATGATTTTACTGTCAGTAGAATCGGAATGCTTTCTGGAACCGTTTTTTGAAGAGTTATTTGACTGCAGCAGTTCTCTCAGCGCTTCAAACGCGCTTTGAATTCTTTGGAACTGTTCAGGATGCGTTTCCGGACGAAAACGTTTAATGAGTCTGGAATACGCTCTGCGAAGTTCGTCATACGTCGCGTTTTGCGAATCGAGGTTAAACCAGTCCCAATAATTGTCTGACCATTGAGTGTAATCGTCCGGCAGTTCGTTATTTTCGTCCATAGTTATAAGTTGCGAGTTGCGAGTTGCGAGTGGCGAGTGGCGAGAAGCAAGGTTTAACAAATCCTACTGCCTACTGCCTATTGCCTACTGCCTAACCTAGCTTCTGGGATGAAACTTCTTGTGTATCTCTTTGAGTCGTTTTGCGTCAACGTGAGTGTAAATTTGAGTTGTGTTGATGCTGGCGTGTCCAAGCATTTCCTGAACCAGACGCAAATCGGCGCCGTTAGCCAACAGGTGCGTTGCAAAGGAATGACGCAAGGAGTGGGGGCTGATTTCTTTTTTTATGCCAGCCATGAGAGCGTATTTTTTTATCAGCTCCCAGATTGCTTCTCTTCTCAGCGGCTTGCCCCGATAGGACACAAAAACGACGTCCGGTTTGCTTTGCAGGTTAAGCGCCATTGCAGCCGGGCGTTCCTGTTCAATATAGGTTTTGACGGCTTGAGCGGCTCTGACGCCAAAAGGAACCATACGCTCTTTGTCTCCCTTGCCGATAACGCGGATAAACCCTTCGTCCCAAAGGATGTCGCGCAAACGAATGGAAATCAGCTCTGAAGCGCGGCAACCGGTTGCGTACAGGGTTTCCAAAATGGCGCGGTCTCGCAGGAAGCAGGGCGCGTTGGGCTGCGGAGCCGCCAGCAGTCTTTCCACTTCAACTGGCGACAGAACGCGCGGAACGTGTTCCCACAGCTTTTGCGAACCGAGCAGCTGAGCCTGGTTGTCTGTTACAATTTGTTCCAGCTGGAGGTATTTATAGAACATACGCAGTGAAACCAAATGACGCGCAATCGAAATCGGCGACAGATTTTGCTCGTGAAGGAATTGAGGATACGTGGACAGGTCGCGAATCTTCAGTTTGGAAATGTCGCGATTTCCCAGCCACGCATAGAATTTAATCAAATCCCGACCGTAAGCTAAAACCGTATTTTTCGACAGGTGGCATTCGCCATTCAGGTAGGCGAGAAATCCTTCCGCCCAGGCAAGCTGACTTTTCATGCTAATAATTATAGCGCCGATGAATTTTTTTGGAAGAACCGGTTGCAATTTATTGAAAAAAAAGTATGATATAAGTAATAAACAATGAGCAAAAAGCAATTGACCATGTCCGAAAACGCTCCGCATCCTATCGACGAACCTCAGCCTGACGCAGACGTCCAAAAGCAGGAAGCCCAAGTGGATTCTGAGGAGAATTCCTCTGATGAAGAGGAAAAAGGTCATGTATTGGATAAATGTCGATTATGGGCGAACTGGCATATTTTTATCATTCCTGCTCGCATGAAGGAGCGGGAGTCTGAAGAACAATCGCAAACAGACGACGATTCCGACGACGATAGCGATCGGTTTGTTCCCAAAACAAAAACCGGACGTCAAATTGGCGTGATGCAGTTTGTTCTTTTTGAGAAGGGGAAAGTCTCAATAAATTCAATGCTTTGCATTGATATGATCCTGAATCGGATTAATGTGTTTTCTCCCCAGATGGCGGGCGTAGATCGTTATGACGATTGGGGCGTTTTGCAATGGCGTCAGGGATTGCGGCGTTTTGTTGAAGACTTTTTTTCTTTGACCCCAAAAAAACGACGAAGCGTTCTTGATAAATTCGATGAAGCGTTTCGGTACTCGCCTGAAATTAACAATTCTATAAGGCGTTTACAAAATCTGGTTGACATACCCCGGAACAACAAGCAGCAAATAATTTCCGATCAGGAAAAACCGGCTCGATGTTGGCCAAAAGGGTTGACAGGGCGCGATTTGGATCTGTTCAAACTCCTTTCCGGGATGGACACGATGTCTCCCCGAAGTCAGGCGTTGAGCGTTTTGAACTATATTCTTCAAGACGGCTGTGAATCGAAATCTGTGACAAAAGAGGAAGCCGGCGACGCGGATTCAAAGAAGCAATCGACGTCGATTCGGCTGGAACCTGGCGATTATGACAGAATTAAGCGATTGCTCAAACGATTTCCAACGTTGAAGAATCGCTATCCATATCTGCTAATGATGTTGGAAAATAAGACGCCTTTTTCGCAGTTTAGCGCTGTCAATGGCAATGATGACCATATTTATTCGCATGCGCTGCCAAATACGTTTCATCTTCCGTTTGTTATGTCTGCCCCCCAAAAACAAGAAAGCTTATGGGAGAAGACGTTCAATGGAATTGTTAAATGGACTAAAATAACAGTCGTCCTATTCCTGCTTCTGCTTTTTATAGGAATTCTGTTTGCTGTTATTAGTCCTTGATAACGTAGTTTTCTGGTTTTAGGGATTGGCTCTTTACAGCTTTCCGAAATCCGTTGTTTCGATATTGTATTGAGCCAGCAGGTCGACAGTCGCTGACGAAACAAGCGTTTCAAATTCCTGACGTCTGAACGGGGACTGATGGAATTTTCGGTCGGCTTTTGAACAGCAGCAGCGGGAATCGATATTGGCGTCCAAAGACGGATGCAGGTTGAGTTCCGCAACGCGAATCTGTTCGCCGGAGACGGATTCTTTAAAGACGGGCAGCGTTTCAAAAACGGACATTGCCGACTCCCAGGCGGACGCGTTCATCTTGCCGGTTTCCAAAATCCCAAAATAGCCGGGGAAAAGAACATCTGAACGATTGTTCATCTGAATGGAATCTTCCGACAGCTTTGTCAGAATCATTTTTTTAGCAAGTCCGCCGGGGAAATACTTTGAAAATCGGGACTTCATCCGCTGACGCGTTCCGAATCTTTCGACGGGGCGGCGCAGAACGATCGGCGGGGTCGATTTGTCGCGCAGTTCGTTGTTCCATTCGTCAAAAACGCGCCAAACGGCGACGTCGATTCCTGGAATGAAATGGATGTGCTGGTGGGAATCCAGGTGATCGAAAACGAGGTTGTACTGACGAACGAGCCTTCTCATTTTGTCGAATTGGGCGAGGATTTCTTTTTCCACCTGAGCGTGGGCAGCCTCTTTTTTTCGAGCGGAAGAAAAGTTGAGCAGCGCCAGCAGCGAGGGGAAGGAACGGCAGAAATCCCCGTTTCTGTTTACCAGCAGCGGGACTTCCGACGGGTGTGAAACCGGCTTGCCGCTGGTCAAACAGACGTGTAATCCCAATCCCAGTTTGGGGGTTTCGTTGGAAACCTGTTCTGCAGCCTGCTCTGCAAAGGGCATATTGACCATCAAACTGGCGGCGGTCAAAACGCCGTTTTTATTTGCTTCGATAATAGCTCCGTTGACGGATGGAGAAAATCCCAGGTCGTCAGCGGTTACGATTAATTTATTCATGATTATTATTTAAAATATCTTTCCCTAACGCTTCAAGGCTCGCCATCCGTCCGGCGCGTAAACCTTCCAGGCTCCAGAGCGAAACAGGAATGTTCGGGGAATTGGTTTTCCAAAATCGTATTCATGATTGACCGACACAACGAGCAGACAATCAGAGGAACGTTCAAGGCTCTGTTCCAGACTTTCTGGTCCGTGGACGACAAACTGGTCTTTGAGATAAAACTCGGCGGAGTAGGGCGCTTGATCCATGAAATAAATCGGAGTCTGCTTCCATTCCGGCTCCTGTTTGAGTTTTTGCAGTTTATGGTAAACGTTGACGTTGAGGTTTGGATGAGTGTCTCGAACGGCGACGGTAACGATTGCCGGACCGAGGGTGAATCCAATCGCGCAGACAAGGACAAATATTTTTGTCGCCAGACAGCGACCAGGCGAGGACAGCTCGCCAATGTCGTTGAATCGAACGGCAAGCAGAATTGCCAGTAACGGCGTTGTGGGAATTAAATACGGCAAAAGCGACTGACTTGTCAAGCACCAAAAGCCGGGAATGGTAATCACGGTCAAAGCCGCCATTCCAGTCAGCGGGTCGGCGAAGATGGATTTCGCCCCCGACAAGGTCGGTTCCTGATTGGATGTGGGTAACGCCGAAACAGGCTTTTTCGGAGGCATAACCTCGTCCTTCTGCCCGTGCGGCTTCGCACCCTTGTTGAGGTTATAAAACGCCTTGATTCGCGGTCGATAAAACAGCGGCAGCGAGAAAAACAGCGGCACGTTCGCCAGAATAAACCAGATTATCGCCATGCCATAGCAGGATTCTCGCGCGGCGCCGAATCGGGCGGCGGCTCCAGGGTGAAGGAATCGCTGGAAGTTTTCTTCGATGAAAAAGTAGTACGGGAAATCCGGGTTTTTCATCGTCATTAAAACGTACCATGGCAAACATGGAATCAGGAACGCAATCGGTCCGAGAATCCAACTGTGGTATTTGAGGTTTTTCCAGCGGTTGTTTATCAGGACGTAGAAAAATATCGGCAGACCCGCCATGACAATCGCGACAGGGCCTTTCGCCGCCATTCCTGCGCCGAGGCAGAAGAAGAACAGGAGTGAGTAGGCAGTAGGGAGTAGGCAGTAGGCAGTAGAGGAATCTTTACTCTTGCCTCTTGCCTCTTGCCTCTTGCCTTCTACAGTTTCACGCCTCGCCGCCTCGCAACTCGCAACTCGCAACTCGCAACTTTTTTCAAACTCAATATAGCTGAAAATCGCAAAGACGATTGTCGCCGTTAGAATCATGTCGGTCATCATGACGCCGCCGAAAAGATAAAATATCAGCGAGCAGAGCGTTAATAAAACGGCGGTATAGGCAACGTGAACGTCGCGGAATTTTTTAACAATCGAATAAACGCCCCATAAAATCAGGCACATCGCAATAAACGAGGGTACTCGGGTTGCAAACGGGTTTGATCCGAAAATCAGACAGGATGCGCCGCCCATTTGAAACGGGAGCGCCGGTTTGCCTTCAAAACACTGGAATTCCCCGTTGAAAATGAACCATGGTTCCAGAAAGTTGCCAGATTCCGCCATGTTTTTGCACATGACGGCGTAACGCGCTTCAGACGGTTCTGCCAGTGGAACGAACCACATCAAAAGCAAACGTCCGAGCAAAAAAATCGCCAGCGTCGTCAGGAAAAACTTTTTGGAAATGGGGGTTGTCATATCTCAGTTGTCGGAAGCGTCTGTCGAAGGATTTTCGACTTCGCCGCCCTGTTTTTGTTCCGTGTTTGCCTTGAACGGCGCGTAAAGATTCCATTGACCTTTTTGGAATACGAGTTTGCGGTCAATCGGCATGCCGAAATCTCTCTCCTGACTTTGAGTTACAAACAGCCAGTCGTTTTTGCTGTTGTTCAGACTGCTTTCAAGAGATTCTGGAGCGTGAAATTGGGTTTTGCTTTTATAGTAATATTCAGCAAAATGAGGCGTCGTTATTGCGAAATAATAGTTTCGTTTGGAAAACTCTGCATCGTTCCCAATTTCTTTGACAGCGTCAGCAATGATCGGAGACGCCATTTCAGCGGTGTTGTAAACAGCAGTGAATGCGATTCCTGCAAACAGAATGGGCAAAGCAATAAGCCACGATGTCAGGAACGCATTGAGCGTTTTGGAAAAACCGGGCTGATCCAACAGTCCGCCGTCGCGAAATCGGACAGCCAGAAAGACGGCGAAAAAGGGAATCGTCGGTAAAAGGTACGTGATCAGAACCCGGCTGGTTAACGCCCAGAACAGCGTCAGCGATATACACGTCAGAGCCGACATGCCAGCCAGCGGGTCTTTGAACATATCCCAGGAGTACATTCTTTTACGGTTTTTAGATGGGTACAGCTGCATCAGAAAAACCGTCGGCAGATTGAGCAGGATAAACCAAAAGAACGAAACGCCGTAAAACGATTCTCGAGCGGTTCCGAAACGCGACGCCGATCCCTTGAACAAAAACCGGTTTAAGTTCTCTTCAATTATAAAATACTGCAGGAAATCCGGATGTTTAACGGAAACAATCCAGTAATAGGGAACGACAATCGCAAGGAAAGCGCTCGTCCCCAAAATCCAGGCGTGATATTTCAAATTCTTCCAACGCTTGTTAATCAGAACGTAAAAGAAAACCGGCAGCCCGCTCATGACAATCGCAACGGGTCCCTTAACCAGAACGCCCAACGCGATGAAGACGAAAAACAGGACGGAGTAGGCAGTAGGCAGTAGGCAGTAGGCAGTAGTATTTAAATTCGCCGAAGGCGAATTACTATTCCCTATTTCCCATTCCCTATTCCCTAATTCCCGTTCAAATCCTGCGTAGCTGAAAATCGCGCCGACAATGGCGGCGGTTAGAATCAGGTCTGTCATGCATTGTCCGGCGTACATGTAAAACAGGAACGAACAGCAGGTCAATAAAACCGCGCATGCTGCAGTTTGAGCGTCGCGCCATTTTTTAACAAAGCGCCAGACAAACCAGAGAATTAACAATGAGGAAAAAAATGCAGGCAGCCGCGCTGCGAATTTTGAAATTCCCAGAGCCTTACAGCACGCCATGCTCATTTGGAACGCCAGGGGCGGTTTACCGACAAAAACGGTTTCGACGCCCTCGTAGTTGTACGTCGGCTGCCACCAGTTCCCGGACAGCGTCATGTTCTTGGCAAATACGGTATACCGGGATTCGGACGGATCCATCAACGGCGTGAAGACGTTCAGAACAAGCCGGGTAATGATGAAGATTGCTAAAAGAAGACAGAAGGCAGTAGGCAGTAGGCAGTAGGCAGTAGTATTTAAATTCGTCGAAGACGAACTACTATTCCCTTTTCCATGTTCGCTATTATCTGCCGCCGATAATTCCTCGCTCCTCACTCCTCGCTCCTCACTAATACTCAGACCGCTTCTCGTTTCAATTTTTGCTCTTCTGAGGTTTTATCCCACGAATGACCAACTACCGTTTGATTATTGAGGTTCTTTTCGATGCCGCAGAGTTCTTCAACGGTAAACAGGGGACGTCCTTTGACCTGATTGTAAATTCTCCCAATATACTCGCCAATAATTCCAAGGGAGACGAGCATTGTGCCGCCCAAGAGCATATTGAGGATAAGCAGAGACGTCCAGCCGGGGACCGTGGCGTTGTAAATAAAATGATCAATCAGCGCCCAAATGCCGTAGGGAATGACAAGAGCGGTAACGAAAAAGCCGATGTACATAATCCAACGCAGCGGTCTGGTTGAAAAGCTGACCATGCCGTCGACGGCGAGGACAAGCATCTTTTTGAACGTCAGCGAGGGAACGCCAGCCTGACGAGCGTTGACTGTACAGGGAATTGACGTCTGCTTGAATCCCAGCCAGCGAATCAGAGCGCGGAAAAACGGCGTTTGTTCCGGCAGACGGCTGAGGATGTCAACGACAACTCGGTCCATAAGGCGGAAATCGCATGCGCCGGGAATGATCGGGACTTCTGAAACGGCGTTCATCACCTTATAGAACGCGGCGGAGGTGAACTTCTTCACAAAGCCGACTTTGTCGCCGTACCCGGTGCGAACCGTATTGACGACGTGAAATCCTTCTTTCCATTTCTCGACCATGACGGGAATAAGCTCTGGCGGATGCTGAAGGTCAGCGTCCATAACGATTACCGCTTTTCCGCTCGACGCTCTCAGCCCGGCGGCGATGGCAATCTGGAACCCGTAGTTGCGGGAAAAAATCACGGCTTTGCAGCGCGGGTCTTCGTCGTGAAGCTGACGCATCAATTCAGCGGAATTGTCTGTACTGCCGTCGTTGACGAAAATGATTTCCCATGAGTCCGTTATCTGATTAAGAGATTGAGAAACTTCCGTAAAGAAACGTCGAACGTTCCCCTCCTCGTTGTGAGCGGGGGTAACGACCGAGATTAATGGCGAATCGGTTGAAGGTTCGTAGTTGCCTTCAAATCGAATTGGCAGAATCTTGTCGGTATCTAAACCAACGGTTTGAGTAAAGTCTGACATCCGTGTCTCCTAAATTATATAATATGCTGCAATCAACTATGCATCAGGCTGAATTTTACTATCTTTTCATCATTTATACAACCCCAAATTCCAACTTTTCCTGATTTACTAATAATATATCGAGAAAAAGAGATTTTTTTTGCTCTTTTGCTCTTGAAAGAAATCTGATTTGCGTCATAATAGAATTAGCGAGGAGCGACCGACGGAAAGCAGGAGCAAGCCATCGGGACGGTTGTAAAATGCGGCTGCGATCCCAGACGGATTTCTGGGTCATACGTCCGCTTTAAATCTTCTCTCCTGATATTTCAATTTTACAGACGCAAATGAAACGATTTTTACTCATAATCCTGGTTGCAGCGTTGGGACTTGGCGCCTTTGCCTGGGCGCAGTCTGAAAGTCCAGCCAAATCTAAAGAAAGACAGCAATACGAAAATCTTCTGGAACAGTGGAAGCCGATGGTGGCTCAATTGGCTCAGTTGAGGTATAAGTACTTTGACGTTAAGCGTAAACCGGGAGAAGACGAAATCGTTGTCGTTGAGCAAACTCCGGAACGACAAAAGCTCAAAGAGGAGTTTGACAAAAAATTCAAAGAAGCGGAAACGACGTATAAACAGCTCGTCGCCACGGCTGTTGTTGCGTACGCCAAAGACCCGGAAAACAATCGCGATATCGAACGCTTCCTCTTTTACACGCTGCAGTATTTTATGGAACGGGACATGTACGAGGACGCCTTGAAAATGTGCAACATTCTGCTCGACAGCAACGTCAATAACCCGTACGTAATTCGCGCCGCCGCCTTTTCCGCTTTGTTCACTCAGCAGTACGACGTTTCCAAATCGTTTCTGGAAAAAATTCAAAAACTGGGCATTCTGGATCAGTTCCGCCTGGGAGAAAGCGATTTCAAATACCTCCCGGTTTTTGAATTGCTTTGGGAACAGGAAAAAGCCTATCGAGAGCAGGAAGAACGCAAGGATTTGCCCAGCGTCGTTCTGTATACGACAAAAGGCGAAATTGAAATTCTCCTTTATGAAGATCAGTCGCCCAACACAGTCGCCAATTTTATCTGGCTGATTGAAAAAGGTTTCTATAAAAATATCGACTTTGACGCTGTTATCAGTCAGGCGATGGCGCACGTTTCTGGAACGGAACAGTTCAAACGCGTTGACAACCTCACCTTGCAGCCGCTGGTCAGAGGAAACGGAACGCCGGGTTATGTTATTCCAGACGAATTTAAGTCCTTTGATTTCCAGAAAAAGGTATTTCCGGAAGACGCCCGATTCTTTTGGCGCGGAACCGTCGTTATGGATTTAATGCGGGATACGCCCAATACCGCTGGATGCAAATTCTTTATTTTGTTCAAGCCGGATATCAACTGCGTCAATAAATACACCGCTTTTGGACGAGTTGTCCGCGGCATGGACGTCGTTTGCCGTCTGCAAAGAAGAAATCCGTCGTCGGTAATTTCCCTTTCTCAGCTGCCCACGCCGGATAAAATTCTCGACGCGAAGGTCAAAAACAAGCGAAATCACGAGTATAAGCCGATGATTATGCCGCTGGAAAAAACGGTTCCTCCGTATCCGAACATGCCGGTTTTACCGGAAGAGGAAAAGAAAGACCCGAACGTCTTTGACATTATGGACTACAACCGCACTCACCTGCCATGACCTTTGTTACGCCGTGGCTGATCCTGGGGTCGATCGCCATCGTTATTCCCGTTGCGATACATCTGTTTCTTCGGCGTCAGCCGCAAAAAATAGAGTTCCCGGCGCTGCGGTTTGTTCATCAGATTGAGCAGACCGCAAAACGGTCGCTGCGATTGCGTCATTTGCTCTTGCTGCTGTGTCGAATCAGCTTGATAATCTTGCTGTCTTTGCTTCTTGCCAGACCGTTAATTACCCGAAGCGTTGGCGCGTCGTCGTCCGCTCCGACTTCGGCGGCGCTGCTGTTTGACACGTCCATGAGAATGAACTGTCAGCGCGATAACCAGTCGCTGTTTGACTATGCGCTCAAAGAGGGACAGTGGGTCTTGTCGCGCTTGCCAAACGGAAGTCAGATTGCGGTTATCGACTCGCAAACCAAAACGCCTGCCTTTGCCGTGGACAGGTCGGCGGCAAAATATCAGATGGAACAGCTCAAGCCTGGCCCCGACTCGCTCGACTTTACCGGACAGATAATCAAAGCGGCGCAAGTTCTGGAATCGTCGTCTTTGGGCGTAAAAGAGCTGTATATTTTTACCGACATGTCACAAGCCGCATGGGACGCAGCGTCCGCGCCTGCCGTGGCGTCCAGTTTGAAAAAAGCGAATTCGCCGGCGGTTTACGTGATTGACGTTGGGTCGCAAAATCTGATTAACGACAGCGTCTTGCCGATTCGATTGGAAAAGGAAATCCTCGCCCCGGGCGATAAGCTCAATATAAGTATTTCGGTAAAACGAGGGGCAATGGAAGGCAAGAGGCAAGAGGCAAGAGGCAGTAGTAAAGATTCCTCTACTGCCTACTGCCTACTGCCTACTGCCTCACTCCCTGATCGAACTTTGGAATTGTTCATATTGGACGACTCTGGAAAACCGGTTAAACGTGACGAAAAGATTCTTTCAAGCGAGCTGGAACAGTCCGTCTACTTTTCGCTGTCGGGTTTCGAGCCGGGAAAATACGAAGGCTTTGTTAAACTCTCCGGCGCAGACGCGTTTGCAGAAGACGACTGCCGCTGGTTTTCGTTTGAACGCGCCGGGGCGAAAAACGTCTTGCTGATAACGGCGGCGGAGAATCAAAAATCGTCGTTCCTGACTGCGGCGCTGTCGCCCAAGTCGTGGCGGGATGAAGGGCGCAGCCGATATAACTGTGACGTCGTTTCTCAAGCGGAGTTCGATTCGGAAGAATTCGGACTGGACAAGATGTCGAAATACGAGCTGGCGTTTCTGCTCAATCCAGCGCCGATGTCGGCTGACGGCTGGAAAAAGCTGGAATCGTGGACGCAGCAGGGCGGGGGGCTTTGCGTCTCGTTGGGCGACAACGCCTCCGACGTCGGCGCGTTTAATTCGCCGGAATCGCAAGTTGTCTTGGCGGGCAAAGTCCAGCTTCAAGCGAGGGCGGGCGACAACGTTTTCGTTCTGCCGCGGTCGTACGTCCATCCGATTCTGGTTCCGTTTGAAAAGAACGCGAACTCCGTTCCGTGGACGCAAACCGCCGTCTTTCGATACTGGCAGATGTCGGACTTTGCTTCTGACGTCAACGTTGTGTTGCGGTACAGCGACTTGAGACCGTTTATTTTAGAACGCCCCGTCGACGCTGGTCGAGCGTTGACGATAACGACTCCGATTAACGATTCAAAAGGCGCGTGGAACGCTTTGGCGTCGGCGCAAAACTGGGTCTTTTTCGTGTTGATAAACCAGACGGCGGACTACCTCGCTTCGTCCGGCGTCAACCGTCTGAATTATCGCGCTGGCGAGACGGCGGAAATCAAGCAAAACGAAGAAAACGACGACTGGAAAATCACGATGTATTCCGAGCCAACGTCCGGAAAAGCGCCGGAAACGCAGCTCGTCCGCGCTCAAAAAGACGTCGTTCGCATACCCGGTCTGATGACGGCGGGGTATATTGCCGCCGAGCCGGAATCCGACGCCGATTCTTCTGAGAAAATCTTTTTGAGTTTTAATTATTCTGAAAAAGACACCGATTTAACCCGCCTCGACGCCGACCAGCTCAAGGACTTTTTCGGTGCGTGCCCGTGGTCGCAGTCTCGAGACAGAAAACAGATCGAACAGCGCGTATCGTCCGGCCGCGCCGGCTGGGAACTGTTCCCGATTCTCGCCGTTCTATTCTGTTTATTTTTAGCCGCGGAAACCTGGCTGTCCGAGCGATTTTATCGGTAAAACTAAAGGCGAGCCACGGGTGTAAACCCGTGGGTATACGACCAATAACTAATGAATAAAAAATAGATTTTAGGTTGCATGTTGTCGCGTTGATGCAAGCGACCAACGGGAGCGATTAAAATACGATTCGCGCGGCAGCGCGGATTGGCTCCCCCGCCACGGGGGCGCTCCTTGACAGGTTTACTCAAAGGAATATAATTTTTACAATTTTGGGCGCAAGGGTTATCGATTAGCGCTCCTTGCGCCGTACGGTTAAACAATCAGCTTACAAAGAAAGGGAGAATCCCATCATGACAGCTGCACGTTTGGTCCTGGAGGACGGCGCGGTATTTCCGGGCGAGTCTTTTGGGGCGGCAGTTTCCTCAGCCGGGGAGGTTGTTTTCAACACAGCCATGACCGGTTACACTGAAAGTCTTACTGACCCCTCTTACGCCGGACAAATTCTTGCCATGACCTGGCCGTTAGTTGGTAATTACGGCGTTCCTCCTCATCTTTTAGAAAACGGCATTCAAAAATTCTTCGAGTCAAATCAAATCTGGGTTAAAGGTCTTGTTGTCAGCGAATATTCTCAGCAGTACAGCCATTGGAATGCGGTGGAAAGCCTGTCTCAATGGATGGAACGCGAGGGCATTCCCGGCATTTCCGGAATCGACACCCGCGCGCTGACAAAGCGGCTTCGCGAACGCGGCACGATGCTGGGCAAAATCGTCGTGGACGATCCCGCCGGCAAACCGCAGGACGTCGAGTTTTACGATCCCGGCAAAGTCAATTTGATTGCTCAATGTTCGTGTACGGAAATAACGGAGTATAAGGCAGTAGGCAGTAGGCAAGAGGCAGTAGTTAATTCAGAATTTAGTACTAGCCTCAATAATTCTTCTCGCAACTCGCAACTCGCAACTCGCAACTCAAATATCAGAATAGCGCTAATTGACTGCGGCGCGAAGAACAACATTTTACGCAGTCTGCTGCGGCGCGGCGCGACGGTGATTCGCGTTCCGTGGAATTTCGATGTTACGACTATCGACTACGACGGTCTGATGATTTCCAACGGTCCCGGCGACCCGCAAATGGCGGAAGAAACGGTTGAGAACATTAAAAAGGCGTTCGAGTTGAACAAGCCGATTTTCGGAATCTGTATGGGCAACCAGCTCTTAGCCAGAGCCGCCGGCGCGACAACCTACAGAATGCGCTACGGTCATCGCGGGCACAATCAGCCCGTTATTCTTCAGGGAACTCATCAAACCTGGATTACGTCGCAGAACCATGGCTACGCGGTTGACCCGCTGCGTCTTTCCGACGACTGGGAACCGAGTTACATCAACCTCAACGACGGCACTTGCGAAGGGATTGCCCATAAGAGCAAACCGTTCTCGTCCGTCCAGTTTCACCCGGAAGCCAGCGGCGGTCCCCGCGACGCCGGCGTACTGTTCGATAGATTTTTACAATTAGTAAATAACAATTGACGCTATGCGTCCACTCCTGATTTAAAACTTCATACAATTTACATATCATGTCCCCACTCGCAACTCGCAACTCGCAACTCGCAACTAATAGCCTTTCCAAAGTCCTTCTTCTTGGTTCTGGAGCTTTGAAGATTGGCGAGGCTGGAGAGTTTGACTACTCTGGCTCTCAGGCTCTCAAGGCGTTGAGGGAAGAGGGCATTCACACTGTTCTTATCAATCCGAACATTGCGACCGTACAGACTTCGCAGGGCGTAGCTGATACGGTTTATTTTTTGCCTGTTACGCCGGAATACGTCGAGCAGGTAATTCAAAAGGAACGGCCGGACGGGATTCTGCTTTCCTTCGGCGGTCAGACGGCTCTCAACTGCGGCGTGGCGCTGTACAAAAACGGGACGCTGGACAAATACGGGGTTCGGGTTTTGGGAACGCCGGTTGAAGCGATTATCAATACCGAAGACCGCGATCTGTTTGTGAAAAAGCTGTCGGAGATTGGCGTCCATACGATTAAATCCGAGGCGGTCGAGAATATCGAAGACGCGGTCAAGGCGGCGGAAGAAGTCGGGTATCCGGTGATTATCCGCGCTGCATACACGCTGGGCGGGCAGGGCAGCGCGTTTTGTGACAATGAAGAAGAACTGCGTCTGCACGCCGCCAACGCCCTGGCGTTTTCCAACCAGATTCTGGTTGAGAAATCCCTTCGCGGCTGGAAGGAAATTGAATACGAAGTCGTTCGCGACCGGTTTGACAACTGCATCACCGTTTGCAACATGGAGAACTTTGACCCGCTGGGAATCCACACCGGCGAGTCGATTGTCGTCGCGCCGTCTCAGACGCTGACCGATACGGAATACCACAAACTGCGAGAACTGGCAATCAAGATCGTTCGTCACGTTGGGATTATCGGCGAGTGCAACGTTCAGTACGCTTTAGACCCCAATTCCGAGGACTATCGCGTTATTGAGGTCAACGCCCGTCTGTCGCGGTCGTCCGCTCTTGCCAGCAAGGCGACGGGCTATCCGCTGGCGTTTGTCGCCGCCAAACTGGCGATGGGATACAATCTCTACGAGCTGAAAAACAGCGTTACACAAACCACAAGCGCCTTCTTCGAACCAGCGTTGGACTACTGCGTTGTGAAAATTCCCCGCTGGGATTTGTCGAAGTTCAAGGGCGTATCCAAACAGATCGGCTCGTCCATGAAATCCGTCGGGGAAGTCATGGCAATCGGGCGCAGTTTTGAAGAGGCGATTCAAAAAGGACTCCGCATGATCGGGCAAGGCATGCACGGATTCGTCGCCAATCACGAACTCAAATTTGACAATCTCGACGACGCGCTCGTTCATCCAACCGACAGCCGAATTTTTGCTGTCGCCAAAGCGTTCCATGAAGGGTACTCGGTCGACAAAATTCACGATCTGACCAGCATCGACAAATGGTTTTTGTACAAGCTGGAATCCATCTACAACGTTCATCGGGCGATTGACGAGTACCACAATTTCAAGGACATTCCCAGCAATTTGCTTCTGACGGCAAAGAAAAAGGGCTTTTCCGATTTCCAGATTGGGCGTCTTGTAACGCACGGTCAAACGGATCCGGAAGACGCTATGCTCGAAGCCCGGGCGGAACGCAAACGACGCGGAATCAACCCGTACGTCAAGCAGATTGATACGCTGGCGGCAGAGTTTCCCGCCAAAACGAATTATCTGTATTTGACGTACCACGCGACGGAACACGACGTCGAATTCCACAAAGACCGCCGCTCGGTTATCGTTCTCGGGTCCGGGGCGTACAGAATCGGGTCGTCGGTGGAGTTTGACTGGTGCTGCGTCGGCGCGATTAAAACCATTCAGGCGGAAGGATACCGGGGCGTGATGATAAACTGCAATCCGGAAACCGTTTCGACCGACTACGACATGTGCGACCGCCTGTACTTCGATGAACTCTCTCTGGAAGCGGTTCTGGACATTGCGGAATTTGAAGCGCCCAAAGGCGTCGTCGTGTCCATGGGCGGGCAGATTCCCAACAACCTCGCCATGCGCCTGCACGCTCAAGCCGTCCCGATTTTGGGGACGACGCCGGAATCCATCGACAGCGCCGAAGACCGACATCTGTTCTCCGCCTTATGTGACAAGATGGGCGTGGATCAGCCCCGCTGGCGAGAGCTGACGTCGATGGACGAGATTTACGATTTCGCCGACGAGGTCGGATTTCCGCTGATGGTTCGCCCCAGTTACGTCCTTTCCGGCGCTGCGATGAACGTCGTTTCCAACAAGTCGGAACTGAATCATTTCCTCACCCTGGCGGCGAACGTGTCGCAAAAGCACCCGGTCGTCGTTTCGGAATTTATTGTCGACGCCAAAGAGATTGAATTCGACGCGGTTGCTCAGAACGGGGAGATTGTCGCCTACGCCATTTCCGAACACGTCGAGTTTGCCGGCGTCCATTCCGGCGACGCGACGATCGTCTTCCCGCCGCAAAAACTGTATGTCGAAACGATTCGACGAATCAAAAAGATCGCTCGAAAAGTCGCTCAGGCTCTGGATATTTCCGGACCGTTCAATATGCAGCTTTTGGCGCGTGACAACGACATCAAAGTGATTGAATGCAACCTCCGCGCCAGCCGCTCGTTCCCGTTCGTTTCCAAGGTGCTGAAAATCGACCTCATCGAACTGGCGACGAAAGTCATCCTGGGCATTCCCGTCGAAAAGCCGAATCGAAACGCGTTCGACCTCGACTACGTCGGGATTAAAGCGCCGCAGTTCAGCTTCTCCCGTCTGGCGAAAGCCGACCCGGTTTTGGGCGTCGAGATGGCGTCAACCGGAGAAGTCGGCTGTCTGGGCGAAGATTTCTACGAAGCGATTTTGAAGTCCATGCTGGCAACCGGATACCGAATCCCGACCAAGAAAAAGATTCTGCTTTCTTCCGGGCCGTCGAAGGCGAAAGCGGAACTGCTCCCGATTTGCCGACAGCTGATTAAAAACGGATTTACGCTCTACGGCACGCGAGGCACAACGGCGTATTTGCTGGAACACGAAGTCCCCGCTATCGCCGTTGGCTGGCCCGACGAACTGACCAACCGCTCAGACGCCGTGCCCAATCCGGATTCGTCCATGCTTATCAACGCTTTGGATTTGATTCGCAACGGAGAAGTCGACCTGGTTGTCAACATTCCCAAAAACCTGTCGTCAACGGAACTGAGCGCCGACTACGACATCCGCCGCGCCGCGATCGACTACAACGTCCCGCTGCTGACAAACGTCCGGCTTTCAACCGCGTTTTTACAAGCCGTCTGCCGACGGCTCGCCGACGCGCCGATTCAGATTAAGTCCTGGAAGGAATATTGAGAAATTAATGAAAGGCGGTAACGAAGTGAGCGCAGCGAACGCAGTTACGCTTTAAAAGAAGTGGGTTCGCCTTACGGCGAATGCGTAATTCCGCTCACGTTGTTCGCTCCATTACCGCCTTCCATTTCTCGCAACTATGAAATTCACTCAAACTGACGATACGATTGTTGCGATTTCGTCGCCCTTGACGGGTGCGGCGCTGGGGATTGTACGTCTGTCGGGAGCGCAGACGATTGATATTCTTTCCGACTGCTTTGGACTGTCGCTTGACAAGCCCGACCGGGCGACTCGATTAGAAGCGCCGCTGACGCTGGACGCTGACGCGTCTCCGCTTCCAGCAAGCGTCTATCTTTGGCAAGAGGGACATTCGTATACCGGGGAACTGAGCGCGGAAATCCACACTATTGGCTCTCTGCCGCTATTGAACAGGATTGTCGACCGATTAATCGAATCCGGGGCGCGAGCGGCGCAGGGCGGCGAGTTTACCTTTCGCGCGTTCCTCTCCGGCTCTCTTGACTTGACGCAGGCGGAAGCGGTTTTAGGGCTGATCGAGGCGTCCGACGAAGCCGCGTTCAAAACTGCCGCCCGACAGCTGGCTGGCGGGTTTTCGTCCAAGCTGAAGTCCGTTCGAAACGAACTGCTTGACGTTCTGGTTTATCTGGAAGCCGGGTTCGATTACGCAGAAGAAGACCTGTCGTATTTGACGACAGAACAGCTTCAAAGCGCGATTTCCTCCGCTCTGGACAAGGTTCAGGACGTCCGCCGCCGATTACAGAAGGACGTCTCCGCAGTCGTCTCCAACCGGGTTGTTTTGATCGGCGAGCCGAACGCTGGCAAAAGCAGTCTGCTCAACGCGCTGACCGAACGTCAGGCGGCGATCGTCTCGCACACCCCCGGCTCGACGCGGGATTATGTAACAGCGCGAGTCGTCTGGGACGGCGTCCCGCTGGAAATCGTCGATACCGCCGGGCGGCGAGGCGCCGCTCCCAGTTCGCGCTACCGCGCGGTTGACGAAAATCGCTCCCGTTGGTCGCTTTCTGCCTTCTCGCAACTCGCAACTCGCAACTCGCAACTCCAATCGGGAACCGACTCTCCCGAACGAGAGACTGTTGACACGGAGGAATCGTCTATTGCCGCTCAGGCGCAGGAACTGTCAAACGAGCAGAAAGACTCGGCGGATATTCTCGTCTTGTGCGTCCCGGTTGACCAGCAGCCGCAAACGGACGACGACGTCGATTTGATTGTCAGAACGAAGTCGGACAAAGCGTCTGCGGTATCCGACAACCCCGATGGAGAACTGTTCTGTTCCGCCGTAACGGGCGACGGAATAGAAGAACTGCGTCAGGCGATTGTTCATCTTGTCGCTGGACGGTCGTCCGGACAGACGGAAATTCTGGCGTCGACGTCTCAGCGGTGCCGGGAACTGGCTCAGCGGGCAGAAGCGTTTCTTACAGCCGCGTTGGATTTATGCCGCGACAAGTCCGGTTTTGTCCCGGAAGAGTTGATAGCCGAGAACCTTCGGCTGACGCTCAACGCCCTGGGAGAAATCGTCGGGGAAGTCTGCACGGACGACATTCTGGAAGGCATCTTCGGCCGCTTCTGCGTGGGAAAATAGCGGAGAATTGCAATTACGCAAGCGGCGCGCAGCGGTCGAATGCATTGAACCGCTGGCGCATCTTTTAGAATTTACAGAAATCTGCGTTGTTGATTACAGTTTGAAGTTGAAAACTTCCATGATCAGACGCCAGAGACGCTGTCCGCAAGTTTGGGGCGTAACGTAGATTTTCGCCTGACCGGTTAAGCCGGGGCGCATGAGGCGTTCGGAATTGTCAACCAGAACGCGGGCTTCGTAACATTTTTCCTGCGGCTTTTCCAGACCGGTCGCCTGATCGGTTTCCGTCGCGATTTCTCCCCCGGATTTGTTCGACAGCCGTTTGGGCGCGAATTCAATCGGGTCTCGGGAAATGGACTCGATTTTCCCTTCGATTTTCTTAAACGGCAGTTCGTTGAGGTTGATAACGACCTTCTGCCCCACTTCGACAAAGTCGCGTTCTGAAAGGGAAATGACCAGCAGCGCTTCGAGCTTGTCGAGGTCGCCGACGTAACAGAATTCCTTGACTTCCTTGGGGTTCATATACGCGCCAATCGCAGTCGGTTCAAACAACGACCCGCTCCAGTCTGGCAGAATTCCCATGACTTCAGCGCGCTTGGTTTTATAGTCTGTCGGGACGACTTCCCCGTCAATGCCGGCTCGAAGAATCAGCCCGGTTTTGTATCGCGCCATGTCCTGATACTGCTTTTTAACCGCGTTGAGCGATTCCTGCACCGCGGGAATTTCCTTATAGGCGGCGGAGTTTGTAACAGACTGTTCCCGCAAGTTGGCAAGACGCGTTTCCAGACTTGCCATCTTGAATTTCAGGTTGTCAAGCTGCATGTCTTTGTCGATATTTTCCAGCGTCGCGATAACGTCTCCCTTTTTGACTTTCTGCCCGGGTTTGACGTTAACCGATTTGAGCGTTCCGTCAATTGTAACAGAAATCACGTTCGGATTCGACAATCGCAGCTCCATCGGGACAAAAACGCGGTACGGCAGCGGAACGAAAAGCAAAAAGCACGCCAGCAAAACAAGCCCGATAATCGACGGTATAAAATGACTCTTCTTCACTTTGTCCAGCCTTCCAGGGATATAAAAAAACTTTCCCAACTTCCACAAGGGCATCCCGACAAGCCCCCACAACGACATGATTATCATGAACTTGGCGATAATCTGAAGACCGTAGTAGTCCAGCAATCGCCACAAGAAGAACATAATCGAACACATAACCACCCATCGATAGATAACCGACGCGATGGTAAAGATTGTAAAAAACAACTGGTTTTTCTGCGGCAGGAACGGGTCGTCCGGGTATTCCAGACCGAGAAACCATTCGCCCATTTTTCGGCTTGTAATTGACGTCGCCTTCTGACGCATGTTCGGGATTTCCATGATGTCAGACAGAACGTAGTAGCCGTCGTACCGCAGCAGCGGGTTGGCGTTGAACAAAATCGTGCTGACCGACGAAATGAACATGATGTTGAGGCAAATATTGTTCAGCAGCCCCGGGTTGGTAAACCACCAGATAAACGTCGCGATGGCGGCAAGCAGGACTTCTACGTAAATGCCGGCAAAGCCGATTGCCGCCCGTTTCCACTTGTTGGGCAGCATCCACGAGTCGGAGACGTTGCAGAACAGACACGGCGTTAATACCAGAATCATCACGCCCAATTCGTGACATTCCCCGCCGAAATGCTTGCACGTTAAGCCGTGCCCGAATTCATGAAGGATTTTTGTACAGCCTAAAACCGCCGCCAAAAGCAAACCGTTGGTCGGCGTAAAGAACTGATAAAAGCCAGGCAGACGCGAGCGGAACACGTCAAACTGAACCATAATCAGCGACAGCGCCGCAATCATCAGAAAAACGCAAAACGTAACCGTGATCGGATGAAACAGCCACGAAACCTTCGGATACAGCCAGTTGAAAAACCGTTCCGGGTCGACGCCCTTGAATTTGATAGCCAGAATGTTGGTCGACGCCTGAAGCAGCTCTCTTCTTCGGCGTTCTTTGCTCCGTTTGAACAGCTGACGCCCCTGACCGTTGACGCTGGTTAGAATCAAGCCGCTTTGGTGGAGCTGTCCCAAAAACGACTGCAACTCTTCCAGCTTGATTTTTTGCGGCGGAAACTCCGCTTCAAACTGATGTTTGATATCGTCCAGACTAACCGTCCCGTCGAGCATGTTGAGGATGGCGTATTCCTCTTCCTGGAATCGGTAATACTTCAGCCCAACCGGGTCTTTGACAATCCAATAGTTCTTCCCCAGGTAACGCTGACGGCGCGCCGAAAGATCCGGACGCTTTTTGAGCGTCAGGATTCGCGAACTGGCCGATACGAGACTGTCTGTTAAGGATACCATTGGGGAATTAGTAATTAGTGATTAGTAATTAGTAATTGATGCAAAGAGCCTCAAATAATTTTTCTCGCAACTCGCAACTCGCAACTCGTTACTCAATAGTTACAATAGCGTTCATACCAGGCTGAAGCGCCCAGAAGCCGTCTTTTTCCACAACGTTGTCTACGTCAATCCAGACTTCGTACGCGCCGCCGGACTGTACAACCGGGTTGGCAAAAACGACTCTTCCATTGAAGGTCATGCCCGGTTTCTGAACGACGGTAATTTTGGCGTTATGCTTCAGCACGCGCTGTAAAGGAATGCGATTGATGTCAAAAGTTGTCTTGACGCGGAGTTTTTCAAAATAAACGACTTTGACAATCGGGTCGCCGGGTTTGACCCATTCGCCCTCATTGCGGTACTTTTCAACGATAATACCGCTGATAGGCGATTTGACAACGCGGCGCGAAACCCCCAGCTTTGACGCGTCAAGTTCCGCCTTGGAGACGTCCACCTGATACTTGGAAATTTCAAACTGGTTTGTCGACTGCTCAATTTGGAGCGTCGCCTGAACGACCGACAGTTCCAGCTTTCGGATTTCCGTTGCGGGAACGGCGCCGGGAACGCGGGCGATTGTCTCTTTTGCAGACTTTAGTTCCGCTTCCGCTACGTTTTTAGCCGCTTTGGCGTATCGAATATTGACGTCGTTGCTGGCTTCACGTTCTGCCGCGTTTAGCTTGGCTTGCTGAACCTGAACCGACATCTTCGCCTGTTCGTCGTCGATTTGCGCCAAGGGGTCGTCTTTCTTGACTTCATAACCTTCGCGAATAAAGAACTTTGTCAAAACGCCCTGTTCCTGAGCGGGAACTTCAGCCTGATCGATGGGCATGATATGTCCCTTTCCTTGATTGGGCTCCAGCTGAGCGTCGTACAGGTCGCTGTCATCCACGTTGTCGTACGGAGTCGGATTCTGCAAGGCGCGGTCATTATTTGTGTCTGGCAAATCGTACGATGAATTGTAATCCGCCGCTTCATAGGGGTTAGACGTTGGAGCGTCCAGAGCGGATGGATTGACCAACAACGGGTCGTTAACCTCCGCAATTGCTTCGCTGGGTGGCGGAGGAAGCTGAGGCGGAGGGATGATTCGTCGTTTTTTATAATATAACTTTTGAGGTTGAGCTTCTGGAGCTGCATCTTCCTGAACCGTCTCGATTTCAGGCGTCGATTCCAAAACAGAAACGTCGTCGGGAGACTCCAAATCAGGCGCGTCTGGAACGGGAGGCGTAACAGAATCGTCAAGCGTTGGCGTTTCAGGAACCTCGTCTGGAACAGCCGGTTCAGACGGGACGGCGGCGTTGTCAGGAATCGCTTCGTCAATTTCCGGCGGAGCTGGAATGTCTTCCGGCGGAGCTGGAATGTCTGCTGAAACCTGTCCAAACAAAACCAGGATAAAAGTTATCGTATTGAGCATTGTCTTTTAAAAGTTGGAAATTAATAACTGATTAAAACCATCTAAACCAAATCTTGGAATAGAAGAACGCAATCGCGTCATGCAGCCAAACGTAGCCAATCGGACGGCGTCCGCAGTAAACGTTGGCGGTTACGGTTGCGCCAATATTCGGATTTTCAATATCCTCTTTGTTAATTTTGACTTTCATATTGATCGTCGCGCCTTCCTGCCCTCTGACTTCCGCCGTCAGATGAACTTCGTCCAGCGTTCCTTTCAGCTGGACGCTGGGGTTGGACGCGAGAATGTATTTTACCGGCAAACCCTTGGCGTCGGGCGAATCCTTTGCCAAAAGCTGCTGCGCCTTGACAATCTGCCCGATTCTTCTTTCCGGCATGTCGAGCGACAGCTGCCATTCGCCGTCAGGCTGGGCAATCGACATAAGAATCTGCCCGCGCTGAACCGGACGCCCCACGAGGTTTCGCTGAACGTCCCACGTTGTAATGACGCCGTCACAAACAGCGCAGACGTCCAAATCGCGAAGCATTTCCATTTGATGTCGCAGCTGCGTTTGCTGACTGAGCAGTTCTTTTTTCAGTTCCAGGATTTCTCCCTGAATGCGGTTTTTATCGGAAACAGTCAGAGCGCGTTCTTCCTGCAACGTTCTTTGTTTGGACTGAATGTTTTGTAAAATCGCCTCGATTTTTCCGCGGGATTCGACCTGGGAGATTTGAAGATTGATATTTCTCATTTTTGCCAAGCGCGTGCCGGGAACAACGGTAACTTTGCCGGACGCATCTTTTTGCTGAGTCGGTCCAACGACCTTCTCTCCATGCTGAACGTAAACCTGGTCAATTTCGCCGTCAATTTCTGCGTAGACTTCGCGGCGGTCAACCGGTTCGAGCGTTCCAGTCGCTTCAATATCGAAGTCAGCGGGAATAACGCAGACGGCAATAATCGCCGCTATAATAGCGATGAGAACCAGAATCGTTTTCGGCAGCGTTCGCGCCTTGACCACCCACGACATGTTCCCGATAAACCGCCATAACGGCATGAGAAACAGACGCTCATGCTCCAACGAGTTGCCCATCGCTTCAACGGCGTGCTTGACGACAACGTCCGTTCGCTGGCGCATTTGCTCTGTTGGACGACTGTTTTCAATCAGTTCGACAATCAACGCCCCAATCGGAGCCGGCGGCTTTTCCCGAAGTTTGGGATCGTCCGGAATTTCGTCTTCCGGAATGTTTTTCATCAACGGCAGAACCGCCACCATTTTAGAATGGGATTCGTCGACGTATTCCTGAAGAGCGTCTTCCACCTGCGGCGCGAAATTGGTCGTGTCGCCCATGTACCACATCGGCTCTTCGACAGCTGTAACAGCCGTTGCCAGCTTGTTGAGAAGCCGAACCGTGTTGCTGCGGTTGTCGAGAATGTCCTGACCGCTGATCGCCACAATTTTAGAGCGTTTTCCGTACTGAATCGCCACGCCTAAACGGTCGCATTCAATCAGACGACGCCCTTCGTTGGCGATTGTGTATGCCGTCTGTTTGGGATCCAAACTTGTGTGAATCAGGCGGGTAAATTCTTCAAGCTGATTCCACAACAGCTGACGATCCGAAAACGAGCGCAGCTGCTTGTTTTTGACGTATTCAACTGCAATCTCGCACATCTGCGTAACAAAGCGCAGATAGCCTTTTTGAGTATGCGCCGGCGTGTCCGGACGCTGAAAGATTTCGACAACGCCGACCGTTTCCAAATCTGTCGCCAGCGGTCCCAAAACGAGCAGAAACGGCGTCGGGTTGCCCGCTTCGCCTTCGGCGATGTCGACGGTTGACGAGTTCGGCATAACCAGTTCGCCCTCTTTGGATTCCAAAATCCTCTGGAGAAGTTTGGTATGCTGTTTGAGCGCTTTTTCGTCTTCGCGAAGATTCGTTTCCTGTAGATTAACCTGACTTTGCAGCGTCAAACGCGAGCCCTCAGCCAGAGTCCAAATCGCCCCGCCGTTCGCTGCTAACGCCGTTATTACGCGAGTCAGAAATCCGCTGTAGAACTCCGCCGGAGCAACGTCCGACCGAGACAGCTGCGTAATCTCTGTTACCAGTTCGCGAATCTGCTTTTTCGTTTGCTCAATCAACTGCGGATCGAGCGAAGATTCCATACTCATATTGGGTTCCCGTTCCGATTATTGAATATCAGGAAATTAATATATTATATTTACTTTGTCGGTTTGAAATATAAAACCGTTCCCAACAAAGCGCCTAAAGGCATTATTTTCTACAAAATTCTCAATCTGACATATTAATTTTGCCAGAAAAACGGAATTATATAATATAGTATTCTATAAATATCATACAGGAAAAGCGCTTTTAGTTCAATAGCAATTTTCCCCGCCCCCGGTGTTATTATCGCAAAGTTTGAGTATAATAAAGGGAATAGGGAATGGGGAATAGGGAATAGTAATTCTCCTGCGGCGAATTTAAAGACTACCCCCTCCTAATATTGAACCGCTACGCGGTTCTTAAGGAATCGTATCGCGCTACTACTCCCTACTCCCTATTCCCTACTCCCTACTCCCTGAACCGGGGGCTTACGCACCCCGGCTCGCCAGCCTACTGCCTGTGTTCCCCCTCCTTTGTCTCCTGCCGTCGTTTATTTTGAGCTGGGCGCTGTGCTATGCCGTCCGGTATGCGGCTCGGCGTTTTGGTTTGATCGACGCGCCGGACGAATCGGCGTTATCCGAGCAGAACCATAAGACGCATAAAACCCCGACGCCTTTGGGCGGAGGGCTGGCGATTTATTTTGCCGTTCTCATAACTGTCCTGACGGCTTTGGCTGCGGCCTGTTGCGTTGACGGCGTTAAGAACTTTTTGCCCTCAAATCTCGCTGAGCTTCTGACCGTTCACGCGGCGGGAATCGCCTCTTCCGCGGGAAAGCCTCTGTTTTTATTGACGATGTGCGGGATTCTGGTCGGTCTGGGGCTGTGGGACGACGCGAAAAACCTCAACTGGCGATTCCGTCTGCTGGTTGAGTTCTCCGTTGCCATTGCAACCGTTGCCGCGGGCTGGCGAATTACGCTCTTTTTGGGCGATTCCCCCGTCATGATAGCGTTGTCGTGGGTAATAAGCGTTTTCTGGATTGTCGGGCTGATTAACAGCTTCAACATGCTCGACAACATGGACGGTCTTTCCGGCGGATGCGCCGCCATTTGCGCCGCGTTCTTGGCGGGATTCGTTCTCACGCAGCCGGAACCTGGCGGAGACGTCCAATGGTTTGTCGGCGGATTTTTCCTCGTCCTGACAGGCGCTGCCTGCGGATTTCTGGTTCATAACCGCCCGCCCGCCAAACTGTTCATGGGCGACTGCGGCTCCTATACGCTGGGCTATTTGCTGGCAACCGGCGCGATTTCCGCTGTCTACGTTGGGCAGGACGCGCCCTGTCAAGCCGTCCTGGCGCCGCTGTTCATCTTTGCAATTCCGCTGTACGACATGGTTTCCGTTATTCTGCGACGAATCGCTCAGGGAAAAAGCCCGTTTGTCGGCGACGCGAACCATCTGTCCCATCGATTGGTTCGCATGGGGCTGAGCCGTCCCGCCGCGGTGATGACAATTCATCTGCTGACCGCCGCCTGCGCTGCCATCGCGTTAATTCTTCCTGGTACAGACGTTAAGTCAGCGTTGGCTTGCGCCGGAGTTGTCGTCTCGATTATTGTCGTTTTGACGCTGCTGGACAGAAAATAGAATAAAGTTGCGAGTTACGAGTGGCGAGTTGCGAGAATGAAAGCGTCGCCTGGCAACGAAAGGTACACACTTATCAAATGAGCGTTTTTTCTTCAAGAAATAAAAAAGGGTGGAAGAGGAGATTCGAACTCCCGACATTCGGAACCACAATCCGACGCTCTATCCAGCTGAGCTACTTCCACCATATTGTTCGCGCTGCGAATCAATAATTGTATGCATTATAAGGAAATCCTGCCTTTCGTCAAGGGGGGTGCGAAGATTATTACTTACGGGGGGCGGGTATTACCCGCCTTAGTCGCGGACAAAGTCCGCTCCCCAGGAAGCCCTCCCCAGAAACCTTGTGTATTGCTAACTCCCCATGAATAACCTTCCAATCTGGTAAACCAGAACGGCAACGGTAAACGCAGCCGTTGTATTAAACAGGAACGAGAAAACGGGCCATTTGATTGTTCCGGTTTCCCGCCACATCACCGCCAGCGTCGCGGCGCAGGGCGAGTAGAGCATGACAAACAGCAGAAACGCCAGCGTCTTTGCCGCCGACCAGTTCGGGTCGTTTTTCAAACATCGGATCAGCGCGGACTGCTGGCTGTCCGATTCGGAATTCTCAACGGCGTTTGTACTGGAATCGTCGATATTGTCGTCCATCTCCATTTGATGAGCCGTTGCCAAAGAACTGATAATAATCTCCTTTGCCGCCACGCCGCCAATAAGCGCGACGTTGTCTTTGGCGTCGAATCCCGCCAGTTGTGAAACAGGCGTCAGCGCGCCGCCAATCTGTCCGGCGTACGACGCTTCCAGGTCGGAGAGATTTTGCTCTTGAGCCGTTTGTTTATCGACGGCGGGATAGTACATCGCCGCCCAAAGAATGACGTTTGCCGCCAGAATAATCGTGCCGGCTTTGGCGAGAAAATCCCACGACTGAGCCAGCGCTTTTTTCATCACGCCGCGAAACGTTGGAATCTGATACGGCGGTAGTTCCAGCAGCAGCGGCAATTCTTCTCCGCGAAGAACAAACCGACTGAGAATCCACGACGCCAGCAGAGCGAAAATCCATGTACTGAAAATCAGCAGACCAAAAACAATCCCTTGATACGCAGAGAAAAACGCGCCGGTGAGCAGAACGAAAACCGGGACTTTGCCCCCGCAGCTCATAAACGGCGCGACAAGCATTGTAATGAGCCGCTGTCGGAAATTGTCCATCGTTCTGGTGGCGTACACCGCCGGGACGGCGCAGCCGCCGATAATCCCGCCCGATAAAACCAGCGGGAGCATGCTCTGTCCGCACATGCCGAATCGGCGAAGAATTTTGTCCATGACAAGGCTGACGCGAGAAATGTATCCGCTCAGTTCCAGAATCGCCAGGAACGTAAACATCGTAAAAATGACGGGCAGAAACACCAGCACAGCGCCGACGCCCGCCAGGACGCCGTCCAGGCACAAAGAACCGAGGGTTGTATTTTTGAACGCTTCGAGGCTTTCGTCGCCCGCGCCGGGATGAAACAAATTCGCCAAGGCGTGAGGGAGATAGTCCTGAGTAAAATATTCCATCGCGCCGACAGGCGTTGTCCATTCGCTGCCGAGAGGAATCCAGTTCCAGCCGTCGGCAAGATGAAACGTCAGTTCAAATGTAACAAGCAGAATCAACGCTGCGACAGCCAGCCCGCCCCACGGATGACAGGCGATGCGGTCGATTTTATCGGACTTCGCCGATCCCGGCTTTTTCAAATGCGTTACGCAAAGACGGTCAATTTCCGCCGCTTTCTGCCAGCGTGAACATACCATCGACTGCAGCGGCGACTGACCGTGCTCTTTTTCGTAAATGTTTATTAAATGCTCGTAGAAATTGAGTATTTCTTCCCAGCGGTCGTCGTGCGTGTGATGCTGAATGATACGGCGTGCATAGCGGTCTTTTTCCATCAGTTTGATCGCCAGCCACCGCGGATAGAAGTCTTCCATCAGGTGCGGACGCTGACTCAGTTCCGCCGCCAGCTCGCCAATCCAGAACTCCAAATGGGGGTCGTAGTCCATTTTCCAGCCGGTGGACTCGTGATTGCATTGGGTAGCAATGTCGCGAATGGCGGCTTTGACGTCTTCAATCCCCTGATGTGTAGAGTTGACCGTTTGAATGACGGGAACGCCCAAAATCTTTGAGAGCTTTTCCACGTCGATGACAATCCCGCGCCGCTGGGCGACGTCGATCATGTTCAGGCAGACGATTGTCGGGTGCTGCATTTCCAGAATCTGGAGCAGAAGCGACATGTGCCGCCGGAGATTGGAAGCGTCTACGACAACGACAATCGCCTCCGGACGTTCCAGAAGAATAAAGTCTCGAGCGACGCGCTCTTCCGGGGACGTCGAGTTGAGACTGTACATTCCCGGCAGGTCAACGACTTCAATTCGCCGTTCCCCATCGTGATAATGGGCGGACTTTTTCTCGACGGTTATGCCCGCGTGGTTGCCGATGTCCTGATGAACCCCTGTCAACGCCTCAAACAAAGACGATTTCCCGGAATTGGGCTGCCCCGCCAGGGCGATCAACAGGTCTGAATGAATATGCATATTATAAAAGTTGCGAGTTACGAGTTGCGAGTTACGAGTTGCGAGTTGCGAGAAAGGTTTGTGAAACGCTTTGTGTTTTTACCGCTAACCGCTAACCGCTTTTTTAACGTAAATCTTGTCAGCCAGATCTCGACCGAGGGCTATGCGCGTTTCGTCGACTGCAATAATATATGGATTCCACCGATCTCCCTGGATCAGCGTACAACGAGCGCCCATGTTTAATCCCATTCCAGCCAAGCGTTCCAGAATCTTGTCCGGCAGCGTCGCCCCAACAACGTCGGCTGCTTCCCCAGGAGCCAGTTGGGATACTGTATTATAATCTTGTATTGAAGTAGGAGTCATAGTTAAATGATGGAGACGAATCGAGAACGGCGAGTGGTTGTCAGTTATAAGCGAGGAGTTGAACGCTTCGCAAAGCGCTCAACAAAACTGCTTTCTCTTTTCTCATCACAGGGAGTTCTTTTTCTTCGGGGTTCTGAAATCAAGCTCTGCAGGCGTTTCAATGGTTTGAGCGTCAAACCTGGTATTGAAAGTCTTGCCCTTTTCAGCTCTTTCAACCGGCGTGATGCGACGAAGCATGGTAGAGAACTGCTTGAAATCCCAGATTCGAATGATTTTGTCGGAGCAGGCAACGGCAACGCTTTCGCCGTCAGGAGTAAATGCAATGCTGTGCCCGTAATATAACCTTGCCTGATAAATGGCTTCAACCTGGGGCGATAGATATCCGATTAACTGCAAAGAGTCGGATTCCCCGTTCCAGACGGCAATTTCTTCTCCGCAAGTAACAAGGTATTTGCCGTCAAAAGAATATTTGATGTCGCGAATGTTTTTGTCTAAACGGTCATGGGGGCTAGAAAAGTCCATTGCCTGAATGCGATCAGGTCCGGAAAGCTCTCCCTGAAATTCCCAGAGAGAAATTCGCCCGTAATTGTCGCCAGCGGCAATTCGTCTGTTGTCGAATCGCAGAGCTGCTTTTAAGTATGCGCTTGGCGGGGAGTTGTGCCCGCTGGAATACTGAGCGCCGTCGGCAGAAAGGGAACTGCGTTTGGTGGTCATGTCAAGAGCAAGGGAAATGTTTCCGCTGCGCTCTAAAATGTAAATCCCGGAGTTTGCGCCAGAGGCTCCAACGATAAGATGTTTTCCCAAATTGGTGTACGCCAAACTGAAGACGCAGTCTACATCCGTTGTAAAATCATATTTGGGTTGTATAGTAACGTCGGAATTGTTTTGTAAAACTTCTTGATGAAGATTCATGTCCCAAAGAATGACGCAGCCTTTTCGATGCACCGAATTCTTTTCGCCAACCGAATTTTGATGTGGTTGAACCGAGCCGCCAGCCGCCAGTATGGATCCATCAGGAGAAAACGCCAAACTGTTGATGCTGAGAACTTTCTCCATGCCTTTGTTTGAACGGTTTTCCGGAGTGAATTTGTCGATAACCGTCCACGAGTTGGCGTCCCAGATGACAAAATTACCGGCAATGTCCGCCGACGCCGCGCGAAGTCCGTCAGTAGAAAAAGTTACCGCGCTGATCGGACTGCGATGCTCGTCCAACATTCGTTCTGGCTTGCTGAGTTTATAATTCCAGACAAACAAGTAATAAACAGACTTTTTTAGGTATTGCGTTTCGGTTTGAAGCGGATTGGAATCGTCAGCGGCGCCGTCATAGTGGATGTCGCCTTCTCCGGAAATCATGTATTTCCCGTCTGGAGAGAAAGCAAGAGCGTTTACCAGCTTTTTATGACCGATAAGCCGATGGGAAGATTTGTCTTCCGTATTGACTTTTTCATTTTGAAGCGCGGACGACGATTCCTCCTCCTGTTCGATAAGCTGTTTTTTATGGCTGACAAGAGGTTCTGGTCTGTTCTGCTGAAGGATTTCTTTGTGAATTCCCTGAAAAACGTAGATAAACACTCCTAGAGTAATAAGTCCCAAAATGGTATATAAAGCGTAATAAAGAACTTTCCGAACTGGTTTTGATTCAACCAGAATTTCTGTATGCGGAGCTGCGATAAACTCGGTATAGTCAGCTTCCACGTATTCATTTTCGGAATTGGCGTTTTCTTTGTTTTCCATATTCTTTTAACAGCTGGGACTAATATTTGAATGTCAGGGGAACAGTCAATCTCAAAATGGAATTTGACGAGTATGTTTAAGGTTCCGGATATTTTATTTACGTTTTTATACTAAAAATGGTTGCTTTCGAAATTGGAAATACTGTGCTCAAGAGTTAAATTGAGGTAACTCTTTTTAACGATATTTACAAGTTTTAACGAATCGGCAATCTGGAAAAGTTTTGCTCTGGCAGCGTCCAGGTCGGACTCTGTTTGAGCAATTAACTCGACTTCCGCAAAATATCCATTGATGGCTGGAAGACGATCCAGGGATAATTCCGCTTGAGCGTCGTCCCAAACGAATCGAATTTTACGTCGAATTTTGTGTACTGAACCAACAGGTGTAAAACCCAGCGATTGAAGAAGCAAATCCCATTTGCACTTCAGTTCGGAACAATCCTGTTCGGAATCGACGGCGAGGGGGAGTTCCAACTCTTTTCGCGTTTTGGTAAGGACGTCCAATTTGGGTCCTTTATACGTAATGCGAAGCTGACTTTTCCCGTCAATGACTCGATAACGAATTCTCAGCGCCTCGTCCGTCTGAACGAAATCGCGAGACGGATGATTGTAATAAACGTCTGTTTCTTTCACAATGCCTAATTCCGTTCCACAGCGCTGTTCTTGAAGCATGGCAACGCTGGAGCGTGAAAAATCCAGAAATTCTTTTTCGGATTCAAACTGGAATTTTTGTTCAACTTCAAAAGGCATTTCGTTTAATTCGTAATTATTATGGCGATACGTTTATTACGCATTACGCATTTAAAACTTATTCTTCGAAACTATTTACTATTTTAATAAAAGTTGATGTCTTTACAAGAGATGTCAAAGGGGATTTTCCCCTTTTTTTTATGATTTCTTTTGAGAAAGAGCTCCAACTTGTAAAAATGATATTAGCAAACCTGTATCAATTACCCATTTTATTCAGCGTTTGGTAAATAGATAAATCAATTTAAATAAGGGAATAGTAAGTATAGTAAGTGGTAAGTTTGATGCGCGCTTGCGTACTAACCACTAACCACTAAAAACTTAATACTACTGTCTACTGCCTCGCCGCCTACTCCCTACTCCCGGATTCATGCTATTAACTTTTGTTCCCCCCCCCTCCTTTTCAGTTGGATAAAATCTGATACAATAGGTTGCGAAGTTGGTGATAGATAAGAAGGTTTTGCTCTTTGGCAAACCT
>JAZMZV010000091.1:0-48183 GCA_045586185.1 Thermoguttaceae bacterium | reverse complement strand
GGCGCAATTTCAAACAGAACATTCGCGACCCGATTTCCGCGATCTTGCTGCTCAATACGTCCGCCCATACCATTGGGGCGACGATCGCCGGCGCGCAATTTCAGCTGCTGTTTCATAACATCCCGCTGACGGTGTTTTCGGTGGTCTTTACGTGGGTGATGCTGCAGTTTACCGAGATTCTGCCCAAGACGCTGGGGGTTCGTTACAACGTCGCCGTTGCCAGCATTATGACTCGTCCGATGCAGTTTATGGTCTGGACGGCGATGCCGTTTATGCGAGTCGTGCGATTTCTCAACCGTCCGTTTGAACGGGAATCGCAATCCGCGCCGACGTCCCCGACCGACGAGATTTCCGCCCTGGCGGGAATTGCCCGGCTGAGAAAACAACTCGACGTCCATCAGGAGCGCATTTTCCGTCAGACGGCTGCGCTGCAGGAACAGTACGCCTTTGAGGTCATGATTCCGGAAACGCAAATCAAGTTCATTTCCACCGATATGACCCTTGCGGAGGCGATTGACGTCATTCACGCTGACCCACACACCCGATTCCCCGTCGTAGAAGGTCAGGATGTCAACAACATCTTGGGCTACGTCAATTTCAAAGAACTGATAGCCTGGTCGTCCGTCAACCCGAAAGCGCCCAACGTCCGCGGCGTTATGAGAAAGATTCATTTTATCGAGCCGCAGGCGGAACTGTCGGACGTTCTCAAACTGTTTGTCAACCAGCACGCTCACATGGCGATTGTTACATCCGGAGACGTCAACAAGAACGGCGAAGGGGGAGAAACGCTTGGGCTGATTACGCTGGAAGACATCTTGGAAGTTCTCTTTGGCGAACTGGAAGACGAATTCGACGCCCCGTTCGGCGGCCGCCGCTCTTTCGCGACGCTGCAAAAACTGCGAGCGAAGAAAAACGTCAAGGGCAAGACGAGCGAGAATTAAAAAACTACTCTGGACAAGATTCCTGATATTTGGTATATAATCAAAAATACTCCAAATATAAGGAATTCAAAATGAACAAATACATCGTACTGAGCGCAGCTGCGCTTGTTATCAGTCTTACTGTTGGCTGTCAGAATTGCGGATACAAAACCGCTCATTCCTCGCGATATCAAACGCTTGTCGGGACGACGCGTTTGGCGTCGCCGCAGACGAATTGCCGTTATAATACCTGCGGCGTCAGCAATGCGTGCAACACATGCACCCCGTGCAATACGTGCAGTACTCAAATGCTTGCCAATAACAGTCCGCTTTATTCCAATGCGTATGCTCAGGACGCAAGTCAAAGCGGATGGTATCAATCGTACGCTGGCGAGAACGCTTCTTCAAGCGCCAGTTTACTGGATGGAACTCAGCAGACGGCTCAAAGCGAAACTCCGCTGCGCTGGCGCCGCGTTACAGAGGAAGAACAGCAATACGCCAACTCGTCAGTCGATCCGACTTCAGCTGGCGTTGCGTCTGCTTTGAGCGCGCCGGCGTTCGGTTCGCCCGCTCCAGCGTCTGCTATAGCGCCGCAATACCCAAACTCTTCCCGCCGAGCGGCAAGGGGAGTCGCTTCCGCGTTGGAAACGCCTGATTATCCCGCGCCGGGCGCGGCGCCGCAGTATCCGGGACAGTATCCGCCTCGATACCCCAATTCTTCTCCGCGAGCGGCGAGAGGAGTCGCTTCGGCATTGGATACGCCGGGTTATCCTGCGCCGGGCGCAGCGCCGCAGTATCCTAACCAGTATCCAGGTCAGTATCCAAACCAATACCCCAGAACGACCGCTGGAGTTGATCCCTCGTTAAGCGTTCCCAATCATCCGCTGCCTCGACAGTATTCCAATCAGTATTCCAACTCTCCCCGAGTCGCGTCTGGAGTCAATCCGTCATACAACAATCCTTCGTACGGAGCGCCAGGCGCTGGAACAGACTCCGAGCCAATGCGTTGGCGTCACGTTACGGAAGAAGAACAGCAATACTATAATTCTCCCCACAGGGCGAATGGAACTGGGCAAGAGAATCCGGCTTACGGCGCGGATCAGTCCCTGACGGTTCCAGTATATTCCAGCGATAACGCCGCCGGTTCCCAGCCGCAGGGAAATTTATCTATGCCGGAAATTGACCCGAACGCTTTGCCGTCGCTCAATCCGGAGTCTGGAACGTTTTAGACGATAATAAGCTTTAAGCTGTTAGCTGCTAGCCATTAGCTTGGAAGCTTGTGATTCTCAGCGTTAACGTTTAAAGCTTGAAGTTGGAATCAAAAGCTAAAAACTAGTAGCTAGTAGCTAGAAGCTTATTTGCAACTCGCAACTCGCAACATAAATGGATTTTGAAGTCAAACTGACGGATATTTTTGAAGGTCCAATGGATCTGTTGCTGTACCTTGTACGGAAACAGGAACTGGACATTTGCAATCTTCCGTTAAGTATAATCACTCAGCAATTTCTGGAATTCATAAAAGTTCTGGAATTTCTGGACTTCAACGAGATTGGCGAGTTTCTCTGGGTGGCGGCTCAGCTTATAGAAATTAAATCAAAACAGATTCTGCCGGATGCGGAGGCGATTGAACAGGACGAAGTCGAGCAGGACAAGACCTGTTTTATCGCTCATCTGCTGGAATACAAAAAATATCGAGACGCTGCGGCGGATTTGGAACGCTCCGGCGAACTGATGCAGCAGAATTATCCGCGTTTGGCGAACGACCTCCCGCCGCGCGCTCAAAACTTTGCGGCGGAACCGATTAAGCGCGTCGAGCTGTGGGATTTGGTCAGCGCGTTTGGACGAATTGTCAAGGAATCTCAGGTCGATCCGCAAAGCCGAATCGTCAATAATGAGCCGCCCATCTACGTCTATATGCAGCGGATTCAGGACAAACTCAAAACGCAGGGAACGACCACGTTTTCCGAGCTGTTTCAGCCCGGCATGAAACGAACGGCTTTAATCGGCACGTTTTTGGGCGCCATGGAACTCATTCGGCATTTTGGCGTCAAGGCGCAGCAATACGAGCTGTTTGGAGAAATCTGGATTTCCAAGGGCGAACACTGGAAGGAAAACCTGGACTTGTCTCAAGTCGACACCTACGGCTCAACGCCCACGCCGGCAGCTTAGGGAGTAGGGAATGGGGAATAGGGAAAAGTGATTCGCCTTCGGCGAATTTTAAAACTACTCCCTACTCCCTATTTCCTATTCCCTGTTTAGTTTTCATCTCTTTTTGTCGATAAGTAGATAATGGACGCTTTTTGTATAAGCGTTCGTATGAAATTGTGTCAATATAGAAAATTCAGTTAAAATGGGTCTGTTTGATTTCTGGCGAAAAAAGGACGCTCAGCCGGCGGCGACAGCTGACGGACAGTCGAAGTCTGCTTCTTCAGCGTCGGATAAGGGCAAAGCGTCGAAACCGGCGAAAAAGACTGCGTCCAAAAAAGCGAAGAAAGCCGATCCCGGTCCAGACCCGTTACAGCTGGCGGTTGACAAAATTGCAACTCGTCCGCAAGGAGAGTACGTCTTATACGATCAGGCGGCTAACCTGTTTCCGCATCGGATTTTAGAACTTGGCATCGACGACGGAGAGCGCATTTCGACCTTGCTTCAGTTCGGAACGCTGGTCGTTGACCCGGCTGAACTGCTCTATGTCGGGTTGGACTGGTTTGAAGACAGAAATCCCCAGCAGCGACCGGGATTAACGCTCAGCCAGGCGGCAAAACTGTTTGCCAAATTGGGCGTTAAAGCGAAATTGCAGCCCGGCGACCCGCTGACGTCTTTTTTGCCGATTGCCAATTCTCTTACGGCGAAAAAGGTGGACTGGGTTATGATTTCCAGCGAAATTCGCCCAAAGGTTATGCGTCAGCTTTGGCCTCTGTTCCCGCGAATTCTGAAGCCGGAAACGAAATTCTTTTTGGAAAAGAACGGCGAATACAAGCTCATCGCGCCGGAAGAAGTGGAACGCATTGCCAAAAAGGCGGAAGCTCTGAACAGACAGTAGACGCATGCTGATATGTTCGATTTTAATATAAATCGAGCGGGAATCGTCGCGCAACTCCGAAGTTAGCGTCGCCGCCACATTCCCACCCCGTCTGTGTATTCTGCGAGTAGTCTGCGGTTTCTGTGTTCTCTTTATAAACCTTTTTACAATAAAAAGCCCCGGTTTTTGCCGGGGTTGTTTTTTAGAACGTCATACAATCTAAACGTTAGCGCGTCAACGCGCTATTATTCCGCCGTTTCCGGTTCGTCGTCCTGGAGAATCGTCTGTTCCTGGAAGTTGCGGGAGATCAGGAAGAATCCGACGACGTCTACGACCAGCAGGACGAAGAATAACATATAGTAGTTCGTTCCCTTAAGGCAGGCGAAAGTCTCGCTCTTGTCGATGAGCATGTTCAGCGAGCCAACCAGCAGGTTTCCAATGGCGATCGGCATCGTATAGAAACTCATAATCAAGGACTTCATCGTTTTGGGCGCCTGTTTGTATGCCAGTTCCAACGAGGAAACGGAAATGAGAATCTCTGCGATGGTAATAATTATGTACGCCAGAATCTGCCACGACTGGTTGAGCGCGATAACGTCGCCGTGCCGATGATATTCAAAATACAGAGGGAACGCCGCTGCAATCGCGCCTATAATCAGACCGAATTTGATTTTTCGCACCAGCGTCAGGTTGATAAACCGGTTAATGAACGGATAAACTGCAACCGTAAAAAGAGGAATCAGACCCAAAATCAAAGCGGGATTGAGAGCCTGCATCTGGTCGGGAAGGATTTCAAAATTACGCACGCTGTCCGGAAGGAACGTACATTCATAGAAAATCCGCGAATCCATTCTGTCGCCCTGCTCGACCCAGCGGGAACCGGTTTGATCGTACATTGCCCAAAACGGAACAAGGAACAGATAAATCAGCAAAACTTTTCCAATTGCTTTTAGTCCTTCAGAACTCTTGATTTCTTTAACAAAATTATTGGACGAGACGGTGCGCTTGGCGTATTTCTTTCTTCCCAGCCAAAAGACCAGCGTTGCAATCGCCATTAAAATGCCGGGAACGCCAAACGCGACGTGAGGTCCGTATTTTTCTCTCAGCCAGGGCGTCAGCAACGTCGAAAAGAAAGATCCGAAGTTAATCGCCAGATAAAACCAGTTGTATATGTTTGACATCAAACTTTGGTTAGACGAATTAAACTGGTCGCCGACAAACGACGAAACGCACGATTTAATTCCTCCTGACCCCAACGCGATAATCGTCAACCCGAGCAGCAGCGCGCCCTTTTGCGTCATGCCAATTGACTCGCACGGCAGCGCCAAGACAAGGTGCCCAACGCAGTAAACCAGCGACAGATAGAAAATAACCTTGTATTTCCCCCAGAACAGGTCAGCCAGCAGCGCGCCGAAAAACGGCAGGAAGTACACCGCGAAGTTGAACATGTGAATCACTCCCGTCGCTTCCTCTTTGGACATCGGCGTTAAGAGGGATTGCGTCATGTACAGCATCAAAATTGTTTTCATGCCGTAGAACGAAAATCGTTCCGCCGCTTCGTTCCCGATAATATACGGAATGCCCGCTGGCAGCTTGGGCTTTTCTTCTGACGGAACTTCGTTATTGACCAATACCGCGTCGTTTGCTTGACTCATGATTGTTTATTAAATGGGATGATGAAAATATTCTCGCAACTCGCAACTCGCAACTCGCAACTAACTCAGCGCCGCGGCGACGTCGTTGGATACGATTACGCCGTAGTTGACTGCGCCCAGCCAGCCGGACATGATAATTCCGACGGAGCCGGTATGGTACAGCCCGGCGATCTGGTCTGGCAGATGTCGGCTGACGTCCAGACCTTCAAACTTCGTACCGAAACTGGCGCCGGCAAGATGGAGCGTGTATCGCTGGAACGTCTTCGGCGTTGCCGCTTCTGTGTAAATCGCCCGTTGGTGAATGTTGGGGACGTACTTTTCCAGAGCGTCTAAAGTCGTGTTAATCAAGTCCTGTTTGGATTCCTTGTATCGTTCCGGCGACAGGTTGTTCCAGTCGGCGAAATTCGCGTTGGAACTGGCGACAATAGCGCAGCGGTTAACGCCGGGGCGCGTTTTGGGATAGTAGAACGAGTACGTTCTGCTGGTAATGTTTCGTGACAAGAGCATGTCGGTGTCGAATTCCGGCGCGACAGACGTAAAGAGCAAATCGCCGCAGACGTCTTCGTCGAGCATGTCCCCTTCTGCCATTCCGATATAAACCTGAGTGGAGGAGTTGTTGACTCGCACCGATTTCGCCTGTTGAATGAAATTCGGGTCGAAGTGGAACCCGCCGACCATGTCGAAAATCGTCGTCAGCAGGTTGCCGTTAGAGACGACCGCCCGGGTTTTGACAATCTTCTTCCCGTCGGGCGTTGCCAGCATGACGGACGACACCTTGCGTTTCCCGTCGCTTTCGTCAACGTCAATTCCCACCGCTTTTGTTCTCATGGAAATATCGACGCCGTTTTTGAGCATTTCCGCCTTCATCAGCTCGATAAGCTGATCCGTCCCGCCGGAGAACGTAAAAACGCCTTTGGACATGAAGTTGGAAAAGACGATTCCGTACGACACCGCCGGGTCGTCCAGCGTCGAGCCGTTAGCGTAGGTAATCGGTTCCATCAGCAGACGCACGACGTCCTTTCGACCTGGAAAATGCTGCTCAAACAGATCCCGTGCAGTGAGCGTCAAATCGTCTGTGAAGTTCATCGATCGGGCGTGATCAAAAAACGCAACGACGTTTTCCCGGGGAACGTTGAATTTATTGACCAGCAATTCAGTAAAGTCTTCCCGGTTAAACGTCGTCGTGAGCGAAAACATCGGGTTGTCGAACTTGATGTTTTTCAGCTGAACGATTCGGTCAGCGATTTCCTTCGTCCAGTACCGGCGGCAGGATTTAATCATCCCGACAGGGAACCCGTGCAGCGAGACGTCGAAAATCAGTCCGCCCGGACGACGAAACCACGCCGCCAGCCCGCCGAGCTGAAAATGCTGTTCGCATAAAAGAACCTTGAACCCGCTGCGCGCCAGCGTATTCGCCGCCGTCATGCCGCCAAGCCCGGAGCCGATGACAACTATGTCGTATGAGTCTTGCATATTTTTTGAGTTGCGAGTTGCGAGTTACGAGTTACGAGTTGCGAGATTATTTCTTCTCCCGCGCAATCTTGTCTAAAATTCCATTTACAAACGCGGCGGAATTTTCCGAGCCGAACATTTTGGCAATTTCGACCGCTTCGTTAATGACAATCGCCGCGGGCGTGTCCGTATAAAGCAATTCAAAAGCCCCAACGCGAAGAGCGTTTCGGTCCGTAAGAGCCATTCGGGCGAGCGTCCAGTTTTCCGCGTGCGATACAATCTTCTCGTCGATTTCCGCCTTGTGCTTGCGGACGCCGTTGATGAGATTCATCGCCATTTCGACCTGTTTCGGACCGCGGAGGGTGTCGCGAATCATGCCCTCGTCAAGTTCCGCCGTCAAGTCGGAATCCGGGGCTTGCGGATTGGCGTCGTCCTGAACGCACATCTGAAAGGCGACAATGCGCGCTCGAGTGCGTTTGTCCATTTTTTGCAAGGCTTCTTTATCTTCGTCTTCCGGAATATAGGAAGGAAGCGGTTGGTCTGTCATGTTTGGTAATCAGGGATTTAAGTTAAGATAAAATATCCGCCGAATCGTCGGCATTATATGATTTATATATTATAGCGTATAGAGCCGGTCGGTCAAGGGGAAACGCCCTTTTTCGCGCTATATCAATCAATTACGTTTTTTTATTCCAACAATCCAACGACCGGCAAATGGTCTGAAGGTTTCTCGCCGGCGCGCATGTCGATTTCCATTTTGACTTCCTTGAATCGGGCGGCGGTCGGGCGCGTGGCGAGAATATAGTCGATTCTCAAGCCTTCTTTGCGTTCGAATCCCAAACTCCGGTAATCGTACCACGAATAATCGACCTTTTGCGGGTACAATTCCCGGAAGACGTCATGGAACCCCCATTTGAGCAGCGAGTCAAACTTCTCTCGCAAAAGCGGATAGCCCAGCGGGCCGCCTTCGTAAGCTTGCGGCGATTTGGCGTCGATGGCAGAACGGAAGACGTTCAGGTCGCCGACGAGGACAATCTCGTCGTCCGGCGAGGCGGAAATGAGCAACTCGTTTAACAGCGCGTCGTACCAGTCCAATTTATACTGGGCTTTTTCCGTGCCCGGCTCGTCGCCGACGGGAACGTAACAGTTGACAACCCGAATCGTTCGTCCTTCGTCGTCTGTATACCAGCCCGAAAGAAGCCGAGCGCACGATTTCCCGTTGAACGTATCGTCCCAGTACTCGAACCCGACCTGGACGTCGTCCGGCTCCATTCGTGACAAAATTGCAACGCCGTTGTACGTCTTTTGAGCGTTGAGAATGACGCTGTATCCCGCCTGCTCAATCTCTTTGAACGGGAACTGTTCTTCCGTGCATTTGATTTCCTGCAGACAGACGATATCCGGCTGCTCCTGCTGAAGCCACGGAATTAAACGGGGAATTCGACTGCGAACAGAATTGACGTTCCAGGTTGCAATAAGCATGATATTCTTTCTTATTAAAAATGATAAAACAAACGGACAAATACGACTCCCCAATCCAGCTTCAGCGCTACTCTCTGGGCAGATTGACTTTTCCTTCCAGCTTTCCGTTGAAGAAATCGCGAAGGGCGTCAGCGTAGCCGTTGGGAATGTCCATGTGATCCTGACGATGAATGATAAACGCCAGTTTTCCCTTGCGCGATTCCACGCCGGACGCGGTTTTGTAATTCTTCAGCGCCTGAACATACGGGACGACAGAGTCTCGTTTTCCATGAGTAATCAACACATTTCCCGTATACTTTTGCAGCTTTGAATTCGTATCCATTTTGGTTGTAACCAAAGACGCGCCGCCTAGAATGGCGTTGTTCGCCATGTCGGTAATACTGCTAAACGTGCTTTCCAGAACAACGGCTCGACACGGCGTTCCCGCCTTCTGCATGTCCATTGCCAGCTGCATTGCCATCGCGCCGCCCAAGGAACGTCCGATCGGAATCACCTGACCCGGCTCAATCCCCGCCAGTTTGACGAATTCTTTCATGCCCGCCAAGGCGTCGGCGTAACATTTCTTTTCAGTCGGGCTGCCTGTACTTTCTCCGTACCCGCTGTAGTCCACAGCAAAGACTTCTGCGTTGAAGTTCTTTACCAGCCACGCGTTGTAATAATAATGATGAGTCAGATTCCCGGAATTGCCATGGAAATAAATAAAATAGAATTCCGGCTTCTGCCCGGGGTCGAGATGGGGCTTAAGTCTCCAGGCGTGAATTTTGTTTCCTGACGGCGACTGATAGTACACGTCTTCCGGCTTGTACGGAAGCTGATCCGGATTCCAATATCGGGATACAGTCTTCGTCGGCACAAAAACAAAACGATCTCCCAAACCGGCAGCCTGAATTACGGACATCGTCCCGGTAAGCAAAACCAGAATCATCAGACCGTACTGAACCAGCCGAATCCCAACGGACGCCAAGCGGGACGTCGTCAGACGCTTTGGGTTCATAATTAAAGCCAAAAGAAATAAAACAACCAGCAAAACGATTGTCAATGTAATCCACATCGCGTCAAGCTCCGTAATATAACCGAATAAACCACTGAACAAAATACAGACCTAAAAAAACGCAGAAGAATTGCGTCCAGTAGGGGAAATACCAATCTGGAAGCCCGCGGCGAAGACGAATCAAAGCGTAAATTCGATAAGGAATCTGAATTAGCAGCAGCACATACGCCGCCGCGCCCCATGGATGAAAATGAATCGCCTCGAGAACGTTCCCGTGAACCATGCAGACAAAACAGCGGGTCATGCCGCAGCCGGGACAGTCGTGTCCGGTAAGGAGTTTGAATCCGCACATCTTGGGCGCAGGCTCGTCTTTCCAGATAAATCGGCAATGCTTGTCAGGCGTCAAAACCATTAGCGCCGGCGCACAAACCAAAACAAGACTGACAATTAAAACCAGTACATGCAGTACAGCAGAACGAACAACTTCCGACACCGTTAACAGCAGATTTATTAAATAAAATAAAAAAGGGCGTTAAAAATCAACGCCCTATTATTTGCATTTCAATAATATAGATTTGATTGACTCAAAATCTGCATTATTTTAGAATTCAATCCACAACCGTGAATGACAAATCATTCAGTCGGAGCAGCTTCTTCAGCCGGAGCTTCTTCAGCCGGAGCTTCTTCAACAACCGGAGCAGCTTCGGTAGCAGCTTCATCAGCCGGAGCGGTGGCAGCGGGGGTTTCATCAGCCGGAGCGGCGGGAGTTTCAGTTGTTGAAGCCGGTTGATCGCAACCAGCAACAGCCAAACCAAACAGGCAAGCGCAAACAAAAGCGAAAGTCTTTTTCATTGTTATTTCCTCTCAAATACATGCGCCAACGTTTTTAATATTAACACAATATTTATTGGACGTTGACAATTACATTTAACAAACTATATAATAACTTATTTTTTTAGAAATGACAAGGGCTTCCTCCGCAATTTTCAGGAAAAATATTAAAAAAATTTAAATAAATACCCAAAAATAATTGGAAATTGGGTAGTTTTGGGCGTTTATAGCAAATTATCCGGCATAATCGTTACACTTTAACAGGAATTTACCTGACAATAGAAAAAATGGATTTTTCAATCAAAAGTTCTTCAACCGATTGTGTCGATGTTGTATACATCCAATGGAAACAGACTGTTTCCACTACGATTAAAAATTTTTCAACCCATTTTTATTTAAAAGGAGTTTCTGGTATGAAACGTGTAGTCATTAGTGTTGTTGCGATTATTAGTCTTGTTAGCGCTTACAGCGCTCAGGCTGCTCTTTTCGGATGCAGTTCCTGCAATCCATGCGGACCTGCCTGCGATCCGGCTCCTGCCTGCGCCGCTCCCGCTGCTCCGGTTTGCGCGCCCTGCGCTCCAGCTCCCGCCTGCGCTTCCCCCTGCACCACCTGTGGTCCTGTCGCCCCGGCTTGTGGAACCTGCGATCCCTGCACTCCGTGTTTCCCGATTCTGCGCGGCGTCTTGGGCGGCATTCGCGACATTTTCAGCTGCAAATGCAATCAGTGCGGTATGCCCGCTGACGCTTGCGGTTGCGGAGTTCCGGCTCCGGCTTGCGGTCCTGTTTGCGCCCCCGCCGCCCCGGCTTGCGGTTCCTGCGATCCTTGCTGCAGACCGCGCCTGTTCAGCGATCCTTGCTATCCGTTCAACGGATTCTTCGCTAACCTGTTCGCGCCGTGCGGTTCCTGCGGTCCCTGCGGTCCGGTTTGCGGTTCCTGCGAACCAGCTCCGGCTTGCGGACCTTGCGCTCCGGCTCCGGCTTGCGCCGCTCCCGCTGCCCCGGCTTGCGCCCCGGTTCCGGCTTGCAAATGAGCTAAAATAACTCAAAACAGTTCTGGTAAAGAATAAATAAACAACAGGGAATCGATTTGAGTCGATTCCCTGTTGTTTTTTGTTATTCAAAAGACGTTCTGACAGAAGGTTCAGTCTTTATTCTCCGACTTCGAGTCGGCGGTTGATTCCGGCTCGTCTGATTCCGAATCGGCTTTCTTGTACGCCGGCGCGCCAAGAATCGCTTCAATTTCCGCTTCGGTCAACTCTTCTTTGAGCAACAGGGCTTCTGCCAAGGCGTCGAGCTTGTTGCGATGTTTCATGAGCGTTTCTTCAGCTCTGGTATCCGCTTCACGAAGAATTTGCATAACTTCTTCGTCAATAATTTGAGCGGTATACTCGCTAAAATCTCTCGACCCGGCAGAAATCTCCTTGCCAAGGAACGGGTGTTCTTCTGAAACTTTAAACGCAGCCGGACCGAGTCGTTTGCTCATGCCCCAGTTGACAACCATCTTGCGAGCGATCGAAGTTGATTGTTTGATGTCGTTTTCCGCGCCCGCGGTAACTTCGCCAAAGACGACTTTTTCCGCCGCGCGCCCGCCCATGATAAACGCCAGACGGTCTCGAAGCTGGGATTCTGAAACGCTCAGCCGATCTTCGTCCGGAACGAGCTGAGTGACGCCCAAAGCGAACCCGCGCGGGACAATCGTAACTTTATTGACGCGTTCACTGCCGGGCGTCAGCCACGCCAGCAGAGCATGCCCAGCTTCATGGTAGGCGGTCATGCGCCGTTCTTTTTCTGTAAGAACTTCTTCCCGCTTGGCGCCCATGATGACTTTGTCTTTGGCGTATTCAAAGTCTGACATGTCAACGGCGTTTTTATTCTGACGCGTTGCCCAAAGAGCGGCTTCGTTGACGATGTTGCGAATATCGGCGCCAGTCAAGCCAATTGTTGCCGCCGCCAAACGCTGAAAATCGATGTCCGACGCCAGAGGAACGTGTCGAGTATGAACTTTGAACATCTCCAGACGCCCTTTAGCCGTTGGACGGTCAACGGTAATGTGCCGGTCAAATCGACCAGGACGAAGCAGGGCCGGGTCGAGAACGTCCGGACGGTTTGTCGCTGCCATGACGATAACGGATTCCGTAGGAGCGAAGCCGTCCATTTCAGACAGAATCTGGTTAAGCGTCTGCTCTCGTTCGTCGTGTCCTCCGCCGACGCCAGTTCCGCGAAGACGTCCGACCGCGTCGATTTCGTCTATGAAAATAATCGCAGGAGCCTGTTCTTTGGCAGAGCCAAACAGATCGCGAACGCGGCTGGCGCCAACGCCGACAAACATCTGAATAAACTCGGAACCGTTGATGGAGAAGAACGGAACGTCCGCTTCCCCTGCAACAGCGCGCGCTAAAAGGGTTTTACCGGTTCCGGGAGGGCCGTTGAGCAAAACGCCTTTGGGAATTCGAGCGCCAAGTCTGGCAAATTTCTCAGGATTTTTCAAATACTCAACGATTTCTTCCAGTTCGGATTTGACCCCGTCCAGACCGGCAACGTCTTTGAACGTCGTTCGACCTTGAGAGGGTTCAAACTTTTTCGCCGGAGATCGGCTAAAGCCTGACATGAATCCGCCGCCCATCTGTTCACGAGAGCGTCTCATCATAATCAGAATAAAAATAAATATGCCGACTGTAATGACAATGTACAGGATGGCTAAATAGTTGGAATAGTCTGCCGGCTCGGACGCAGAATAATTCTCTCCCAGTTTTTCGGTCAAAAGCTGGTTGACGGAGTTGTCCTGCAAAGTCAAAACCGGGGCGATGCAAAAGAATTTCTTTCCCAGTTTTTCCGGCGGAGTGCGAAGGAAAAAGCCCCGTTTGACCGTTTTGTCTGAATCTTTCTTTGAAGAATCATTCGGCTTTATTTCAGCAGGCTTTGCAGACGCTGCCGGTTTAGATTCTTCCGCCGGTTTAGGCTCTGCCGCCGTTTTTTCCGCTTGCTGAGTATTGGAAACTTCGCTTTTAGGCTCAACAGGGGTGGATTCGGAAGGATTGGCTTCCGCCGGCTGTTCTTTCGCAGACGCAGGTTCCGCAGGCGCAGACTGGGCGGGAGCGGATTCTGACGGAGTCGGTTCTGCTGACGCAGCGGGCTCTTCTGACTTTTGCTCCGGTTTAATCGCGTCGGGGGGTAAAGGCAAACCTTTACTCGTACAATACTCTAAATATTCGGGATTGTAAGGCGGATTTTTGAACTCGCCGGTAATTTTAGCCCCGACCATCTCGACTTTGGCGATGTTGTCGTTTTGAAGCTGTTCGATAAACATGCCGTAGGGAATTTCCCCTTCCTGACTTCCAGACCAGCTGGACGGCATTAGGAAAATCAAAATAGCAATAATGAACAAAACGACAAAAAATGGAATCCCCTGTCGCGGCGGGCGGACGTCGCTGTCGGAATTTCTGTTGTTCTCCATTCGCGAATTGGGAGAGTCGTTGTCTCTGTCGGAATCGTCTGGACGGTTATTAGGTCTATTTTCCATTTATCTTTCTGTAATGTGATAATTCGTCAATGCTAAATACTACTACAATTATATATTAAATATTCTACTCAATATACTCTAAATTTACGGATCGAACAGACCCCAAATTACAGATTTTCTAAAATTTTTTTAAAAAGTTCAAAGAAATGCTAAAGTTTTTCAAGTTTTTTAATAGAAAAGAGAAAATCAATCGTTAATTTTGTTATTTAATCAGATTATATTTGCATATTTAGGGGCAATCTTTTTGTCAACGGCAATAAAAACGTCTGAACAATCTCCGGGAAATTGTTCAGACGGTTGTTTATTATTGTTTTCAGCTTGCCGCTGGCTGCGTTACTCTTGGAGCAGCGTCTGATAGAAATCTTTGACTTCCGGCATGGATCCAATTTGCGAAGCAACGTAAGCGGCGGCGCGATTTGCCAGATTGAGCGCTTTTTCCGGTGGAAATTCGTTGAGGAACCCGTAAATCAAAGCGGCGTCGAAGGCGTCGCCGGCTCCCACTGCGTCTGCGCCTGGCAGAGGTTGAATCGGAACGCCCGGAAGGACGACAGCGTCGTCATCGGTATATAAAGAGCAGCCGTCTTTCCCAAACGTGAAACAGACAACGGGAATGCTGAAGTTCTCACGAATCGCTCTGGCGAGTTCCTTGCCCGGCGTCGAAATGCCAAAGCCCATTTCGTTGGCGAAGATTTCCGTTTCGTCTGCGCTGATCTTAACAATCCAGGCAGAAAAGAGCGAACGTTCAATCCATTTTCGATAGAAAAACGGTGGACGCAAATTGAGGTCAAACAGCGTCAGGCAGTCCTCGGGAATGGCAGTCAGAACGCAATCGAGAGTATCTCGAGACGCGTCGCACCGCTGAGCCAGCGTGCCGAAACAAAGCGCCTGAGCTTCGTACGCCAGCTGCTCCCATTGAGGCGTGTACTGCATGTTATCCCAAGCGACGTTTTCGTGAATGACGAACGTCGGCTTGTCCGGTCGAGAAACGTCGACGTCAACTGTCGAGGTGGGCAGGTTGTCGTCAATTTGAATGCAGGACGTATCCACGCCGCGGCTGGAAAGGTAATCTGTCAGTTCCTTGCCCAAAGCATCGTTTCCAACGCGAGAGAAAATGCTGGACGGCAATCCCCATTGAGTAGCGTGATAGGCGACGTTTGCCAGCGCGCCCGCCGGGCGTCGGCTTTGACCAACGCAGTCCCAAAGCAATTCTCCGATTCCGATTATTTTACGATTATCCATGGCGGTAAGTGAGTTTTTTATGGATCTTCCGGTAAGTTGGCGTATTGTTGTGAAACAGCTTTTAGCTTCTAGCTACTAGCTTCTAGCTTGGAGATTTTAACTTCAAGCTTTAAATATTAACACTAAGAATTACCATTAACCAAGCTAATAGCTAGCGGCTAATAGCTAATGGCTTCTCAGGCGTTGCAGTCCATAATTAGTAAAACGTTTCGACGCCCATTTCACCGCGCTGTTTCGGGACGATGTCCTGAGCGATTTCCGACCAGAGCGGGTGTCCGGTTCCTCTCATCGGGAATCCGAGTTCTTTTCTGGTCAGATAGTTTACCAGCGGCTCGCCAGCTTTCCAGCGGCGAAGGTTCTCACAAAACATGTACGTCATGTTCTCGATTCTCCAGCGGCTCTGTCCGGCGACGTGAGGCGTAATCAACACGTTCGGACGCTCCCACAGCGGGCTTTCCGGCGGAAGCGGCTCCGGGTCGGTTACGTCCATAACAGCGCCGATAAGCTGCTGAGAATCCAAAGCGGCAACCATCGCGTCGTGATCAACCAACGCGCCTCGCGCCATGTTGGCAAACAGCGCGCCCTTTTTGAACCTGGAAAATCGCTCTGCGTTAAACGTCTTGCGAGTAAACTGATTCAACGGCAAACACGTAACAACGACGTCCGCTTTAGGGAGAACGTCGTCTAAAGCGTCTGCCGGATAGAGTTCGTCTACCGTAGGCGGAAGAACTTTGTCTGGGAACAGATCGACTGCCATAATCTTGCCGCGGAACGGACGAAGCAATTCCGACAGACGTCGTCCTACTCCGCCCAATCCGACGATAAGAACGGTTCTGTACGTCAAATCCCAGGTCGGACGGCGCGTAAAGTCTCGAGTCGCTTCCGCCTGAATGAACGTCTTGAGCCGGCGCATCCATCCCGTCAGCAAGGCGATTGTATGTTCCGCCACCTGATCCGAAAGGACGCCAGACGCACTGGTTACATGAATAGAGGAGTTAATCGTAGCCGGAACGAGACAGTGATCCATGCCCGCCGCTGACGACTGAATCCACTGAAGACGCCCTTTTTCGACAACCGCTGGCCAGTCGATGCCCGCTGCGCCGGTCAGCTTGCCGTGTCCGCAAAAAATATCCGCATCGAAAATCGCTTCTTTGATTTCTTTCTGACCAACGGAAATAATCTTGTATTCCGGTCCGGCGGCTTGAGTGATTTGCTCTATTTGAGCTTCATTTACAGGATAACAAAGAACAATGTTTTGCATGATAAAAAGTTATTTTAACACGAAATACACGAAAAAGTGGTTAGTTGTTAGTGGTAAGTATGAATAGCGCTTTGCGTCCTTACCACTTACCACTTAAAACTTACCACTCGTTGTTAGTTTTTTGAAAAGCCCTGATCAACCATCGAGATTCGTTTTTCAACGAGAGTTCGAATCTGTTTGTCTGCAATTGACGGCAGCGCTTTGGAATACCACATGCTGGCGCGTTGTCTGTACTGCTTTTGCATCGGAACAGGCTCTTGAGAGAGATTCCACCAGTCGTTTGCAACAACCAGACAATGACGAACGTTCTCCGGATTTGCAGCGAGATCTCTTTTCACCGCAAGCTGAATCTGTTCGTTATCGCTAAACGCCAGGTATTTAAGCCCGGTTTCCCAGTCGTTCTCGACTTCAATTTTCCATCTGGCAACAATATTTGCCTCGAGAGGGGAAACGTTTCCGTTTGATTGCATTTTTGCTTCCGCTGCTCGAGCGGAATCCCACCAAGCCGCCCGACGAGAAACGATTTCTTTGTGCTGATACGCCTCGGCGCGGTATGTTTTATCCGCAAATCGAGCGCAGGAAGCGTAAACAACGTCAGCAATTTGCTGCGCTTTTTGGAACTGCTTTTCTTTCATCAATTCTTCTTCCGTCTGCCGAGCGGAAACGAGCAATTGAGCAAAATCCGCGTCTGTGCGAGCTTTCTGTCCCAACTGAACAAACTGATCCAGCTTATCTACGTCTTCAAGTACAACGCCTGTTGACGTTACATCAAGCGCTGGCGCTTTAGGCGGCATAGTCGCTGGCGTTTCTGCAAGAACCGGCGTTTCAACAACAGGAACCGGCGGATCTGCCGGCGTTACTGACGTTGCGGTAAATTCCGGAATAATCTGAGGCTGATGAGTTACAGCCGGTTCAGGAACAGACGCCAACTCTGGAATAACCGGCGGCTGCGGCGCTTCGGGAGGATCAGAGTCCGCGATTTCCTCTAGCGGCGGCAACTCTGGAATTCCTGCGTTATCTCTATCAGACAACTTCGGAACAGTTGGCGTATCGGAATCAGGACGAATAGCTGGAAGCGGGGGCGTATCTGGAATTTCGGGATCAACAAGAACCTCTGGAGAATCTTCTGAAGGTCTTTCGATGGTCTGTTCTTCCGGTTCTGCCGGGGATTCGACTTCAGACTGCTCAACTTCGGGAACGTCTGGAACTTCCGGCGTCTGAGGCTGTTCATCGACGACGGGTTCTTCAGGCTCGGCGGGTTGTTCAACCGCCGGCGTTTCAGGTAAAGAGGGTTCTTCTACCGCTGTTTCTTCCGGCGCAGCGGGTTGATCGACCGCGGGTTCATCTACGGCAGGTTCATCTAATGCGGGAGCTTCCAGAGCCGGGACTTCGGGTTCTGCGGGCTCCTCTGCCGCCGGTTCTTCTGCCGTTGGCGGTTGAGTTGTTGGTTCTTCAATAGCGGGAACTTCCAGCTCAGCGGGCTGTTCATCCGCCGGCGCGTCGTCATTCAACGGGACGTCTGTAACAGACAGGTCTTCAATGGACGTTTCTTCGCCAGGAATGTCTGTCGCAGGGACGTCGAGGAAATCCACTGAAGAATCGGCGTCAACGTCAATCGGAAGGTTGAAATTGACGTCCATGGTCGTAACGTCTTCCTGCTGAACTTTAAGGATGTCAATTTCCTTTTGAGTTTGGGTTTCATTATAATCCGGCAGAGTTGTAACAGAATCGCCATAGTTCTCCGGCGGAGTTGGAACAACCATCGGATAGATGTAGAACGTCGAAATCACAACAATAAAAATACTAAAAACAAAGGAAAACAGAACGGCAATAGAGCCGCCTTTTCCAAGATGAGCCACGCCGGCGCGACCGGTTTTTCTTAAAATGATGTCGTATTCTTCTTTTCTCTGAGAATCGGAAATGCGATCGCGGGCTTCGTCTATCTGCTGTGACATTCTCGTAATAAGCTGATATAAATCCGCTATGCGCTGCGAACGCTTTTCATGAGCGGCGGCAATCTTTTCCGCATCGCTCTCGAAATCTTCGATTCCCAGAAGCTGATAATCTGTCGGATTCTCGTCTTTCAACGATGGAATATCGAGCAAGTCCCGATATGGATTAAAAACTGTTTTACTCACAAACTATCCTTTCGATAAAAAAGGGAGGGAAGGAAAAACGACGTTGAATTACTTGTAACAGTCAGTCGAATTTCCTGTTATTTTTGAACGGGCAGCAGCAGTCGAACGCCGGGTTTGACGCGGTCAACGCTGCCGGAAAGCTGTTCCTGGTTAAGAGCGTAAACCTGAGAACAGTACAGGATGCTTCCCAACTCGCGTCGGGCGATTTCCATTACGCTTTCTTCCTGGTCAACAATATACACGCGAGTTCCCGCCGGAGCCGCGTTCACTGTCGACGCCGTTGAAGACGCCAAACCGCGAGAGGGACACAATCCCGGGAACTGCCGTTCCAACGTTTCCACTGGCGGCGTCTTGATTTGAACAGAGACGGTCAGCGACTGCGGGCTGACCAGAGAACTGTTATACTGCGCCAGCGCTCTGGCGTATTCTCCGCTGCCGTATACGCGCTTGGCAATCGTCCAGAAGCTGTCGTTGGGCTGAACTGTATAAACGCCCGTGTTGACATAAGTCTGATTGTATTCCGGGACGCTGTTGTAATTGTTGGCATAACTGTTGTTGTATGGAGTTGCGAGTTGCGAGTTGCGAGTTGCGAGTTCCGGCGTTGACAGCGTTGACGGCTCTGAGGTTGATTTCTGAGTGGAAACCAAAGGTCCCGGCGCGCCCAACTCTACGGACGAATCCGCAGGAGAACTCAGCGGCGTTTCCGTTGGAGAGGCGGCAAGCTGAGAGTCGTTTGGCAAACTCTCTTCCGGAGTCAACGGCGTTTCAGGCATTGACTCCGGCTCTGTCAGCTGTGACGCAACACCCGTTTCCAGCGTATCCGGTTCAGGAATCGTCGGCGTTTCTATTGGATTGGAATCAACAGGCTGCGGCTCTGACAATTCCGGCGTAGGCAATTCTGGAACGTCGGCTTCAGGAGTTGGCAAGTCAGGAATATCGTCGGAGGACTCAACGGCAGAAGTCAAATCCGGCGTCGGCGCAATATCCGTTTCTTCGGGAGCTGTTATTTCCGAATTGTCCAAGTCCGGGACTTCCGGCGCTGCGTCATTCAACGGATCGTCGCCTGCAGGCGCCGTTTCTTCCGGGATTTCCGGCGCTTCCAAATCAACAGACGGAGCTTCCAATTCCGAATCGGACAGATCTGGAACGGGAATATCCGACTCCGTATTATCTGGAACCGGAACCTCGTCGTCGCTTGGCAGTTCCGGAGTCGGCACGGAATCGTCCAAACCCAAATCTGTAACTTCCGGGGCTGTAACTTCCGGGGCGGTAACTTCCGGGGCGGTAACTTCCGGGGTCGTATCTTCCGGGGCGGGAAGTTCCATATCGTCCAAACCTAAATCCGTAACTTCCGGAGTCGTTAATTCAGGAACGGAAGGTTCTGTATCGTCCAAACCCAAATCTGTAACTTCCGGAGCTGTAATTTCCGGGGTGGTTTCTTCCGGAGTGGGAAGTTCGGGAACGTCCATGCCCAAATCTGTAACTTCCGGAGCTGTAATTTCCGAAGCCGTTACATCAGGAGCGGAAATTTCAAGCGGATCTGCCGGAGCTTGACCAGCGGATCGCGGATCGTAGGAAGTTGCATTGAAATTTGACGGCGCATTCCCAACAGGATACCCTGTCCGCGAGTCTCCGCGAGGCGAATTGAAATTATTTCCGTTGGTTGACGGCGCGCCCCCAGCAGAATACCCCATTCGAGAGTCTCCGCGAGGCGAATTGAAATTATTTCCGTTGGTTGACGGCGCGCCCCCAGCAGAATACCCCATTCGCGAGTCTCCGCGAGGCGAATTGAAATTATTTCCGTTGGTCGAAGGCGTTCTCCCGGCGGGATACCCCGTCTGAACGTCTCCGTTAGGCGAATTGTACGCTCGCACACGAGACGTTTCGCTGTTGTTTACAATCCCCTGATTGCTGTTCTCAACGCCATTCCCAGACACGGGAAGAACGTCCGAATCAGAAACCGGTTTGTTGACATCCTGATTTGTAACTTCAGAAACGGTTTCCTGTCCGTTAAGAGCGACGGAGTTTTCATCGCTCTTTTTGCTTCCATTGAGCATTGAAGGAAGAACCAGCAGGAACATAACTGCAGCCGCTCCAATTGAACTCAGAGAGAGATACAGTCTTCTTCGGCTATCCGGCTCTTTGCTGTCAAAAGCGTCCGTACTGGCGTCGGCTTCGGGAGCCGCGTCGGCGTCCCAGATATCCACGTTCTTCTTTCGGGATTTCCTCTTTCTGACGCTTGGCGGTTCTGGAGTTACAGCGCTGACAGACGCATCAGCGGAACCGGACGGAACAGCCTCCGCGCCTTCCGCTTCAGCGACAGCGGCAGCAGGCTTTTTGACAAACGGTTTCTTAACGGCGTTCCAGGCGCCAGATCCCAATCCAGACCACCAGGAGCGATTAAAAATCCGCCATGTTTGCCACGCTTGCCTGGGTTTAGACCAAAAGATCCAGATAAAACAGGCTGCAATTCCAGACCAAATCCAAAAGGCTCCAGACGAGATTTTTGACCACAGCCAGACTGCGCCCGCTTTGGTTTTTTCGCCAGCTGAGGAATTATTTCCCTTGAATTTATCAAGAACTCGAGCGCTTTTCTCTTCTTTTTTCTTTCGTTCTTCTTCCAGACGCTCTTTTTCTTTTTGTTTTCTTTCCGCTTCCGCTTTTTCAGCTTCCAAATCTCGAGGTTGAACAGAGGTAACGCTTGCCCCGTTTTGAGACTGGGCAGTAATAACCCGACCGCTGCCAGACTTCTGAACGGAAGCGTTTGGCGCGGATTGCGTCGATTTGGAACCCACTGTTACAGTTTGAACAATTCTCGCGTTGGCGTGCTGAGGCGGAGCGCTGGATGAGCCTTTACCGTTATCCTTTTTCCCATTCTGACCAATCGGCTGACCAAACAGCGACAGCGGCGACACGTTTATTTCGACGTCTTTATTTGAATCAGACTGATCCTCTTTGAGCTGCGGACGCATCTGACCGCGAAGCTTGTTCAGCAGATCGGAATTCCCAATACTTTTCTTTGCCGTCGATTCCGCCGCCGCTTCGATTTCGCTGTCTAATTCGTCGTCTTCGTCGTCATCGGATTCGTCTTCTTCCTCTTCTTCCTCTTCGTCTACTTCTTGCTCGTCCGACTCGTCTTCATCATACTCTTCTTCTTCGTCCTCGTCGTATTCTTCCTCGTCAGACTCGTCTTCGTCATATTCTTCTTCGTCGTCTTCGTCGTACTCTTCCTCATCGTACTCTTCTTCGTCCGACTCGTCATATTCCTCGTCGTCTTCCTCCTCGGCATCTTCTTCTTCTTCTTCTTCGTACTCTTCGTCTTCGTACTCGTCCTGATCCTCTAAAGATTCTTCATCTTCAGACTCCAGCTGATCGTCATCATCAAAGTACTCGTCGTCGTATCCTTCATCCCACTTGTTTCGACTGCGAGAATTGTAACGATTATTGCGATTTCTTCGGCTCATGGTTGTTTGGTGGCTGAATTTACTCTGATTTTCGCCGCGCGACTCGCAGTTTTGCGGATCGGCTGCGCGGATTGACTTCTATTTCTTCCGGGGACGCGGTCAAGGCTTTAGGCGTTAAAACTTCGTAGCGATCGTCATTGCGAAACGCCTCTTTAACGCGGCGGTCTTCCAGGGAATGAAAGCTGATAATCGCTAAAATTCCCCCGGGATTAAGGACTTCAGGAAACCGTTTGAGGGCGATTTCCAACGACTTCAATTCATCATTGACGGCAATGCGAAGCGCCTGAAACGTTCGCGTTGCGGGATCAATAGCGTTTTTTCGGTTGCGTTCGACGGGAACGCAGGAGCGAACCAGTTCCGCCAGCTGAGCGGCGGTTTTAATCGGATTGGAACGTCTGGTTTCGACAATCTTTTGAGCGATTCGACGGCTGAAACGTTCCTCGCCGTACTGATAAATCAGGTCTGCCAGCGTCTGTTGAGACAACCGATTGAGCAGCTTCCACGCCGGTTCGCCATGATCGACGTCAAAGCGCAAGTCCAGCGGTCCATCGGAATTAAAGCTGAACCCGCGGGAACGGTCTGCCAACTGGTCGCTCGACAGCCCCAGGTCAAGTAAAATCGCGTCGACTTTATCGATTCCATCGATTTCTTCCAGCGTTTCCGGCAGGTCGCAAAAGTTGGACTGCGCCAGAATAACCGGCAGCCCTTTAAGCGTTTCTTCCGCCCGCTGCAGCGGCGCTGCGTCTCGATCCAGACCGATCAGACAGCCGCCGGGAACCAGTCGGGCCGCGAGCATTTTCGCGTGTCCCGCCCCGCCCAGCGTGCCGTCAACGACGACCTGACCCGGCTGAGGATTGATATATTCCAACACCTCGTCGGGCATAACCGATATATGTACACTCGATTTTACTTCTTCTGACATGGACGGCATTTTACCCAAAATTCCATTTTTTGTCCAGACGAATTTGACGTATATTTATAGATTTTTTTAATTGACGTCAATTTAAGACATGCCGTTGGAGAGTTGAAGAATGTAAAAATAGAGAAAATTTAGAGATTGAGGGATAAAGTCAAGTCTTCAGAATTAACAGGCTCTATCCCTAAATCCAAAACTACGATTATCCTTTTCTTTTAATAATCATCAAAGAGTAGTCTGCCGAAGACGGAATAACGCCCTGAGTTTCCAGCCAGTTAAACGTTTCTCGAACGCAGCAGCGGGCGGAGCGGTTAAGGTTGTTTTGGACGTTTTGCAATATCTTTGATAATTCGTCGTCCGAGCGTTCAAAATTGCAGGAAAGGACGACCAGCGCTTCGTCGTTATTCAATTCGACGCTATTGGTTGCAAATTCCGTTTCAGGCGCCTGACCCAGCATGGGCGTCTGCTGCGAAATCTGCTGAGCGTCCGATTGACTTACTCGATAAACTTTGATTTTGCCAGACGTTGAAATTTGAACCAGATCCGTTTTTGAATCGAGAATCGCACAAAACAGATTGACGTACTGGTCAGCGGCGGAACTTGCCCAGATTGTTCTGTCCACCTGTCCCATTAAATCGTTAACGTTGTTTTGATACAGGGCGTGCGAACGCAGGGACGATTTCACCATCGACGCGGTCAGAGCCGCCGTCGTTCCCTGATCCTGGCAGTCCGCCAGCGCGCAGACGATTTGACCGTCCGGCAGCGTAAACCAGTCATAGAAATTCCCGCCGAAATCGCGCTTTTGTCTGACCTTGCCCGCCATGTCCCATTTTTCAATCCAGGGCGCGGAGATGGGCAGTTGATTCTTTTGGATTAACGCGGCGGTTTCGATCTCTTTTCTGAACGATTCCTGGTCAATATAAACGCTCAGCAGCGCGTCTCGTTCGAGTTCAGCCGCCAAACGGCCAGCTGCCAGTTCCGCCAAACGGATCTGTCGTTTTGAAAAACGTCGCGCGTTTTGAGAATAAAACCAGAGCGTTCCTAGTATATTGGACTGTGAAATAATCGGGACGCACAAAGCCGCCGAAAAATCTTCCGGCGAGTTCCATTGCCGCATTTCGGCTTCGTTTTCCATGACAACGGTTCGCTTGAGCATCGCTTCCAAATCCGCCGCCGACTTTTTCAGCGATCGCGCCGGGTCTAAAAGCCGTTCTGTCGGCAAGCCCCAGCAGGAACGCATTTTCAAGACGGACGTTTTCTCGTCCAGAAGATTCATTGACGCGGCAACGCAGCCCAGAACGTCGGACGCGCTGTGAAGAATGTCTTGTAACACGAACGCCAATTGGCAATCTTCCGATTTCGGCAGGCTGACAGACAACGCGCTTCTCGACGCCAGTTCTGATTCTCTGCGCCAAAGCTGATAGCGCGTGGAAAGAGCTTCGCCAAGCATATCCGCTATTGCAGACGCCGCCTGGCGGGCTAACGCCCCTAAAGAACTCCATGCAATGCCGGCGCAGCGGTATTCTATTACGCCGATTTCATGCGATTGACCGTTTGAAAGCTGAATCTCAACCGGGACGCTGGCAGCGTCATTTTTTAATTCTGGCAAGGAATGAACGTCAGAATTTCGCTTCTCCGAAGACGAAGCGTTCTGTCTGGATTCCTGTTTGTTCTCTAAACGTTTTCCGGATTCGGAGGCGTGGGGAACAAATCGGAACGTCCAGCCAAGTATTTTTTCATAACTTCTCAACAACGCTGGTAAAGACCCCATCGAATCTATCGACGGCAAACAGGGGCAAGCGTCTGTTTCAACGCAATGATCCAATTCTGAAAAAATATTAAATTGACTCACAATCACTCTCCCCGTGGGTTAAAACCCACGGCTACTGATATTGAACCGCTAATGCGGTTCTAGTGGAAGGGTTTTAATATTCGTTTGCGTTATTTCAAAGCTAACTAACAACAGAAATAATATTCGGAAGATTTTGAGCCTAATCGCAATTTATCTTTTTTTCTTCCGCTGACGCTGGTTTTTCCGAAAAGTCCGGTTGCTCCGGCTGTACGGAATAGTTGCATGTTGCGACTTGTGAGTTGAAAGAAGATAGAAAGGCGAGCGTTTTACCCGCCGAAGTATTTGGCAGCAAATAATATAATGACGCTAAAGACGTCAAGAAGGCGCCCGAAGATGGACGCCTTCCAGGAAAGATTGCTTATCCGAGCATCGCTTCGAGCTGCTTTTTGGCTTCTGCCAGGGCGTTGTCGAGACCGGAGAGGTCTTTTCCGCCAGCTTGAGCGAGGTCAGGACGTCCGCCGCCTCCGCCTTTGACAAGCGCGGCAACCGGGCGAATCCATTTGACAGCGTCCAGTCCGCGAGCGACCAGGTCTTTGTTCAAAGCCGCCATGAGCAGAAGTTTGTCGTCCTCGTTAATCACAGCGAACATCATAGCGCACGGCGCGTTGACCTTGCGGCGAATCCCGTCGATGGCTTCTCGCAGGGCGTCTGCTGAAACGTTGCGGAGTTTTTGAACGATGTACAGCGCGTCGCCGATCTTTTCGCCTTTGGCAATGAGCGTGTCTAGGATTAAACCGTCGTCTGCTTTAGCGGTAACGCTGGCTTGCTTTTTGAGTTTTTTGAGTTCCGTCTGCATCGCCTCAATGCGATTGACAATCTGTTCAGGGGCGCAACGGAGTAAAGAGCACACTTTAGTGATGGCGGCGATTCTCATGGAACTCAGGTCAATAGCTTTTTCTCCTGTCCAAGCGACAATGCGGCGCGTTCCGGCAGAAACCGCTTCTTCGGAGATGACACGGAATCCACCGACCATTGCGGTATTGTATAAGTGCGTTCCGCCGCAGAGTTCCTTGGATCCGCCCATTGTTACAACGCGGACGATATCCGGGTACTTTTCGCCGAAAAGCATCGTCGCGCCGGCTTCTCTGGCTTGAGCGATCGGCATTTCCTGGCTGTCAACGAAATTGGCGTCGAGAACGAGCTGGTTGACTTCGCGTTCAATCGCCTGAAGCTGCTCAGTTGTAATCGGCTTGGGCTGGGTGAAATCGAATCGCAGGACGTCTTCGTCGACCTTGGAGCCGCGCTGCTGAGCGTGGGCGCCGAGATGTTTCTGCAAGGCGAAATGAAGCAGGTGGGTTGCGGAGTGCGCGCGCGAGACAGCCGCTCGGCGTTTGGCGTTGACCGACGCCATGACCTGAGAGCCGTTGGTGAGCGTTCCGGACTTGAGCTGACCGATATGGAGAACCAGGCCGGAGTCTTGCTGAACGTTGGTAACTTCAAAGATCATGTCGCCAACGGTAAGCGTTCCGGTATCCGGCATCTGACCGCCTTTTTCAGCATAGAACGGCGTGGAGTTGAGGACGACTGCGACGTTCAAAACGGTTGTGTCTGACAGCTCTTCAACCAGCTCGCCGTCAGCCAGAATTCCCATGACGATAGCCGGGGCTTCGAGCTTTTCGTATCCGACGAACGGGGTTTGACGCAGCTGCTTTTTCAGGTCGTCCAACGGTCCGGACTTGAACAGCTCTTTTCTGTTGCCGGCGCCGGACTGCTTGGCGTGTTCTTCCATGGCGGCTTTGTATCCGTCCCAGTCGAAATCGTAGCCTTTGTCTGCGCCCATGGCGGCAAACAGCTCTGGCGGGACGCCGTAGGTTGTGTACAGTTCAGCCGCTTCGTCGCCGGGAATGACTTTTGTATTTGTCGATTCCAACTGGTCAAAGACCTTGTCGATATGGTTTACGCCGCCGTCGATGGTCGTTAAGAAGTTGGCTTCTTCAGTCTTAATGACTTCCTGAACGCGTTCGACCGTTTCTTCCAGTTCGGGATACTGGTCTTTCATCATTTCGACAACGGCGGGAACGATTTTGTACAGGAACGGTTCCTTGACGCCCATCTGATGCCCGTCCAGAGACGCGCGGCGAAGCAGACGTTTAATAACGTATTCTTCCTTGTTGGGTCCGGGGTAAACGTTTTCATGAATGGCGAACGTACAGGCGCGAATATGGTCTGTAATGCGGCGCAGACGGCGGCCGTTTTCGTCTTTCGGGTCGTCGTAGTTGTATTTGACGCCGACAACGTCTGCGGACGCGTAAACGATCGGCAGCAAAATATCGATGTGGTAGTTGGTCGTTACGCCCTGCAAGGCGGACGCGGCGCGTTCCAAGCCCATGCCGGTGTCGATGTTTTTGCTCGGCAGCGGGAACAGGTTGTTTGGCGGATTCCCTTTACGGTTGAACTGCGTAAAGACGAGGTTCCAGATTTCGACTTCTCCGATGGGAGTGTGATAGTAAATTTCCGAGCACGGACCGCAGACGCCGTCCGGGCCTTCCGACGGGCAGGACGCCGGCCAGAAGTTTTCGTCTTCTTCCAGACGTGAAATGCAGGACTGATCCAGACCGATTTCGTTATTCCAGATGTTGTACGCTTCGTCGTCGTCTTTGTAGACGGTAACGGTCAGCGTCTCTTTGGGCAGTCCAAGCCATTTTTTATCGGTCAGGAACTCCCACGCCCAGGTGATGGCTTCGCGCTTGAAGTAATCTCCAAAACTGAAGTTGCCCAGCATTTCAAAGAAGGTGTGATGGTACGCTGTCCGCCCGACGTTGTCGATGTCGCCGGTGCGAAGGCATTTCTGGCACGTCGTTGCCCGAGTGAAGTCCAGCTTGACTTTGCCGAGGAAATGATCCTTGAACTGGTTCATGCCTGCGGGAGTAAACAAAACAGACGGATCCCATCGGGGAACAAGGACGTCGCTGGGACGTCGGACGCAGCCTTTCGATTCGAAGAACGAGAGGTACTTTTCACGTAATTCGCTGGTTTTCATGATTTGTGGCTAAAAATGGGGAAGGTTAGTGGTTAGCGGCAAGCGGTTATACACTCTTGCCAAATTTAAGTCATAATTATATATAGAATTGATTTTTCGTCAAGGAAGGGGAAAGCAGTGGGAATTGGGAGACACGCCAAAGAAAAAAGCTGGGAATTTTCTGGGAACTGCTGGGAATTTTCTGGAAACTGCTGGGAAGAACTTGGATTTCCCAGAATTCTCCCAGAATTCTCCCAGAATCCTCCCAGCTGCTAAATCTTTTCCATTCCCCTCTTACATCGGAATCGCATTTCTGGTATAATCTGAAGTACTTACAAAAATACACTACTCAAGTTTTAGGAGAGAACCACATGAAACACGTAACCCGTCGGGATTTTTTCAAGACGTCCGCTGTCGCCGCCGCCATGGCGACGGCTGTTCCCGTTGTCAGCGCGCCGAAACCGGTTTGGGCGCAGGCTCCCAGCGACCGCCTTCGCATGGGCTGCATCGGCGTCGGAAGCATGGGGCGGGGCGACGCCCACGACTTTAATCGTCTGGTCGATATTGTCGCTCTTTGCGACGTCGACGAAAACTACGGTATCGCCAGCACGTTAAGAATGAACCTCGGGAAACGCGACGCCAGCGGTCAGGTTGTCAAACCGGATACGTACAAGGACTACCGCCGGATTCTCGAACGGAACGATATCGACGTCGTCTGCATTGCCACGCCCGACCATTGGCACGTCAAGATTGCCGTCGAAGCGCTCATGGCGGGCAAACACGTCTTCTGCCAAAAGCCGCTGACGCTGACGCTTGAAGAAAACCAGATTATTCGCCGCGCCTGCCAGAAGTTCGGCAAAGCGTTTCAGATCGGCACGTGGCAGCGCTGTCAGCGAGATCAGTTTATCAAGGCGACGCTGCTGGTTCGCAAAGGGTACATCGGCGACGTCAAGAAGATAACCTGTGACATTTTCCCCTCGCCTACGTCCGGCGACGTCCCGAAGAACGACGTTCCCGCTTCTCTGGACTGGGAAATGTGGCAAGGCCCCGCGCCGCGTTACGAGTTCCGGGCGGACTTGAAGCCCAACCACAACGGCGCTTTCGGAGACACCCGCTGCCATCGCATGTTCCGCTACTGGTACGAGTATTCCGGCGGGACGCTGACCGACTGGGGCGCTCATCATATCGACTGCGCTTTGTGGGCGCTCAACCTGCAGACGCCGGGCACCGGTCCCGTCTCTTTCGACGGAACGAACGCCCATCACCCGGTGGAATTCAAAGACGGCTATCCGACCGTTGACAACCGGTTCAACACCAGCGACAAGTTCGACATCAAGTGTATGTTCGACAACGGGATTGAAATGCACGTCGTGAGCGAATCGCCAGACGGCAACGGGATTCTGTTCGAGGGAACCAAGGGACGCTTCCACGTCAGCCGCGGCCGCTGCAAGGGCAAACCGGTCGAAGAGCTTCCGCCCAACGCGTTTACGGAAGACGACTATCGAGAACTGTTCCACGGCAAACCGATGGAAGGACACAAAGAGAACTTCATCCGCTGCGTCCGCGAAGGCGGAACGTGCATTTCGGACGTTGTCTCTCACGTTCAAGCCATGAACGCCTGCCATCTGTGCGCTATTGCCGCGCGACTGAACCGGGAAATCAAATGGAATCCGAAGACGGAAACGATCGTCGGCGACGACCAGGCGGCGACCTTCTTCGCTCGTCAGGAAACCAAGGGCTACGAGATTCCGAGAGATTTCTGAGAAGCGCGAAAGCTGGAAGGGGGGGATGATTTCTTGCGAAGGAGACGCCCTCCCTTGGATGTAGCCCGGCTTCGGGCTACAACTTGACGGCGAAAGCCGTCAAGGAAAAAAACGCCGAAAGGGGGAGACAACGTAGAGAGAAAAAGACTAAAATTTTCGGCTACGAAATTGGTTTTTCGTAGGTCGCGGCAGAGTAGCCCGAAGCCGGGCTACATCCGGAGGAGGTTTCCGGCTTCGTCAGTTTGGTATGCACACTTCTCATCGTTTTGTTCGCCTAACGGCGAACTGCGTAATTCCGTTCGCTAACGCTCACTCCATTACCGCCTTCCATATCTCCGCGCCTCCGCATCTCCGCGTGAGATTTTCCGGGCTTCTCGCCCGCCAATTTTTTAAGCCGCAAAGAACGCAAAGAACGCATAGTTTTTAAAACTTCGCGAACTTTGCGAACTTCGCGTGAGTTTTTTATTTTCTACTGCCTACCATCTTTTCTCTATTTCCCTTATCCTCTCAAAATTTTTCACCTTTTTTCAAAATTTTTCCCATTTACCGCTTTTCGATTCCCGAATTGAGTGTATAATGTTATTAATGTATAAAAGCGACTACTGTTTTGCCCCGGGCGTACCATCGCAGAAGTCGTTTAAATAACGTTTACCAGTTTTACCCACTGAGAAGGAGTAAAATAATGGCTAAATCACAAGACTGTTCATTTCTTCCCCCCCGCATTTTAACACGCGGTTTGGTTTTTGTATTTTTCTTTGCGGCTATTCTGTCTGCATCTGTTTTCTCATTTGCCGCCATTGTCGGAACAGAGGATTTCGACGGGAATAAATCCGGCTGGGACTGGGACAATAGTGGAACTGCTCAGCAGTGGTCTAATCTTACAACGGAAACGGATTCTTCAGGGAATACGAGAGCTAAAATCGTAAACCGTCAGGCTTATTTGGGCTACGGTTCTTCCAGTTCGCTCAGTTCTGGCACGTTTGTCTATACGTTTGATATGGAAATCGGCGTAACCGAAAGTCAATGGGGCGGTTTGTCTTTATATAATGGCGCTACCGAAATGAACTTTTTCGGAAGTCTTGCCAAGGGAACAGACAACACTTCTCACAGAACATTTGACGGTACAAGACTGTCGTTACGAAACGTACCGTCCGCTAAAAGAACTGACGACGAGACTGCGGAAAACTATCTCAATACCAATAAAACCTACGCTGTCGTTACCAATTCTACAGGAATGTACGCTTGGGCGTATGATTTAGGAACTCAACTGAAATATGAAGACTTGTATACAACCCCAACGTTGCAGTTGACTTCAACCTTGTCGGGAAATAACCGTTTTCGTTTGGGAACCAGCGGAACGATGTATTTTGACAACATCACAATGGCGTATTCCGATTCCAATACTGTTACAAGTAAAGGCGACGCAACCGCTGTTTCATCTTTAACCGATGTTTTCGGCACTGTTCCAAAAGTACCATGTATTCAGGAAGCCTTTTCGAATTACGAAACTGGCGCTTTAGCCGGACAGTTCCAACAGAACCTTGGTCAAGCGCCGATAACCAAATGGACAGGTTCAACTGGACCAACTATCGATAATTCCAAAAACTTGAATTATCAAGGCTGGTCAAGCGAACAAGGCGTTCTCAATGTTTCCGGAGCTGGCAACGGCGCGGTAATGACGTTGGACGCTAATGTTATGGACGATTGGGGTCTTGTTGGAACTGACGGTTTAATTGGCGGCGCTGGCATTTCTGATAAAATTTTGTATTATGGATTTTTAATGCAGCAAGTTGGAAATAGCGGCAGATGGAACATGGGAGCGGAACTCTATCGAAACGGCAGAGAACTCTTAGGTCTGAGTTACCATGATTGGACGTCGCCTGATAACATGGCTGGCGTCTTTTATGACAGCTCAAATACTGAACGCCGTTTGAACTTTACTAATGACCAGAACGATAATGATACGCACTTGTTCGTAGTGAAGCTGATGTTTGGCGCTGACGGAACTGGCGACGACGCCTTGATTTTCATCGACCCTGATATGGCGCTATCCGAAGAAGATCAAGATCCAGATCACGTATATAAACTATCGGATTTGACGCATCTTTCCAGTCAGGACTTGTCGTTTGATAACATTGTTTTCCGCGGTGAAAGAGCTTTTACGATTGACGAACTTCGATTGGCGCAAACATGGTGGGCGTTGTCTGACTATAACGATCCCTCCGTTCCGGAACCGTCAACGTGGGCGCTTTTAGCGCTTGGGGTTGTCGTATTATTCCTGCGTAAGCGAGTTAGGAATTAGGAGTGAGGAGTTAGGAGTTACGTAATCGTAAAAGAATAAAAGCGAAAGCGGGAGGAAGCTCCCGCTTTTTTGTTTATCTTTGTGTTCTTTGTGTTCTTTGTGGTTAAAATTTCTTCGGCGGCTGATACAGCCGCGATCCAGTTGTTCTGGCGGGTATTCCTGCGTAATAGGGTTTTCTTGTACCGGCAAGGCGCCCGAGACAGACGCCATCCAGAGGAGGTTTCCGGCTTCGTCGTTTTGGTATGTACACTTCGAACTCTTGTTCGCCTATCGGCGCGTGCGTAATTCCGTTCGCTAACGCTCGCTCCATTACCGCCTTCCATTCCTCCGCTCCTCCGCGGCTCCGCGTGAGATTTGCCCGGGCGTCTCGCCCGCCTTCTTTTTTTAACACGAAATACACGAATGAAACGAAAAAGACGAAAAATTTTAAATATCCTTTTCGTATCTTTCGTGTTTTTCGTGTTTTTAAAAATTCGCGTACATTCTCCGCGCCTCCGCGTCTCCGCGTGAGATTTTTTCGGCGGCAGGGGACTGCCGCGAGCCGGCTCACCCGTGTGCGTGCGCGGGACAAACTTTTCGTTCGCCTAACGGCGAATGCGTAATTCCGTTCGCTAACGCTCACTTCATTACCGCCTTCCATTTATTGCCTACTGCCTCATTTTCCCTTCTAACCCGTATAACCCGCAAACTATCCAATCTTTTTTTTCGTTATTTTTCGGTTTTTCTCGTCCTGTTTTTACAATCGAATTGCATTTCTGGTATAATCAGGGTAGTTATAGAATGCGAATTTTGGGTTACGGGGGCAAAAACCCCGCGATCGATGATTTCGATATTTTGCATTAATCCCCCCTTTTTAATTTTCAGGAGATAACCACATGAAACAATTATCCCGTCGAGATTTCTTCAAGACGTCGGCTGTTGCGGCGGCGATGGCGACAACGATTCCCGTTGTTTCAACCTCTAAACCGGTTTGGGCGCAGGCGCCCAGCGACCGCCTTCGCATGGGCTGCATCGGCGTCGGCAGCATGGGTCGAGGCGACGCCCACGGATTCAACGGTCTGGTCGATATTGTCGCCCTTTGCGACGTTGACGAAAACTACGGGCTCGCCCGAACCGTCAACTCTGGCATTGGAAAGCGAGTTAACGGACAGGTTATTAAACCGGATACCTACAAAGATTACCGCAAGATTCTCGAACGGGACGACATCGACGTTGTTTCTATCGTAACGCCGGATCACTGGCACGTCAAGATTGCCGTTGAAGCTCTCATGGCTGGCAAACACGTCTTCTGCCAGAAGCCGCTGACCTTGACTTTGGAAGAAAACCAGATCATTCGCCGCGCCTGCGAAAAGTACGGTAAAGCGTTCCAGATTGGCACCTGGCAGCGCTGCCAGCGCGATCAGTTTGTCAAGGCGACGTTGATGGTTCGCAAAGGATACATCGGCGACGTCAAGAAGATTACCTGCGACATCGGCGGATCTCCCACGTCCGGCGAGATTCCGAAGGCTCAAGTCCCCGCTTCTCTGGATTGGGAAATGTGGCAAGGTCCCGCGCCTCGTTACGATTTCCTGTCAACCGGCATGAACAACAACAACGATGGCAACATGGGACAGACCCGCTGCCATTACGAGTTCCGCTGGTGGTACGAATACTCCGGCGGCAAGTTCACCGACTGGGGCGCTCACCACATTGACTGCGCTCTGTGGGCTTTGAATCTCCAGACGCCCGGCACCGGTCCCGTCTCCTTCGACGGCACGAACGCTCATCATCCGGTGGAATTCAAAGACGGTTATCCGACTGTTGACAACCGTTACAACACCAGCGATCGGTTCGACATCAAGTGCATGTTCGATAACGGCATTGAAATGCACGTCGTGAGCCATTCGCCAGACGGCAACGGCATTCTGTTTGAAGGAACCAAGGGACGGTTCCACGTCAGCCGCGGCCGCTGCAAGGGCAAGCCGGTTGAAGAGCTTCCGCCCAATGCGTTCACCGAAGACGATTATCGGGAACTGTTCCACGGCAAACCGTTTGAAGGACACAAAGAGAACTTCATCCGCTGCGTCCGCGAAGGCGGTACGTGCATTTCGGACGTCGTCTCTCACGTTCAGGCGATGAACGCCTGTCACATGTGCGGCATCGCGGCTCGTCTCAATCGAGTCGTCAAATGGGATCCGAAGACCGAAACGATTGTCGGCGACGACCAGGCGGCGACCTTCTTCTCCCGCAAGGAAACCAAGGGATACGAAATCCCGAGAAACTTCTAAGAATCGCGAAAGCTGGAAGGGGGGATGATTTCTTGCGAAGGAGATGCCCTCCCTTGGATGTAGCCCGGCTTCGGGCTACAACTTGACGGCGAAAGCCGTCAAGGAAAAAAACGCCGAAAGGGGGAGACAACGTAGAGAGAAGAATACGAAAATTTTCGACTACGAAAATGGTTTTTCGTAGCGCTGGCAGAGTAGCCCGAAGCCGGGCTACATCCGGGGGAGGTTTTCGGCTTCGTCAGTTTGGAATGCACACTTCCAACTCAGAATTAAGCGCCTCGCCGCCCGCTACCATTCGTCCGTAAAGCGGGTGTCGGTAATTTCGTCACAGAAACCGTCTGAGTTCCCGGACGGTTTCTTTTTTCGCCATGAGTTCCGGCGCTTCTTGCCGGTCGGGATTCGGTCCGGGAAATCGTCTGGGTAGTCGTTGAGTTCTTCGTCGTCTATGTCCGGCTCGTCCTGATAGTACGATTCTTTTTTCAGAGACGGAGCGTCCATTTCGTCACGGGGCAGTTCCATAAGAAACTGGCTCGGAGGCGAGGATTGAAAATACCCGCCCATTCGCCGTCGGGCGGCATGGGTAAGAAACAGCTCTTTTTTCGCTCGCGTAATGGCGACAAACAGCAAACGCCGTTCTTCTTCCAGGTCGTTTTCGTCCGGCGATTCCAGCGACCGCTTGTGCGGCAAAAGCCCGTCTTCCAGCCCGACGACAAACACGTACGGGAACTCCAGCCCTTTGGCGGAATGGATTGTCATGAGGGAAACGCAGCTGGCGCCGGAGTTGAGTTTGTCGGAGTCCGCCACCAAAGCCGTCTCTTCCAGAAAGACGGTCAGCGGGTTAATCATGTTCTCGTCGTCGGCGTGACGCTCGTCAAAGGCGCTGGCGACGTTGAGAAATTCGTCGACGTTCGCCAAGCGGTTGAGGTCGTCTTCGTCTTTGGAGTCGGCGTACTGAGCGCGGTATCCGGACAGGTCGAGAATCTGCTCGACCAGCGGCTGGAGTTTCGTCCCGGTCAGCTCGAAAATGGCGTTCATAATTCGAATGAAGTCCTGAATCGCCGCTTTGGATTTCCCTTTGATGGCCGGAATGCGTTCGACTTCCCACGCCGCCTGAAGGAGCGGGATCCCCTGCTGCTGGGCGTAGTCCGCCAGCTTTTCTACGGTAGCGTCGCCGATGCCGCGCGCCGGGCAGTTGACGATTCTGACAAACGAAACGTCGTCCATCGGGTTGGACAGAAGCCGCAGGTACGCCATGACGTCTTTGATTTCTTTACGCTGGAAGAACTCCACCGCGTTGACCAGAATGTACGGCAGATTGTAGATGTTGAACTTCTCTTCAAACGGTCTGGACTGGGCGTTGGTTCGGTAAAAGACGGCGATGTCGTTGGGCTGCGCCAGGGCGGACTTGACCAGCAGCTCTACCTTTTTCGCGACGAATTCCGCTTCGTCGAACTCGTCGTCCAGACAAACCAGATGCACCGGCGCTCCGGATTTGTTGTCCGTAAAGAGCGTTTTCTCCTTGCGCTGCCGGTTGTTGGCAATCAGTTCGTCGGCGACGTGCAAAATCTCCGGCGTGGATCGGTAGTTCTTTTCCAAACGCACCGTTTTGACGTTGGGGTAGTCCTTCTCGAAGTCGAGAATATTGCGGATTTCCGCGCCGCGCCAGCCGTAAATGGACTGGTCGGGGTCGCCGGTAACCTGAATGTTTTGGTAGTCCCGATTGAGCAGCTTGACGATTTCGTACTGAATCGCGTTGGTGTCCTGGTACTCGTCGACCAGAACGTAACGGTATCGGGCGTCCAGCTCCGCGCGAAGCTCTTCGTCCTTTTTGAGCATGGTTACGGTATGAATGAGCATGTCGTCAAAGTCGACTGCGTTGGCGGTCAGCAAAGCCGCCTGATACTCCTCGTAAATCTGTTTCAGAGCGCATTGCCGCCCGTTGCGCGGCGAGGGGTTGAAATCCTCCGGCAGAATCATCTGGCTTTTTAACCGGCTGACTTCGTTGATCAAACCCGCCGGCGTGAACTTGTATTCCGGCTTGAGCCGGTCGAGAACCATCTTGAACAATCGCTTGGAATCGGCGGTGTCGTAGATGGTGTAGTTGTCTTTCAGACCGACGATTTCCCCGTGCTGACGTATCTGCCAGGCGCAGAATTTATGAAACGTGCTGACCCAGAGCTTTCGCCCTGCAGTTGGGACGAGCTGTTCGACCCGGCTTTTCATCTCGTCCGCCGCTTTGTTGGTAAACGTCATGGCGAGAATGTTGCGGGGAGCGACCCCGTGAGCGATGAGATTGGCGATTCTGTGCGTAACGACGCGCGTTTTGCCCGAACCGGGTCCTGCCAGAACCAGCATCGGTCCGTCAATGTGATTTACAGCTTCCTGCTGAGCTGGATTGAGCAGCTCTGTATTAAGATCAATTGTTTCCATAATAGACATAGTTTACCGGAAAGGAATAAAATTGTCAAGCGCCCGGCGAGGCGCCGTTCCCGATCCGCGCTACCGCGCGAGTCGTATTATAACCGCTCCCGTTGGTCGCTTGCATTCTCCCCTTACTAAAGTTTTTTGGAAAGGGGTGTTTGAGGGGAAAAACCTTTTTTTCAAAAAAGATTTTCCCCTCATAAAAAAGCTTGAAAAAACTTCCCTAAAAAGGGAGCCAGCTTGCTGGCGACCGAAAGTTTTTTCAAGCGGCGGAAGTCCTGCTGAAAATCTCTTTCGCAGCCAGTGAGATTTTCGACTTCGTCGTAGTGCGTGCGCGGGTCATTGGACAAGGCGGCGCCTCGGGGCGCCGCACTCCCCGCGCAAGCGATCGTCGCATATCGTATGCGGGGCAAAAGACCTGGGAACTTACGTTCCCGGCTCGCCTTTAGTTCCCGGCTCGCCTGTCGCTTTGCGTAACTCCTCACTCCTTACTTCTCACTCCTAACTAATTCTTCTCCCCCCCGTTGCAAAAGATTATCGTATGGATATAATATAATTATGTTGAATAAGAGATTATTGGGGAATACGTTGGAACTCAATCGCAGTTCGTTCCTATTAACTGACTTTTCAACTGATCAGCAATCCGTTTTTTTCAAGCTAATTTCATGAGAACACCCCTTTATGAGAACCACGTTCGCCTTGGCGCGAAGATGGTCGATTTCGCCGGTTGGGACATGCCGGTTCAGTTTAGTACAATTATCGCGGAACACAACGCCGTCCGCACTACCGGCGGTCTGGTAGACGTTTCTCACATGGGGCGTCTTCGTTTTGAAGGACCCGGGGCGGCAGAGTTCCTGTCTTCTACGCTTACCCGCCGCGTGTGCGACATGTCCTTGGGACAGGTTCGCTATTCGCTTGTTACCAACGAACAGGGGTTTGTTCTGGACGACGTTTTGCTGGGATATTATCTCAATGATTTCGGTCAGCCGTATTACATGCTGGTCGTCAACGCCGGCAACCACGACAAAATCGTCAAATGGATTAAAGCGCATTTGACGGAAGAAATCGCTACCGCGCCGGGCAAAGAGGTTATTTTTAACGACATGTCTTCCGTCTGGGCGATGATCGCCGTTCAAGGCCCCAACTCTCTGGAACTGCTTCAGCCGCTGGTTGACGTCGATTTGAAGTCGATGCGATACTATCGCGGAAGCCAGTGCCGATTCTTGCATCCATGCGCTCAGCGTCAGGGCGGAATCGTTTCCCGAACCGGATACACCGGCGAAGACGGTTTTGAAATTACGCTCGGCGCGGGAATCGCCACCAATTTCTGGGACGTCCTGGTCGAAATGGGCAAGCCGCTGGGAGTCATCCCGACCGGTTTGGGCTGCCGCGACACGCTTCGTCTGGAAGCAGGCATGCCGCTGTACGGACACGAACTGTCCGAGTCCATCAACCCGATCGAAGCGGGATTGGGGTCAGCGTGCTATCTGGACGGATACGATTTCCCCGGCAGAGACGCTCTGAAAAAGATCGCTCAGGAACCGCTGACCAGAACTCGCGTTGGGCTCGAAATTCTGGGCAAACGTCCCGCCAGAGAGGGCTGCAAGCTGTTTGTCAACGACGAAGAAGTCGGATACGTAACCAGCGGGTCGCCGTCGCCGACGTTGGGCAAAAACATTGCCATGGGATACGTCAAGACGGAATTCGCCGAACTGGATACTGCCCTGACGGTCGACATTCGCGGCAACAAAGCCGAAGCCAAAGTCGTTCCGCTTCCGTTTTATAAGAGAGCGAAGAAATAGTTGCGAGAGACGAGTAGCGAGTTGCGAGAATACGCAAGCGCATACAAAATTCTCTCGCAACTCGTAACTCGCAACTCGCAACTAACCACTTACCACTAACCACTAACTCCGTGGGTTAAAACCCACGGCTATTAATATTGAACCGCTAACGCGGTTCTAGCAGAACGCTAAAGCGTCTGTTTTAAAATTTAACCACCAATACCACACCATGTCCAATTTCCTTTTTACGCCGACCCACGAATGGGCTTCCGTTTCCAAAGATTCCGATGGCGCTACTATCGTAACGATGGGCTTGACCGATTACGCTCTGGAACTGCTTACCGACCTCGTTTTCATTGACCTGCCGTCAGTTGGCGACGCGGTTACCGCTGGCGAACAGTGCGGCGAAATCGAATCCGTCAAGGCGGTTTCCGGAATCAATTCTCCGGCAACGGGAGAGATTGTCGAAGTCAACGACGCCCTGGCTGACAGCCTCGACCCGATGACTGCTGACCCGTTTGGAGCCGGCTGGATTTGCAAGATCAAGGTTACAGACGAAGCGTCTTTGTCCGCTCTGCTGGACGAAGCGACCTATCGCGCAACCTGCCACGAAGAACACTAATAACAAGCTTTTAATCCTGTTGAGCGGAACCTGTAAGCCTGACATGACGTTTGGTTTACGCGTTCCGCTGAACTGCAAAGTTGAATCCGCGTTCCCATGTCTCTTGAAGTTCTAGCGTCGTTTGACGGCATTTTGAATCGGGTAGACGACCTGTGCGAGCATGCGCCTGCATGGCGTCCGGCGCAGGACGCCGTCCCGTATTTGCGTCGGGTACGGAACGTCCTGTCCCAGACGGAAACCCAATTCAACGACAATATCGTCGTCGCTCTTTTGGGCGGAACGGGCGTGGGAAAGAGCACGTTGGTTAACGCTCTGCTTGGCTCAGAGATTGCAAAGGCGTCGCCGATACGTCCTACAACGCGTCAGGCGACGCTGTACTGTTCCAACGGGTATTCGGCGAAGATGGTTGGGCTGCCGGAAGATCGGGTTGCCGTTGTTCATTGTTCCAGCCCGATTCTGCAAAGCGTCATGCTTGTCGACTGCCCGGACCCGGACTCGTCTGAAGAAGAGAATCTGGAAACGCTTCGAGCCATTCTGCCGCATTGCGACGTTATTATTCACGTAACGACTCAGCAAAAGTATAAAAACGACGCTATCGCCCGAGAGTTGAAATTCGCTTCCGTTGGAGGAAGCCTGATTTGGGTTCAGACGCATGCGGACCGCGACGAAGACATTCGTCAGTATTGGAAGCAGGATCTGGAAAAGGACTTCAAAGACGTAGACAAAATCTTTTTTGTTGATTCCAAAAAGGCGTTGGAAGATCAGCTTGCCGGGAAGCCGTTAGACGGCGATTTCGCCAGACTGATTGAGACGCTTGCCAGTCAGCTGCCTCGAATTGGGGTTGAGGGAATTCGCCGATACCATTTCCTTGACATTGCAGAAGATTCTTTACGCAACGTTTCGACCCGGCTGGAAAGCGCCCGACCGTCTCTGGATTATCTGGAGTCCAAAATTCAGGATGTTCGTGAAACGTTTTTTAACCGTCTGATAGAGAAACGGGTAACCGATCTCAAGGACGACAGCCATCAGTGGGAGCGTCGAATTCGTTCTGAAACGATTCGTCAGTGGGGAGCCAGTCCTTTTTCGCTGGCGCTGCAAATCTACGGCAGTTTGGACGCTCTGCTTTTCGGTTCGCTTGTTTTCCGCGCTCGTTCTGTAACTCAGCTTGCGGTGTTGGGAACGGTCGAAGCCGCCAGAAAAGCCAAATCTTGGCTTTCCGAAAGACAGTCGCAATCGCTGCTTGAAGGCGCGCCGGTTAACCTCTGGACGCCAGACGAGCAGGCAAGACATCGGGCAATTATCAGCGATGCCATAAAATCTGCCGGTCTGCCGGAAAACGATTTTTCCAATATTAATACGCAGTTCAATTTGGTTTCAGAACAGTTCCTCATCGCTTCAGAGGCTCATTTAGACGACGCTGTTTCTGCGATTGCCAAGAAGAACTCCCGCTGGTACTGTCGCGGTTTTTACGAGATGTGTTTGCTTGTCTGGATTTTTCTTCTGACGTGGCTTCCTCTTAAGAATTTCTTTTACGATTATTTATATAAAGGATTTATCAACGATTTGTCGTTGCCTGCTCCGAGGGTAGAGCGCGTTGTTGAAAACGGTCAGGCGGTTCCCATCGCAATCAATTATCGCACAACAGTTTTGTATCCAACGTACGTTTATATTGTAACCTTGATCTGGTTTATACTTGGAACAGGGCTTTTAACAATTTTCTTTTCGCGCCGCAGTCGCCGAGGGGTTGAAAAATACCTCGCCAAGCTGTCAAAGCAATGGGAAGAATCTTTTCATTCAGATCTGATTTTTGAATCCGAACAGGACGAAATCCGTCGGGCGCGACGATTCATGGCAGATATCCGTCAGCTGATTTCAGATATTCAGAGAGACAAAAAGCATCTTAATGCGCCTGGCTTGAGCCGACGAAAGGACGTTTAACAGTTTACAGGATTTGTTTTAACTGCTTTCCATGTCAGCACTTTCCTCGTCGCCGAAGTTGATAGGGGGGGAACCAATCCGGTTTGCGACAAAGCGCTCATTAAATTTCCTAGATTTTGGTATTTTAACGAATTTTCTATTTTGTCTAAATTGATATTTTGAGATATTTAGCGTTGAGAACCTTGACAAATCGAGGAAAATACGCTTTAATATACACAGATATTTTTAGCTTGTTTGAGAACGGTCGTTAAATTTGAGTATGATCATAAACGGGATTTTTTTCAGACGACATACTGGTTTTTTCTTTCCGGATTCAAACAATTGAAACAGTCGTGTTATTTCCATGCTCTAAAGCGTGATTTTTTGAAATGGCGTTGGCGAGCGGATTCTCATTTCACAAGGAGTATTCAGAGATGACATTAGTGCCTATAGGCGATAACGTTGTGTTGAGACGAACTCAAAAGCAGACAATGGTAAATGGAATCTATTTACCGGATTCAGCGCAAAAGCGTCCAAACGAAGGCAAGGTTCTGGCGGTAGGCGATGGAAAACTGCTGCCGTCCGGGGATCGCAAACCCATGCAAGTTCGCGATGGAGATCGAGTTCTGTTTGAACCGTATCGCGCGATTGAAGTTGAGGTGGACGGAAAAGATTATCTTATTGTTCCTGAAGAGGGGATTATTGCGGTAGTGGAATAATCTTTAGATGGCAAGACGCAAAGAAAAAAACGATTCCGAATCCGTTTCTAAAAAGACGGATTCCCAAAAACCGAATACGCGAAAGCCGGCAGAGAAGAACTCTTCGCAGCAGGATCAGGGGTCGTGGTCCCGCTTTTTGGGGTTCTTTATTCCCGGCGTTGGCTTTGGCGGGGCGTTTTTACTGATTTCAGCGCTTATAATGGCGGCGCTGTATTGGTTTAACAAGTCTTATTATATTTCAGACGGCCCCCAATCGTGGCAGGTGGAATACAATCTTCCGCAGGGGGCTTGGACTGGCGAAGACGTATTGGAATTTGTCAAAAAAAACAATCCTGAACTGTTTGAAAAATCGTTTGACGACAAGTCTTTGTTGGAAGACGTTTCCAACTCGTTCAATCTGTCGCCGATTGTTAAAAACGTGAAGTCCGCCCAGCGAAGATATCCAAACTACGTCGTTTTGGATATTGAGTATTTTGAACCCGTCGCGATGGTGTACATCGATTCCGAGACGATGGGGAAGGGTTATATTCCAGTTGATAAAGACGGGAATCAGCTGCCAACGTCTTATTTTAACAAATCCGATTTGGACAGTTATTTGTCAATTACGGGGATAAAGTCTTTGCCAATGAACCCTGTCAGACATCCATGGAACGACCTCAAGGTTGAAGCGGCTTGTCAAATCGCCTACGAATTGACTCCGTACAAAGAGGAGTTCGGAATTGTTGGAATTTACGTTCATGAGAGTTCTGAAGTAGACGAACGCTATAGCTACAACCCCGTATGCTTTGACATCTGGCTGAAAAATCATACGTTTATTCGCTGGTCAAGGTCCATTTTCAAATCGACCGGCGTTCAAACGCTTGATCAAGAGCTTTCAACGGAAGATAAAATTGCCCTTCTTCGCCAGCGTCTGAAAGAAAGAGGGGAAATCAAACCGGATTCCCCGGATGAAATGTTTCGTTTTACTCCAGAACCAGAACCGGAACTCCAATCGGATAACGCCGGCGATGAATGACAAGCTGCCAGAAAATACTCTTTCATCGACGGCTCTGCGTCTGTTTCAATTCGATTGTTCAGCGTTCTTTCCGCCAGCGCTGCGTCTGTTTCAATTCGATTGTTCAGAGCTCTTTCCGCCGGCGATTTCTGTAATCAGCGCAGCGTGATACGAGCTTCTGACAAACGGTCCGGCAAAGACGGACTTGAACCCCATCTCTTTTCCGATTTCCGACCAGCGGTCGAAGACAGCCGGTTCTACAAACCGCGCAATGGGGAAATGCTCTTTGCTCGGCGCGAGGTACTGCCCGATAGTAACGATGTCAACCTGCGCTTTTTTCAGGTCTTTCATCAACTTGACAACTTCGTCGTCCGATTCGCCCAGACCTACCATCAGTCCGCTTTTAACGAATCGCTTTCCAACTAAATCGTTGGCTTTGATCCAGTCAGCCGCGGCGGAAAGGACGTCCAGGCTTTGCTGGTAGTTGGCTTGCGGGCGGACGTCCGGATAAAGCCGGGCGATCGTCTCGATGTTGTGATTAAAGACCTCGCAGCCCGCCTCCAGGACAACGTGCAGCGCCGGGATGTTCCCTTTGAAGTCGGGAGTGAGAACCTCGACAGCCGAGTTGGGCAGAAGCCGTTTGATCTCCCGAATCGTTTGGGCGAAATGGTTCGCGCCGCCGTCGGGAAGGTCGTCTCGCGTAACGCTGGTAACGACGACGTACTTCAGCCCCAGCCGCGCCGCCGCCTGAGCGACGCGCTGCGGTTCGTCCGGCTCCGGCGCCATCGGCAGGCTCGGGAACGGCTCGACGGCGCAGAAACGGCAGTTTCGGGTGCAGTGGTCGCCCAGAATCATAAACGTCGCCGTTTTTTTCTGGAAACATTCCGCGCGATTGGGACAATGCGCCCCGTCGCAGACCGTTGTCAATTTCAGCTCTGACAGCAGGCTGGTAACCTGTTCCAGCCCGCTGCCGGGAGTAAGACGAATTTTCAACCAGGGGGGTAATCGATGACTCATAATCTACGATTATACCGCATTCCAGAATTTGTGCAATAGGCTTTTGAGGATGCGCTCCAGATTGCTCTTCCAATTTTAGTAATGTACGGTATAATACGTAACATGGATTTTCGAGAGATTGTTTCTGGTGAAGCGCGCGGCGTTACTGCTTCAGCGGCAAGGGCAGGGCTGACGGTTCTGGAAGGACTGTACGCTCCCGCGGTCGCGCTGCGAAATTGCTGGTACGATTTCGTTCCCAGGGCGGCGCGGCGAGTGGACGTTCCCGTTGTCAGCGTCGGAAACGTTACAATGGGCGGAACCGGCAAGACGCCGTTGACGGCTGCCGTCGTTCAACGCGCTGTCAGCCGAGGCGTTAAAACGGCGATTATCAGCCGCGGATACCACGCCAAGCCCGGCGAACTCAACGACGAGGGAAAAGAACTCACGACAAGAATCCCGGATTGCGTTTACGTTCAGAACCCCAAGCGCGCTCAAGCCGCTGCGGCGCTGTGCGCTGATGAATCGTCTCGACCGCAGCTGATTGTTCTCGACGACGGCTTTCAGCATCGGCGACTGGCGCGACAGCTCGACATTGTTCTTATCGACGCTCTCAATCCGTTTGGATACAACCGCATCTGTCCGCGCGGCTTTTTGCGGGAATCGCTCAATTCTTTGCGTCGAGCGCATTGCGTTGTGATTACTCGCGCCGACCGCGTTGAGGAACCGGATCTGAAACGCATCGAAGAAAAAGTCTTGAGTTACAATCGGAACCTGATTTTGGCTCGCGCGTGCCATCGACCGGGCGTTTTAAGAACGTTATCAGGACAGACGGAGCCGTTATCTACGCTTGCCGGGAAACGGGTCATGGCGTTTTGCGGTCTGGGAAATCCGGACGCGTTTCGTCAAACGGCTGAATCTCTCGACTGTAACATCGCTGCGTTCAAAGCGTATCCAGACCATCATTTGTACGGCGCGTCTGACGAAAAAGAAATAACCGCGCTGGCTGAACAAGCTCAAGCCGACGCGGTTGTATGTACGATGAAAGACTTTGTGAAGCTGTCTCCCGCCTTGTTACAGGCTCCGATCCCGGTTTATGGAATTGAAATCGAGATGACGTTTCTGTCCGGCGAGGCAGCGTTCTGGACTCTGGTTGACAGCGTTATTGCGGAGTTTTGATGAGCAGTTCTTGAGCTTTTTCCTCCATCTGTTTTTCTAATCCCGGCGTATATCCCACCCAGACGGCGCGAATAACCTTTTGGTTATCGAATAAAATCGTTGTTGGGAAAGCGATTCCCTTTTGTTTTCCTGCCGGGAACGACTGAAACAGAGCGTTTGCCAGGATTCCATCCGGATCCCAGTAGATTTCCTTTCCGGAAAAGCCGGCGGACGTCGCAGCGTCGACAGCCATCTTTTGAAAAAGGGGTTTCTGCTCTTTAACATCCGAATTGATTTTCAAAACGAGTTTGCCGTCAACGGTCCTTTCGCTTTCAAATCCGCTTGCCAGATCCGGAGGATAGGCAACGCTGATAAACTGAAAATTGGGATTTTTGGATAGTTCTTTGTTTATGACAAACATGTGAGGCAGTTCCTGTCGACAAGGTCCGCACCACGGTCCCCAAATGTTGAGCAAGGTCGTTTTTCCAACCAGATTGAACGAGGTAAACGGCTTGAGTTCTGCGTTGTCGCTAAGCGGTTCGACTTGAAACACCGGCGATGGAAATCCAATAGTTGGGTAATCGGCGCCTTTTGAACGGTGCAGATAATGCGGCAAATAGACGAACAGTCCCGCGGCGATTATCGCGATTGTCAGCGCGACAAAGTTCATCATGGCGGGATTGCGCTTGTACCACGGATCTTCCGGCGGAAGCGTTTGCTGCTGTTGTTCAGCTGCGTTGGGGTCGTATCCTTCAGGAACGGCAAACGGGTCGTATTGGGAGTTATCGTTTTTGGACATAGTTATGAAACAAGGTTAATTGTTGACGTTATTTCTTTGATTGAACAGTCTAAATCTATTATAACTAAATTCGTACCTTTATTATTACATATTATTCCGTTTTTGGGAAGAGGAATAAATGCTTCTAAAGGCAGAAAAAACTAAAAAATGGTCTAATAAACGAATTTCCTATAATTTGTGATGTTACAGACAGATAACAACATACGAAATCGACGATAAATCAGGATGTTCCGTTAAGCTGGCGCCGAACAACGTTTGCCTATGTCTGTTCGTTCACAGATTTTGGCGACCGGGGCGCGTTGAGCCGTCTGGAAAAATTAGGCGAGCCGGGGTGCGTAAGCCCCCGGAAAAACGACAATAGACAGTAGGGATAATAGCCCTACTGCCTATTCCCTACTGCCTACTGTCTAATCTATTTTATTCCCAATTCTCTTTAGGAACAGGCGTTTTGGGAATCGGCATTGCATGAAGTATACGAATCAGTTTATTGTCTCTGTCCTGGTACTCAAAAACGCCTCTAAACCTGTCGCCTTTTTTCAAAAGCATGAAAGACGCGTCCACGTACTCATACGGCGGAACTTCACAGACTTCATCGGAGCTTTCCAGTCTGAACGTACGGGGGCACATATCGTAGAATCGGCACTCTTCAATCGTTCCCAACACAATCCTGTTGGATGTGGAGTTCCTTTCGTATACGTCCATCCTCATGTTCTTTTTCATAAGACGAAACAGCTTTTCTTCTTTCATGTTACTCGGTCCGAATTTCATAAACTTTTGGAAAAAACAATGAAACTTCGCTTTCCAGTCGTAAGCCGCCTCTAATCGAGTTTTACCGACTCCAATAAAATGCTCGTCATAGCCACGGCACACCGTCATAAATCCCTTATCATCCTCCAGCTCCATGACATTGAGACCCAATGGGTCAATGAAAGAGTAAATGCAGTCTTCGCTCATTGCGAAATAGGGAACTTCTTTGAATTGGACGGAACCTTCTGACATACTTTACACCTCAGCAAAAATGAACCAAACAAAACTGTTGTCTCGCGACGCGTTAAAAATCTGTTAAGGCGTCTTTTCGAGACAACAAGCGCAACCAACAACAACCCAGGACTGAAAAACAATGACTCGTCTATTTCCGATTCTTTTTAGGGATCGGCATTGCATGAAGTATCCGAAGCAGTTTGTTGTCGCTATTTCGGTACTCAAATATGCCTCTAAATCGGTCCCCTCTTTTGAGCAAAATGAAAGAGGGATCCACGTGCATGTAAGACGGAACGCTGCAGAGTTCGTCTGAACCTTCGATTTTGAAAGTACAAGGACAATTGTTATTGAATTGACAGTCTTCAATTGTTCCCAACACGACCTTGCTGGTAGTTGCGTTTCGGTCATACGCGTCGGAATCGATTAGGCTCTGCATAGTCCTGAACATTTTGCCCTCAAACGGATTACGAGTCCCCCATCTTGAAAACCGCTGGAAAAAGTAATGGAACTTCATTTTCCAGTCGGCAATCGCTTTGTCCCGATCATCTCCAACGCCGATAAAAAGCAGGTCGAACTCGCGATTCACAACAAAAAGTTTACTCTGTTTTTTGGAATGCAGCACAAAGAGAAACAACTCTTCCTTGAAGGAATACATACAATCCTCGCTCAGTGCAAAGAAATTAACGCGAACTCGCTCAACTGCGTTTTCGTTAGCCATAAAAAACTCCTCAAATAATTCGGACAAACAAGGCAGTCGTTTCAGAACTTCGATAACGCCTCAAAAGGCGTCAATTCATGAAAACGACAAACAACAACACAAAACCTGGACTGTCAGCGCTGCGATTTCGCAGGGCTTCTGATAAAATGTAACAGCTTTTTACGCAATGTCATTCACTAAACCCCAAAGGGCAAACAGGGAACGTACATACCAATTCTCTTGCGAGAATACACAATAGTTAGCTGAACTGAAAAAACAATCATACCTGACGGCAGTCCGATCTGGCGCCAAAATCCCAATACACGGATAAATAAAGCTGCAAGTTCTTATTTGCAAGTTACAAAAAATACACGACTGCGAGTTCGCCTGACGGGAATCGACGTCTCGCACCCGGCGATTCGCTTACTTCTTCTCACCCCAGAGAAAAACAATACGGGACTGAAAAACCATTACGCTGTCCAATTCGTCGAATTCGCTTCTGTATTTTTTTGTGTATCCTGACATATTAAATCCTGAAATCCAATCTGTAGGGTAACTTGCCAGGACGCGGCAACGTACTACAGAATCTGTCGCGCCCTGCGACTCTGCGACCTGCAGAGTCGTAAACTATTTTTTATAGCTCTTTTAAAAATAATTTCTAGCCCCCCTATGACAAAAATTTCGAAATTTTTCGAAAAATTTTTTAAAAAAGAGCGATTTTTTAGAGAAAACGAAAGAAAATGGGGGCAAAAGCGGCTCGCTTTGCTCCCATTTACCGTTTTTTCATCAGACTTTAATTCCCTCAGTCGTTGCTCAGAAGTTCCATTCCGTAGAAATGGCGGACGAAGAACTCGGCGCGTTTGAGTCTGCCGAAGTCGGATTCCGGGCAGTAATGATTCCCGCCGGGAACGACAATCAAGTCGAAATTCTTGCCGGCTTTGACCAGCGCGTTGGCGAACTGAATTGTCGTCGACGGGTCGACGTTGTCGTCCATTTCCCCGACGATTAGCGCCAAGCGTCCTTTAAGCAGATCGGCGTGTTCTGTATTGGAATTCTCGTAATAGGATTTA
>JAZMZV010000090.1:0-40632 GCA_045586185.1 Thermoguttaceae bacterium | reverse complement strand
ATTATTGTCATTGAATCAATACGATTCATCGTATCGTACGTATAATCGCAACTGGAAACGCCGTCAAAAGCGGACAGCAAGTTTCCTAATATATCGTACTGATACGTAAACGTATTAACGGCGTTATTGGACGAATCGAGCCAACTTTCAGACGTCAGCCGTCCGGCGGCATCGTAGGTATAGGTTGTAACCCGCCCGTTGCGGTCGGTCTTGTCCGTCAGTCTGCCGTTGGCGTCATATTCAAAATACCGCGTATATCCTTTGGCGTTGGTTTCGGAAACGGCAAGTCCTCTGTAGTCGTAGCCGTAGGAGGTTGTATTCCCTTCTGGGTCGGTAACGGAGGCGACAGCCCCGGTGGGCGTGTATGTATAGAGCGTTGTTATAACGCTGTTGTGTAACGTGCCATTGTATAGATCGGCAACTTGCGAGGCGGTAAGGGCGGAACGGTAAATGGCGACGTCTTTGATTTCCCCGTCGAAAAAGCGGTTGTTTTGGGCGCTGGCGCCGATAACCCAGTCCGCGTTGACGGTAACAGCGCCGACGGAGGACGCAGAAGAGGCAATTAAAACGCCGTCTTTGTACAGGTTCCAGTTCTCCCCGTCGTACGTCCCGGTAAAGGTAATCCATTGTCCTAAATCGGATTCCGAAAGCGTCGTTTCTGCACAATACGTCTGTCCGTTGTACGAACCAGCCTGAATTTTATTTCCGCTCAATCTTAAAAAGACTTCTGCGTTCGGTCTGAACGTGTAGCCGTGAGCGAGGATGTCCTGCAAGCCGTTGAACGAGTCGATTTTAACTGTGGCGGTAAGCGTAATTTCTCCCGTAAAGTTGAGTTCAGACTGGTTGCCGATAACGACTTTGTCGGAAATCCCGTTGAACGTCTGAGCTTCGTCTAACCAGGACGCGGCGGGCAATGCGGTTTGAGTTGAATCATACTGTTCGGTTTTTAAAACGTTCCCGACTGCGTCGTAGGTATATCTTGTAACTGCGCCTTGAGGGGTTGTCTGTTCGTATACGCGACCGAGTACATCGTAGGAATACGACGTCGTTTGGTTGAGCGCGTCGGTTACGGTTAAGACGCGCCCCATAGAATCGTACGTATAGGACGTTGTATTGCCGTTGGCGTCGGTTGAGGACGTCAGCCAGCCGGCGGCGTTGTAGGCGGATTGGTTGACGACGGTATATTGACTTAACCCGCCTTGAGACAGGGTTTGAACGTCTTGAGACGACAAGGCTTCGTTCCAAATAGCGACGTCTTTGATTTCCCCTTTGAAATAGCGGTTGTTTTGGGCGCTGGCGCCGATAACCCAGTTGGCGTTGACGGTAACAGCGCCGACGGAGGACGCAGAAGAGGCAATTAAAACGCCGTCTTTGTACAGGTTCCAGTTCTCCCCGTCGTACGTTCCGGTAAAGGTAATCCATTGTCCTAAATCGGATTCCGAAAGCGTCGATTCTGCATAATACGTCTGTCCGTTGTACGAACCAACCTGGATTTTATTACCGCTCAATCTTAAAAAGACTTCTGCGTTCGGGTTGAACTTGTATCCGTGAGCGAGAATGTCCTGCAAGCCGTTGAACGAGTCGATTTTAACGGCAGCGGTAAGCGTAATTTCCCCGGTAAAGTTGAGTTTAGACGGGTTTCCAATAACGACTTTATCGGAAGTACCGTTGAACGTCTGCGATTCGTCCAGCCAGGACGCAAGCGGCAAATCAACGGGATTGTTTACGACAGTCGTTTTAACGGCCTGACCGTTAAGATTGTATTCGTACCGCGTTGTTACGCCTAACGCGTCCGTTTGCGAAATAAGCTGACCGGCGGCGTTGTAATTATAGGTCGTTACGGTATTGTCCGCGGCGATTACGGAAGCAAGGTTTCCTAAATAATCGTAGGCGTATTGGGTTGTATGATTAAGAGCGTCTGTTTGCGATACAAGCTGACCTTCTGAATTGTACGTATACGTCGTTGTCGCCGTTCCCTGCTGGACGGAAAGCAAGTCGCCGTAAACGTTGTACGTTGAAACCGTTGCGTTTCCTAACGCGTCGTATTGCGTTACTACGTTGTATCGGACGCCGTTATTAGTCTGAATAGAATACGTCGTTGAAGTAGTTGTAGACGTAGTTCCAGAAGCGTTAGACAGCGTAACGGACGTATTTCTCCCTAAGCCGTCGTAAGTATAGGAGGTTATTAATTCGGAATTCGGAATGCGGAATTCGGAATTATAAGTTGTTACAGACGTTACGTTTCCGACAGAATCGTAGGCATATACTGTAATATTGCCCTCTGCGTCCGTTACAGATGTTTGATTTCCTAAAGCGTCGTAGGCATAAAACGTTGCGTTTCCTAACGCATCAATTACGGATGTAATTCGCCCCAGTTTGTCGTAGGCGTATTGCGTTGCAGAGCCGTCCGGGTTGACGATTTGCGTTAAGTTGCCCAGCGCGTCGTAAGTGTACGTTGTCGTATGGTTGAGAGCGTCCGTAACGGTTTTGAGGTTGCCTGCGGCGTCGTAGGTTCGCGTTTCCAAAACGACGTTGTCGTTCAGACGCGTAATTTTCACGACGCGATCCATTTTATCGTATTCATACGACAACGTTACGCCTGCGGCGTTGGTTTCAGTTGCCGTTCTGCCCCACGCGTCGTATGTCGTGGCAGACGTCTGGACGCTGGCGCTCGTCTGGTTTTCCGTATACGTTGCAATGAGTTTTCCGTTTGCGTTGTATTCGTACCGGGTAAGAGAGCCTAAAGAGTCCGTAACGGTTAATAAGTCTCCGTAGGCGTTGTAGGCGTACGTTGAGGTTGAAGCGCCGGTTGCAACAGACGCGAGCTGTCCGGCGGCGTTATACGTATAGGCGGTTACAGCGCCGTTGACGTCGGTTGACTGGACGAGCTGACCGAGATTGTTATAGACGGACTGCGTTGTCAGTCTGTCTGCCCCGGTCTGCGCGGCGGGAAGCGTGGTTTGAACAAGGCGGTCTAAAGCGTCGTACTGGTAGTTGGTTGTACGTCCCAAGGGGTCTGTGGAAGACGTCAGCCGGTCGGCTGAATCGTACGTATAAACCGTTGCAGCCGCCAAAGCGGTTCCATACGCCGTCGTTTCCGTTAAGACGTTCCCGCGGGAGTCGTATGTGTAAGCGGTGATGTTTCCTAACGCGTCGGTAACGGAAATGAGCCGTTTGTCGGCGTTGTAGGCGTAGAGCGTTACAACGTCGTCCGTCTCTCCGTTTTGTAAATCGTCAACCTCACCCACAACCTGTCGCGCAGACGTTGTTAAGCCGGTAACGGAATCGACCGTATAAAGGGTTCTGTTCCCCAGCTGGTCTGTATAGGAAGTAACCTGATCGAACGTCCCGTCGTACGTCCAGCTTTCTGTGGATTCGTCTGGATAAGTTATGAGCGTTAAGTTCCCGCGGGCGTCGTATTCGTAAAGGGTCTGACGGTAATCGACGCCTGACGCGTTGGAATTGTTCTCAATACGCTGTAAAAGCAAGCCGTTGGAATCGTACGTTGAAAAGATTTCTATCCCGTTGGTATTTTGATAAACGACGTTGTTGCCAGCGTCTAAAACGTAACTGGTCGTTACTCCGTATTTATTGACGTATTCGCCCTGTCCGTCCTGCTGACTGACAAGCTGCGCCGGATGGGCTGCGTCGTAGCCCTCAACGGACAAGTCCGGCAGAGCCTGGCTGGCAAACGCCGATTGCTGCATTTGCACAATCCCGTTTTGCGTTATCGACGTTAAAACGTTGTCTTGATACGCATACGCCGTTACCGTTCCGTCCGGGTCTGTTTGAGTTAAAATCCGGTTAGAAGTTCCATCGTACGTAAACGACGTTGTTTGAGGCAAACTCTGATTGTCTGCCGCCGGCTGGGTTATGGACGTTAAACGGTTGTACTGATCGTATGAATAGGTTGTTGTTCGCCCGGCAAAGTCTGTTACAGACGATAAAAGACCGTTTGCATAATTGTACGTTGTAACGCGCCCGGATTCGTCTGTTTTAGAATACGCCGTTCCGTCTGCGTTGTACGCCCAAGTTGTTGATTTGCCGTCTGTCAAGCCTTCCCGAAGCGTTAATTGCCCGGCGGAATTAAACGTAAAACGTTCGTTGTGGTCAATAATCGTGTAACCGTTAAGATTGGGCGTTAATGTAGAATTGACGGATTCGCCGTCTTCCGCAATGAAGTCCGTGCCGTCCCACGTAAACCAGACTTTCTTTCCGCAGGAGCGTTCCCAGTTGATGCCGGAGCCAACCTGATTGTCCCAGTCTGAAAAGTTGAGATGGGAAAGACCGGTTAAATTGACGCCTGCGCCGTAGGGACTGTCTGAAAGGTTGACGATGCTGGTTTGCCCGGTAAACGTTTCATTGGACGTTGTATTGTCAGCGTAGGTGTAAAGCAGTTCAATCGTCCAGTCATAGCGCCCGGAAGAAAGAGCGCTTGTATCCAGCTGAGCCGCCGTTGTGAACTTCTCCGTCGGGTCAAACGAGCCAACGGTATAATAGACGTCTTGCGTAATGCTGTTGTTTAACGTATACGTCGCCTTGACGCTGACGGGGAATTCGTTTAAACTGTTTTGAGGAAGAACGGCTTCCGCCTTAAGATATGTACTGCCGAACGAAGAGGGGAAAGAATGAAACTCTGACGGAAATTGCGGAACTGCCGCATTTTGCGATATATCGTTAATTCCGCAAGTACATTCGCACTTTGGATCGGATTCCGGGTCCGGGTCTGATACGTAGTCCGGCTGAAAGGAATCGCTGACGACCAGGTCGTTGTAGTCGTTGTCTGTCCAGTCTTCCAAGCGATAAACGCCCAAGACGCCGCCGTTACGCTGTAAATCTGATGAATCCGTGGGAAAAGTAAAAGAGTCTCCCTGTTTGACGTTAATGGTATTTGCCCCAGAGATACCGTTGGGAGTTACGGTAACGGATTGACCGCCGACGGTAAACGTCATGGAGTCGTTTTCGTTTGCGGTTTCTGACCCGATGAAATTAACGGTTAGCGTCCCGTTACAGGTAAATACGCCGTCTTCCAGATAGGTTTGAGCGTAGGTTTCGTTATTGATAACGCCGTTTGCCGGAGTTACGGAAAGTAGTTCGCGATTTTCGAGCGGCTCGAATCGCGAAGTACGAGAGAAACGAGAAACGCTTTTACGCTTAGATTTGTTCTGAGCGAAAAGTTTTTTAAAAAACTGCATTTCCATTTCTCCTGTATGCGTTAAATTTGAGGAATTAGTTTTTGACGGCAATTTATATTTGCGAAAAGTTCCGCTTGTTATTCTATTTCGACAACGTCATTCTTTAATTGTTACTATCAATATAATCGCTGCAAAAGAAAATGTCAATACCCCAAAACAAGAATTTTCTCAAATTTTTTTCAAAAAAATTCGGAAATATCTTGATTTTCTAAAAATATTTTCTAATCTCTATGATATATTGCTATAAAAATGTTTAGTATCACTTTTTATAAGTAACCGGATTATTTATATGTTACGTTTGAAAGGAAAATTCAAGTATAAACAATTACAGTTTTAAAAGCATGTGCAAACGGCTTTTAATGTCTCACTCAATTAACGTAACAGTACCAGAACCTTAAATAATTTCAGATACTTCAGTCCAACGCCTTGTAATTCTTGTGAAATTGAATATACTAATATTATAGACTGTTTCAGGAATCAGCGTGTCTATAACTGAATAGCTCGCTTTGACGGTATCTCAGACTGTTACTTGTCAGAAGAACCTGAATAAATCAAATGACGTATTTTTTTTCCAAAATTTAATCATGGCAAACAGAACAACAATTCGATGTAACGTCTGCGGATGCGAAACGGCTATTACCAACATTCAGCCGGGCAGAAAAATATTCTGTTTGCATTGCGGACGCGTTATAACGGATTCCTATCAGCCGGGAATGGAGAGCCAGCAAGGCGTGGGATACCCGCAGAACGTTAGTTATCAGCAGGGGACGGCTTTCAATCAGCCTCTGCAGCAGTCTCCGATTCCAGAAGAAACGGTTATTCCGCCGCCCCCGCCGATAGACAACTCACATTCTCAACAGGAAAACGCGCCGGAACCGCCTCAGCCAAGCTGGATGACCGAACCGTATATTCGCGTCAACTGGAAACGCATTGGGCATACAATCAAGACCGTTTTCAAAGGAATTGTAACGTTCTTTTCCAAACGATGGGCGGATTTTCGAGAAGGACTTCGTTCAGACGCAGCTCCGACAACCGATCCGTTACAGCAGACAGAACAGCAAAACGTTCCTCCAGCTCCGGACGCTGCGTCTCAACAGCAAGCTTCGGAACCGGAAACGCCGTTTGGATACGTTGACAGGCGCCAGGCGCGAATGCAGCAGTCGTTTTCCCGAAATTTTGCAGATACCGGGGCGATTCCCGCTCCTCCGTCCAATCCGGATTATTCTCAACAGCGGATTGACCAGTCGTTTACCAACTCGTTTCGAGAGGAAGACAATAGACAATCGTAGAACGGAGTTTACTAAAACTTAGCGAGGATTTTAAGTCCGCGGAATGCGGAATTATAATCCTCGCTGTTTCTTTAATTATTCAGCAATTTGCCATTCAAATCAGATTTCTGACGGCAATTCGTAGCCCTTGCGGCGTTCTCGGTCCAGCATGGCGTTGGCGTCGGCGGAATCGAAAACCTCTTTTTCCGGATCCCACTTGAGGGAATGTCCAACGTATCGGGCGATGTTGAGCATGTGACAAACAGACGCGCTGCGGTGAGCGTATTCGCAATCGGAAATGGGCGTTCTGCCAAACTTGATGCAGTCGATCCAGTTGCGAATCTGGGCGTCGTGTCCCTGCTTTTTAGTAAGCAGTTCAGGAACTTCGATCTTGTTGACTTGATCGACGAGTTCTTGCGGATTGGCGGTAACCTTGTTGCGCCAGATTTCCATTTTGCCTTTTTCGCCAAAGAAGATTCCGCCGCCGCGGTTGCCTTCTTTGCCGTCGTCGTCTCCGAGTTTGACGACAATGCCGTTAGCGTACTTGTACGCCAGTTTCGGCTGATTGCAAAGCTGATTGCCTCGTCTGGCGTCTTCCGGCTTGTCGTAGGTCGGGGCCTCGAGTTTGTCGCCTGTTACAATAATCTCGACGGGGCCGGTTTCCTGCATTCCCAGCGCCCACTGAATCTGGTCGAATCCGTGAGTTCCCCAACCGGTCATTTCGCCGCCGGAGAACGGTCTGAACGACAGCCAGCCCGGCTTGCCGCGAGGAATAAACAGTTCCGGATGGTACGCCACCAGAGGAGCAGGGCCGCACCAGCGTTCCCAGTCCAAGCCTGCCGGGATTTCTTCCGCTTTCATATCGTAGAACCAGGGAGATTCGTAATTGGCGGCAACGACTTTGGTAATCTTGCCCAGTCCTCCGTCACGAATAAACTTGCAGCCGCGATAGTTGGGATTCATACTGCGCTGCATGGAACCGGTCGAGAACTTGACGTTGTACTTGCGAGCTGCCTTGACCATCAATCGCCCTTCAGCAATGGTCAGCGAAACCGGCTTTTCCGCAAAGATGTGTTTTCCCGCTTGCGCGGCGTGAATGCAAATCAGAGATCGCCACTGTTCCGGCGTGGCGGTGATAATCGCGTCGACGTCTTTGCGGTCAAGGATTTCGCGATAATCCGAAACGGCGTCTTTATCGGGATTGCAGCCCAATTTTGCGGCTCTGTCCTGAGCGCGGGGCAGGAAGACGTCAGCGCAGCCAACGACTTTCGCCGTTTCTATGTGGTGCGTCGTGTTCATATCGCCAAATCCCATACGGCCGACGCCGATGCCGGCAATATTGACTCTGTCGTTTGCGCCCGGTTTGCCGTCTTGCGCCATAACGTCGCGCGGAATTAAAGTCGGAACGGCAAGAGCCGCTACCGTCATGCCTAAAAATTCTCGTCGAGTGGATTTCATATTCATGTCTCCTTGGTTAGTTGTGGGGAACAGGGAGCGGTTGACAATTCTGAATTGCAACCTTCCTGCATTTTAGATTCACGCTGTATATTGCCTATTATAATAGAACCTCAAGTGAAATTCAACAGGTCAAATGAGGATAATTATTGACATATTTTGTCTTTTTCTTGTCTTTTTTGGTTAGTAGACGCGATAATTACTCTTTGCAGTATTCAGCGACGAACTTCCTATAGTCTTCAATCGTGTCGATTCCGATAGCGCAGCCGTCCGCTTGACCGACCATAATCGCATAGCCGGCGTCCAGAACGCGAAGCTGTTCCAGCTTTTCCGTGTTCTCGATGGGAGACGTCGGCATTTGTCCAAGCTGAAGAAGGAATTCACGACGGTAAGCGTAGATTCCCAAATGCTGCCAGTACAGGGCAGGGGAGACGCTGAGTAAATCGTCCGACCACGTTCTGGCGCAGGGGATTGGCGAGCGGCTGAAGTACATCGCTCGACCGGATTGGTTAAACACGACTTTAACGCAGTTGGGATCAAAGACTTTTTCTTTAACGCGAATCGGAATCGCCATGGTTGACATGACGGCATCCGGATTGTCAAGCAGCAATTGAGCGCAGCGGTCGATGGTATCGGGATTCATGTCGGGTTCGTCGCCTTGAACGTTGACGAAGATATCGACGTCCTCCATCTTTCGGGCGACTTCCGCCAAACGATCCGTACCGGAAGCGCAGTCTGGACTGGTCATAATCGCCTGCCCGCCGAAACTTGTAACAGCGTCGAATATTTCGTCGTTGTCGGTCGCGACGCAAACGCCTTGAGGAATCTTCGCTTTGAGGGCGGACTCATACGTATGAACGATAAGCGGCTTCCCCGTTTCGTTCAAAAGCATTTTTCGAGGCAGACGGGTTGACGCGTATCGAGCGGGAATAATCGTATAAACTTTCATGTAACAAACCTCTGTTAAAGCGGACGAATGTGTCTGACGGTGATATGAATATGCTGGTCGTTATTGGGCAGGAACTCTCTTGAACCGATAACGCCGACAACGCGTCCTTCCATTCCCTTGAAAACGACGCCCAGGGCGGGCGAGACGTAATAACGAACCTGACCGTTCGCGCCGAGCAGCGCCCAGCGAATCGGGAATCGGTCTACAGTTCCCTGCGGAAGCGGAGCCAAAAGCCCCACTCCGTCCAGACGCATGGTCTTTTCCAGTTCATCCGCCTGAGCCAGCGCAGCCATATTGTGCTGAGCCATGAGTTCGTATGGCGCAGCGCCTGGCGGTGGGGGCAGGGCAACCTGATTGAATTCCGTCTGAGTTGATTCCAGCCCTGGCAAAACCGTTGCTCTTGCTCCCGCCGGGAGCGTACTGGGATCAAGAAGCGGATTAGCAGGCGGCGCTCCTGGAACGTCATACGGTCTATACATACCGTATGGTCTGTGCATCATGCCAGGCTGAGGAACGCCGGCGGCAATTTCCATTCGGTTTGCTTTTTCAAGTCGAGCAATCAGCAGATCTACTCGTTCCAGCTTTCTTCCTGTATTTGCCTGAGTCTTCAAAAATCGCGCTCGTTGAAGCAATTGAGCAGAATGCCAGTTAGCGGGTTGAGTGTGAAACATCGCGCTCCAGCCAGCTTCCAGAGCGGCAAGTTCTCGATAGAATTCTTCGTCCGAGAAACCATGTGGAGGACGATGTCCCGGAGCAGGGGGCAGACCGTACCCTCCCGGCGGCATAGGCTGAAATTTTTGCCCAGCTTCCGGAATTGGGCTGAATGCGATGGACGACGGATTCTGACTTCGCTGCGTCTGCTGAGGCGTGCGTCTGATGGGATCGTCCGGGAGAATGTCGTTCAGGTTCACCCAGCGGAATTCGCCCGACGGCGGAGAGATTCTGTACCATTCTTCCGACCCGATACTGGTCTTTTGAATGACCTCAACCCGCTCGTCTTTTCGCATTCGAACCTGAACGACGTCGCGACCGTCAATCAACTCTGATCCGACGCCGCTTGCTGCGTTGTCTTCTGTGATGCGCCCGGTTCCGTCAGCTTGAACTTCGAGAAATTTCCCTCTAACCCAGGAGAAGCTGCCCTGCGGTGGGCGAATTGCCGCCCAGCCGGTGGGGAGTTCGCAGTAGACTTCCACAACCGAACCGACAGGAAGCGCCTGAGTTGGATAGTACGTCATTCCCGGTCCGCTTCGCGCAGCGGCGTTTTTAACCGAGACTTTTGCCATGTACGGAAATCCTTCCTGAATCTGAGCCAAAGCGGTGGAACTCAACAAGACGATTCCAATTAACAGGCTAAGAAACAACCGTATCAATCCAGTATCTACAGACTGCGTTTTGTAACAGATTGTATTTATACAGCCGCGTTTCGTCGTTCTCGAGGCGATATTAATCATGGACAATCTCCTTTTTATATTGACGGCGCTTTTTCTATAACCTCAGTAACTTGAAATCCGATTTTTTTATACAAATTTATCGCGACTTCGTTTGTCTGCGTAACTTCCAGCTGAGCGGCTTTCAGACCCGCCTGCTGATATCCCCACAGACAATAATAGAGCAGCAGCTTCGACAACCCTCGACCGCGGTATTCGGGAAGAATTCCGACGTTTTGAATTGCGCCGACAAACTCCGGACTGATAAGCCCCTGAATTGTTCCCGCTAGTTTGTATGAACCAGGCAAATGCAGCAGTCTTGCCGCGCCGTTGCCGGTCTTTTCTCTCAGCAGCCACGTTGCGCTGGGCAAAAAGCCGCTGTTGTGAACCAGATAACGCATGAAATCTTCACAGCGCGACTGTTGAGTAAACGTTACAAAATATTTGGCGTCAATTGAGTCTTTAAAGCTTCTGTAAATGGCTTCACTGTGTTTTTGAATCAGATTTGTTGACCATGGAACCATTTCAAAACCGATCGGCAGCTGAATAAGCGGGCATTTCCAGCTGTCGAGAGCGATTCGCATCTTGTATCGGGTAAATGTATGTATGTTTATACGTCCCATGGATTATCTGTTACATAAAATGCTTCACAGCTCTGGTTACCTCAAGGCGATGTTATCCCGATGGACGACTTCTTCGTACGGCGCTCGCCCAAGGGCTTCTTCGATTTCATCGGAATGAAGTCCGCGAATGCGCTGAATGTCGTCTGAGGAATAGTTTGACAGCCCTCGCGCAAACTCTTCCCCGTTGGCGTTGCAAATGGAAATGACGTCGCCTTTTTCAAAATGCCCATAAACGCGTTTGATTCCCTTTGGCAGCAGGCTTCGTCCCTGCGTTTTGAGGGCTTTAGCGGCGCCGCTGTCAACGTAGACTGACCCAACAGGTTCAGACGCGAATCCAAGCCAGTTCTGCCGGCTGGTGTGAGCTTCTCCATGCGGAAGAAAGACCGTGCCGATTTCTTCGCCAGCCAGAATCCGCCGCAGAATATTTGGTTCGCGACCCTTGGCGATAATCAAACATCCGCCTGCGCTGTTGACCTGTTGAGCGGCGCGAATCTTGCTGCTCATTCCGCCCTTGCTGACGGAGTTGAGATGGTCGTGAACCATGCCCTGAACGTTGTCCTCAATTCCTGTTACAGTTTGAATAACATGGGAATTGGGGTCAGAGGGATCGCCGTTGTACAGTCCGTCAATATCGGAAAGGAGAATCAGCAGTTCCGCCTGAACGAGGTTTGCAACCAGCGCGGCGAGGTTGTCGTTGTCGCCAAAGGTGGTTTTCAACTCGTCGACGGAAATGGTGTCGTTTTCGTTGATAATCGGAAGCGTCTGAAAATCCAAAGCCGCGTTGAGCGTGTTTCGCATGTTCAGATAGCGCGTCCGGTTTTTCATGTCGTCGTTGGTCAGCAGCGCTTGAGCGGCGGGAATGTTGTACGGCGCCAGATAGCGGTTGTACGCTTCAATTAAAGCGCTTTGACCAACGGCGGCAACCGCCTGCAAACGACCAAGGTCCTTGGGGCGGCTGGTAAGCATAAGTCTGTCCATGCCGGCGGCGACGGCTCCGCTGGAAACCAGAATGACGCGTCGCCCGGTCTGAATTATTTCGTAAAGCTGTTCGACCAGGTTCTTGATTTGTTGATGATCCAAATGACGATTGGCGTCTGTCAGACAACGCGACCCAACTTTAACAACAATCGTTTTGGACGCAACTATGATTTCCTGTCGTAACGGGCTGACTGGATATTCGATGGACATATTAAGGGGTTAGGAAATAGGGAGTAGGGAATAGGGAGTAGTTTGGGAAGTAGGGAGTAGAGAATTGAGTGTAGAATTTTAAACCAAAATCTATTCCCCATTCCCTATTCCCCATTCCCTAAAATTATTTATTCGCAGTCGGCTGCGGCGCGTTTTCAGCGGGAACGATGGCGCTGCGAGGTGTGTGGACGTCTCCGGAAAGCAGGTTTTCCCACGTTCCGTTTTCCTTGATTTGTTCAACCACATCCGCCATCAGAACGTCAATCTTCTTTTGTCGAACGTCTTTGATAATCATGTCTTTGACGTCGTCAAGAGGAATATTGTCCGGCTGAGTCTGTCCCAGACAGTACATGATGATAAACGTCTGTCCGACTGTTACAATATCTGATAGTTCTCCCGGGCTGAGCTTAAACGCCTCGGATTCCAGTTCCGGAATTCCGCCGTGCTTTTGAATCGGGGGAACTTCGCCGCGAATGGCGCGAATGTTCGGGTCGACGCAATACTGTTCGCACAGATCGCCGAAGTTCTTTTCCGTCGGATTTTTCCGCGCTTCCGCCCAAACGCGCTGAGCGGATCGCATGTCGTTGAGGATAATAGCGCGAACGCGAACGCGAGGTCCGTAGTTGGCTTCGTATCCTTTTTGGATGTCGTCGTTTTCAATTCGGACGTCCGGTTCAACCATTTTCGTCAACGCGACCTGCGACCACATCTGCTTGCGATACTGTTCGCGGCTCAAGCCGTATTCTCGCGCCACGGTTGCATACCAGCGTTCGACGTCCGCTGCGCCATTTTTTAACGGCAGAGCGTCGGCGGCGATAGCGGCAATCTGATCGTCGACGTCTTTGTCTGTAACAGTGATTCCAGCTTTTTTAGCGGCTTGTTCAACCAGAACGAACTGGATCAATCCGTCGAGAACTTTGGCTCCGTGACGTTCAATCGCTTTTTCAGCTACCTGTTTTCGACCGATCTGTTTGCCGTCGATGAGAATGGCGGCTGTCGGATACTGACGTTCCAGCTGGGGATTTCCCAAAACGATTGTAACTTTGGCTTTTTGCTGAAGCTGCTGGAAAATATCGGTGGAAACCTTGGACAGCTTTTGGACTTTGATTTCCTCAACAATGCGCTTTTTGAGGTCGTCGGTAAGCGGGTTTTTGTCTTTAATTGACGGATTGATTCGTTCGCAATACACAATCAAATACTGATTTCCCACGTTCAAGACGTTTGAAACCTGTCCCGGTTTGAGAGAGAAAACGGCTTTGTCGAATTCCGGGAAACCGGTGTGCATTCTCAGCGGAGCGGGCGCCATGCCGCCGCGGGATGCCGTGTTGGTGTCAATGGAATGCTGCTTTGCCATGGCGACAAACCGTGACGGGTCGGCAGCGACGATTTTATGAATCTCTGCCGCTTTTTCAGGCGTGTCGAGAACGATAATTCTCGCCTCAACGCTCGGACCGCAAAGACGGTCGTACGCCATCGCGATTTCCTGTTCGTTGACAACGATCTGATCTTTGGCAATCGCCTTTAACGCCAGCGACGGCCAAATGATGTCTTCCGAATACTGCTGTTCGTTGATCCCGCGTTCGTCTCGAAGCAGGTTGAGCCACTGCGTTACCGGCAGGTTGAACGACTTGGCGAGACGTTCGATTTCCGCTCGAACTTCGTCTTGCGTAATGACAATATTTCGCTTATGACATTCCGTCTGAATGAGGTATTTATTCATCATCTTTTCGGCAACGTCGCGGCCGAAATGCAGCAGGCATTCGTCGCCCAGCTGCTGGCGGGTAATCGGTTCGTTATTGACTCGGGCGACAATGCTGTCCGGAGACGGGGCAGGGGCTTGCTGAGCGAAAAGATCGCTGCACAATCCGGTTACAACCAACAACATTGCCGACAATCGGATAAACGATTTCATGTGCTTCTCCTAAAATCCTAAATGCAAATACGGAATACAGAACGCCCTGCCATGAGGACTTTCTGAACTCCTTTAAATTATATACATAACACTGTATTCAGTCTGAGCTGAATTATCAAGTGATAATTTAGAGAATTTTCATTTTCTTGTCAAGAGCAAATAAAGATAATAATATAGAGAAGCAACAGGAACTGGTGAAAGATTAGCTGGAGATGGTTAAACTCAGAGGAACGCTTTGCGTAATTCCGCATTCCGCATTACGAATTCCGCATTAATTCCCGCCGTCTTGTAAAAAACTGGAAGACGGGTATAATAAAACATGGAAGATTGGGGTTCATCAGACAATTTGCGCCTGAGAAGCCATTAGCTATTAGCCGCTAGCTATTAGCTTGTGCATTTGAACCTCCAGCTTAGCTTTTAAAGTCAGAGACTAACATCAAAAGCTAGGAGCTAGAGGCTAGAAGCTAAAAGCTGTTTCACAACAATAGGCGCCAACTTACCGGAAGAGCCAAAATTGGTCATCGGGAACCGAATTACCGTTCCCGTTTCGTTAAATCATCAGAGGGGTTCATGCCAACGCCTAAAACTATACTCGACAAAATCTGGGACGCCCACCTCGTTCAGTCGGCTGACGGCGCTATTCCGTTAGTATATATAGACTATCAACTGCTTACGGAAGTCGCCGGTCCGCAGGCGTTTGAACGGCTTCGCAGCGCCGGTCTGGATATTTGGCGTCCGGACAGAACCATCGCGACTATCGACAGAAACGTTTCTGCCAAAGCGGCGAAAACCCCGGAGGTTGAAAAGCAGATTCAAAGTCTTGTTGACAACTGCCGGGAGAAATGCATCGGCTGTTTTGGAATCGGGAACGTCAATCAGGGGCTGATTTACGTAGTCGCTCCTGAGCAGGGCATCGTTCAGCCCGGTATGACGATTGTCAGCGGCGCCTTGCATGCGTCCACTTGCGGGGCGCTGGGCGCGCTGGCTCTGGAAGTCAACTCCAAAGAAAGCGAGTGCGTTCTGGCGGCTCAGTCGCTGCCGATGGTCAAGCCGAAACTGATGGAAATTCGCGTTAACGGCGCGCTGCCGCCCGGCTCGTCTGCAAAAGACCTCGCCATGGCGGTTCTCATCAAAGCGTTCGATCTGATGCGTCAGGACGAATTATTAGACCAATATGTAATCGAATACACCGGCGAAGCGATTCGTTCCCTGAATATGACAGGTCGTCTGACGCTGTGCAATATGACGTCTTATACCGGCGCGCTTTCCGCTATCATCGCCCCCGATGAGCTGACGTTCAAGTATCTCAAAGGACGTCCGCATTGTCCGATGTTGGGTCGGGAGTTTGATGCAGCTGTAACAAAATGGAAATCGTTTCGGTCAGACGACGGCTGCGCTTACGACAAGACAATTCAAATCGACGCATCGGAAATCAAACCGACGGTATCGTGGGGGATTGCACCCGGCTTCAGCTTGTCCATTGACGACTGCATTCCACTCACGGACGAGCATTTAAACGATTTTTATCATCACTTGACGCATAAAGCATTAAAATTCATGGGCTTCTCACCTTTGTGGAATATGACCGACATTGCTGTTGACTGCGCGTTTATCGGATCGAGCGCTGGCGGTCGGTTGGGCGACCTTCGCGCCGCCGCCAAGGTTGTCAAGGGATACAAATGCAATCCGAATGTAACAGCCGTCGTTTCGCCGGGGTCGGGCATTGTCAAGATGAAAGCTGAGGCGGCGGGATTGGACAAGATTTTCCTCGACGCCGGATTCCGATGGGGCGAACCGGGGTCATCCAACATCGAACTGGAAGACGCGCCCACAAATGGCATTTGCGCGTCAACCTCTTCCGAATTTCAAATCTGTTCCGGCGTCCGTACGTGCCTTGTCAGCCCCGCCATGGCTGCCGCCGCGGCTATAACCGGAAAATTCACCGACATTCGAAATTGGGAATACAGATAAAACTGATTTACATGTAACTAATAACCTGGTAAACGTTCATATATGGATAAATACATTTCAATAACAGGTTTAGCGGCAGACGTTGCAAAGGAGAGTATCGGAGCGGCGTTTTTAATATCGCGCAGTCTGTTTAAATCCGAAGAACAGACTCTGCAGGATTGGACGGATAGCGGCGTCAAAGCGGTTGTTGCCTCGGAGTTTTCCTCGCGGTTTACTAAAATGGCGTTGCAGAACGGCATTTTGCCGATTACGTTGTCCGATGAGCAGATTAAACAACTGTTACAAAATGTCTCTGATCGTCCTGGATACAAACTGACGGTTAACCTGGAATCGCAAACCGTTTCCGACGAGTTCGGCTTGAACGTTCCGTTTGAAGTTGACTCGTTTTATAAACGCTGTTTAATGGACGGAGTGGATATTGTCTCCTTTGCCCTGTCTGCCGAGAAAGCGATTGAGGCGTACGAGGAAAAGTGGTGCAAGTAAGTTGCGAGTTGCGAGTTGCGAGTAACGAGAAACGCAAGCGCTCCCCGTTAGTTTTGAGGAGGAATCAAAGCGACCAACGGGAGCGAATATTGGCTCTCGCGCGGTAGCGCGGATTGGGAACGGCGCCTCGCCGTCTCGCAACTCGCAACTCGCCACTCGCAACTATCATATAACCTATATTTAGAATATTATAACTGTCATGGCAAGTTTTACAGAAGTTCTTCGAGAGTCGTGCAAGGCGGCGGGGAAAGTCCTCATGGACGGGTTTGGCAAAGCGGCTGTGTATCATAAAGACGTCCGCGACCTGGTAACGGAATCCGACCGCAAAGCGCAAAAAGCCGTACGGGACATTCTCGCTGAGGCGTTTCCCACTCATATTTTCGTCGGGGAAGAGACCATCGACGATACAAACTACCCCGTCCCGGACGCGGATTCCGAGTACCGCTGGATTCTCGACCCGCTGGACGGCACGACGAACTACGCGCACGGCAGCCCGCATTTTTGCGTCTCGCTGGCGCTGGAGTTTCGGGGCGAGCTGTTTGTCAGCGGGATTTACGCGCCGTATTACGACGAGTTCTATTCTGCCGTCGCCGGACATGGGGCGTGGCTCAACGGCGTCGAGCTTCACGTTTCGCCGGTTGAAAAGCTCATCGATTCTCTTATCGGGTTCGGGTTCCCGCCCAATATAACGCAGGAATGTGACGACTTCAAGGCGTTTCTCAAGCTGACGGGAGAATGTCAGGCGATGCGCCGATCGGGATCGTTGGCGCTGAACCTGGCGTACACAGCCCGGGGAATCTTCGACGCCACGATGAACTTTTCCGCCCATTCGTGGGACGTCGCTGCGGGCGTCTTGCTGGTCAAAGAGGCGGGCGGATTTGTAACAGCCGCCGACGGCTCCCCGTTCGACGTCGACCGCGCCGCGTTGCTGGCAACGTCCAACGAGAAACTTCACGCCGCGATATTGAATTGCGTGAAGGGATAGACGACGACCGATGGATAATCCAATGAAAGGCGGTAACGGAGTGAACGAAGTGAGCGCAGTTACGCTTCTTAATCGACGACCGATGGACAATCCAATGAAATGCGGTAACGGAGCGAACGCAGTGAGCGCAGTTACGCTTCCTAATCGACGACCGATGGACAATCTAATGAAAGGCGGTAACGGAGCGAACGTAGGGAGCGCAGTTACGCTTCCTGATCGACGACCGATGGACAATCCAATGAAAGGCGGTAACGGAGCGAACGCAGTGAGCGCAGTTACGCTTCCTAATCGACGACCGATGGATAATCCAATGAAAGGCGGTAACGGAGCGAACGTAGTGAGCGCAGTTACGCTTCCGGGAGTAACGGTTACCCCATTGTAATGTCGCCAGAATAGATTATAATGATACTATGCAATTTTCCTAGGAGATTATTATGTCAGTACCAGATTTTCAAAGTATGATGTTTCCTTTGTTGCATTTTGCTTCTGACCGTAAGGAACATCAAATAAGCGATTTTAAAGATTTTGTTCGCAATCATTTCAATTTGTCAAGTGATGATGCGAATGAAAAGACTAGTAGCGGCATACTGCGTTATGTCAGCAATGTACAGTGGGCAATTACATATTTGTATCGTGCTGGTTTATTGACGCGTGTCAAACGTGGAACTTACAAGATTTCCTCAATCGGGGTCTCATATTTACAGCAAAAACAAACGTTTCAACAAATCTGTATTAATGATTTACGGGAATTTGAATCTTTCAGAAAGTTTGTTGGAACTTCAAATGATGATGAAGGCAACAGTCCGAATCAAAGTGAATCTGAAACAACGGATATTACGGAAAAAACTCCTGATGAGTCAATTGAAGAGTCTTATAAACTGCTTCGGGCGAGCTTGGCAAAGGAACTCTTGGATACAATTAAAGAACATAAACCTGCCTTCTTTGAATCGTTGGTTGTTGATCTGCTTATTAAAATGGGGTACGGCGGTTTTCGAACAGAAGCCGGTCAAGTTGTTGGTAAATCCGGCGATGGCGGAATCGACGGCATTATCAATGAGGATAAACTTGGTTTAGATGTAATTTACATTCAGGCGAAACGTTACGATGATGACGTGATTGTTCCTATTTCAGATGTCAGAGATTTTGCAGGAGCGTTGTCATCTAAAAAAAGTCACAAAGGCATTTTCCTGACAACGTCCTCTTTTCCTAAAAGTGCAAAAGAGTTTGTTGATAAATGTTCACATCAAATCGTCCTTATTGATGACGAACGATTGGCAGAATTGATGATCGAACACAACGTTGGCGTTTCCGTTCGCGAAACATATCAAATTAAAAGAATTGATTCCGATTATTTTAATGAAGATGATATGTAATTGAGGCGAAGACCGTTATATCGAACGTAATAGGTGGTTCAGGGGAAGCGTAACTACGAAGCTGACGCTTCTCCGTTATCGCCTTCCATTTTAGACGAAAACATTGATTTCTATAGTACTGTGGAAGCGTCACTACGAAGCGGACGCTTCTCCGTTACCGCCTTCCATTTGTTGACGAGAACATTGATTTCTATTGTGCTATGGAAGCGTAACTACGAAGCTGTCGCTTCTCCGTTACCGCCTTCCATTTTTTGGCGAACCCATTGATTTCTATGGTACTGTGGAAGCGTAACTGCGAAGCTTCGCTTCTCCGTTACCGCCTTCCATTTTTAGGCGAAATCATTGATTTCTGATATAGTCGTAAACATTTAAATACTCTTCGTCATTAAAGACATATCTTTTACTTGCTTTTCTCGTCCAGATTTTAACGCTTTTCTCAAATTCTCCAGATTTATGCAGCGCATTTGTTGCAGCTGCTTTTAATGCGGTTGCCACATAATCAAGCGAATAGTTATTAGCAGATATTAGAATATGAACATGGTTTGATTGGACGGCAACTATATGAAGTATCCAGCTGTTCTTTTCACAATGACTTTTCAGCGCGTCATGGACGATCTGTCTTTGATTAGATGAAAGAACAATTGGAGGATTTTTCATTTCTGATTTATCAAAACCTTCCCAATTTGAATTAATTCCTATATATTCTCCTTTGCGATTGACAGAACCCCTTTCGCAACCATGAAGTCGCGTTCCTCTGGTTGTGAAAGTTATAAAATACGCATAAGGTTCTGAATATATCATTTTATTCCCGATAAATCAGCGCGGTGGCGTAGACTTCCAGAAGGACTTCTTCTCCGACGGGGCCGACGCCTTCGCCAGTCTTGGCTTTTAGTCCGATGGATTCCGCCGGGACGTCGAGAAGGCGGGCGATATTTTCTCTGATCGCGGCAACGTACGGCAGGAGTTTCGGCTTCTGCGCCAGGACGACTGCGTCGAGGTTGCCCAGCTTGTATCCTTCGGCCTGAATCTTGTCCCAGATAATCTGAAGCATCTCCCCGGAATTGCGCCCGCGGTTCTCCTCTGCCGTGTCGGGAAACATCTGTCCGATGTCGCCCATGGCGGCGGCTCCGAGCAGGGCGTCTGAAATGGCGTGCAGAAGAGCGTCGGCATCGGAATGTCCTTGTAACGACTTGTTGTGCGGGATATGAACCCCGCCGAGAATCAGACCGTCGCCGTCGATAAGTTTATGGGAATCGTAGCCCAAGCCAATTCGGGGAATAGTTGTCATGGAAGTAATATGTGTTGAAAAAAAGTTGTTTGGTACGCCATTGGATTTTAAACACGAAAAACACGAATAGAACGAAAAAACACGAAAATATTAAAATATATATTTTAAAAAATCTTTCGTCTTTTTCGCTTATTTCGTGTATTTCGTGTTAAATAACTCTCTCGCAACTCGCTACTCGCAACTCGCAACTAAAATGCGGAATTGATTTTGAGTTCAATCCCGCATTTCGTGTTATTTGTTACAAGTTATTTACTGAACTTAGTCTTTGACTTCAAATTCGGCGTCGATCGTGTCGTCGTTTTTGGAGTCGGAGCTGGAGTTGTCCTGAGCGGACGCGCCCGGTTGCGGGCCAGCGCCGGCGGCGGAACCAGCAGCCTTTTCGTACAGCGTTTTGCTGAACGCGTGAGACGCCTGTTCCAGCTGGCTGACGGCGGACTTGAGGGCGTCGGCGTCGGCGCCTTTCATGGCTTCCTTGACCTTGTCGATAGCCGCGGTCATGGCGGATTTGTCAGACTCTGAAATGGAGGCTTCGTTTTCCTTCATGAGCTTTTCGAGCTGCCAAACCATGGAGTCCGCCTTGTTGTGCAGTTCGGCGAATTCGCGGCGTTTCTTGTCTTCGGACGCGTGAGCGTCGGCGTCGCGGCGCATCTTTTCGATTTCTTCGTCGCTCAAGCCGGAACTCTGTTCGATGGTAACTTTCTGTTCCTTGCCGGTTCCCTTGTCTTTCGCCTTGACGGAAACGATGCCGTTGGCGTCGATATCGAATGTAACTTCAATCTGCGGGACGCCGCGGGGCGCCAGCGGGATGCCTTCCAGGTTGAACTGACCCAGGAGTCGGTTGTCCGCCGCCATCTCACGTTCGCCCTGATAGACTTTAATTGTAACAGCCGTCTGGTTGTCGTCTGCGGTGGAAAAGACCTGTGACTTTTCCGTCGGAATGGTTGTGTTGCGTTCGACCAGTCGAGTCATAACGCCGCCGAGGGTTTCAATTCCCAAAGACAGCGGGGTAACGTCGAGCAGAAGAACGTCTTTGACGTCGCCAGCCAAAACGCCGCCCTGAATTGCCGCGCCGACTGCAACGACTTCGTCCGGGTTGACGCCCTTGTGCGGGTCTTTGCCGAAAATCTCCTTGACCAGTTCCTGAACCTTCGGGATTCGGGACGATCCGCCGACCAGAACGACTTCGTCGATGTCTTTGGCGGACAGGTTGGAGTCCTTCAAGCAGTCCAGAACCGGGCGCTTGCAGCGTTCGATGAGGGAATCCGCCAGCTGTTCAAACTTGGCGCGGGTGATGTGCTGCTGCAGGTGTTTCGGACCGGAGGCGTCAGCGGTGATAAACGGCAGGTTGATGTCCGTGCTTTGAGCGGAGGACAGTTCGCACTTCGCTTTTTCGCACGCTTCCTGCAGACGCTGAAGAGCCATCGGGTCTTTGCGGAGGTCAACGCCGTTGGACTTTTGGAATTCGTCTGCAACGTAGTCGATAAGGGCTTTGTCGAAGTCGTCGCCGCCGAGGTGTCCGTCGCCTTTGGTTGCGACAACCTGGAAAACGCCGTCTGCAACGTCCAGAATAGACACATCGAACGTACCACCGCCGAGGTCGAAGACGCAAATCTTCTGCTGGGCTTTTTTATCCAAGCCGTAAGCCAGAGACGCTGCGGTCGGTTCGTTGATGATTCGCATGACTTCCAGGCCAGCAATCTGACCGGCGTCTTTGGTTGCCTGACGCTGAGCGTCGTTGAAGTAAGCGGGAACGGTAATAACCGCCTTGTTGACTTTGTGACCGAGGTAGGATTCCGCCGCTTCCTTGAGTTTGCGAAGAACCTTGGCGGAGATTTCAGACGGCGTGTATTCTTTGCCGTTGACTTCTACCTTGACGTAATCGTCGCCCGTTCCGATAACCTTGTACGGAACCATCTTTTCTTCGACTGCAACTTCGTTCTGACGGCGCCCCATGAATCGTTTAATGGACGAGATGGTTCGCTTCGGGTTGGTAACAGCCTGTCGTTTGGCGGGTTCGCCGACGATGGTTTCGTTGTCGTCGTTAAACGCGACAACGCTGGGGGTTAAACGGTTTCCTTCCAGGTTTGCAATAACCGTGGGTTCGTTGCCTTCCATAACGGAAACGACCGAGTTGGTGGTTCCTAAGTCAATGCCGATGATTTTTTCGCCTTTAGCCATAATATTGTTCTCCTTAAATTTTTTGTTTTTTTGATTATATACACGTCAGAAACCCGTCAAAGCGCTTGAACGATTTTCAATTTTCGGATACAATCCATTTTCAAGCGATAAAGACAAGCGGTTTGCTGAATCAGCGTTTCCGCTTGTCTCCCCCCATCCTACGGGGGACAGATTTCGCACGATTAGTAAAATTGCAATTTCCGTGCCAAAACAAATTTGAATCGCCAAATAATTTATAACTCGTTATAAAATAACAGATTGCGATTATTTTTGACGTTATCCCCCGCGGTGAGGGTTTCCCGTTCTGCCAATTTGGCAGGGGAAAGAAATGGATTGAAAGGCGGTAATGGAGCGACCAACGGGAGCGAAATTACGCTTTCGCCGAAGGCGAACCTATTGCGAGACGGCGAGGAATTTTTAAACACGAAATACACGAAATACACGAAATAAGCGAAATAAGCGAAAAAGACGAAAGTATTTTTAAAATTTTCGTGTTTTTTCGTTCTCTTCGTGTTTTTCGTGTTTAAAATTCAATGATTCACGAATGATTATTGTTTTTCAATTAACCAATCGGCGTGAATCCGTTTAATCCGTCAAATCCGTGTGCGGGCTGACCTGCGAACACCCTTTAGATTTCCCGTTTTACCATGGCAAAAACTTCAAACAATTCCAAGTCGAGTAAGAATCAAAAGTCTGTACAAGTCAAAGCGAAGGGGAGCAAAGGGAAAGGGAACGGCGCGAACGGCAAGCGTTCTGAACAGGCGTCGCCGAGCGTATCTCAAAGCAAAGCGCTTTCCCCCGCCGGGTCGGAGTTGGCTCAGCTGCGTTCTCAGCTGGTCGAGGCGGACAAGGCGCTTCTCGACGCTCTGAATAAAAAGATCGAGCTGGAACGGAAGTACTTTGAACTTAACTGCGGACAGAGTAAAACTGTAACAGGCAAAGGCGACGGCGCGGACGGCAAGTCAGCGATGGCGTTGGGGTCTCGGTATACGGACTGGAACCTTGACCATCAGCGGATTGAGAGCATGGCGTTGTGCGCGCGCCGACAGAGCGGGGGGGCGTCGGAGAACTGCGTTCGAGCCGTCTTTCGCGAGGCGTTGGGCGACGTCCGTGCCAGCGTTCATCCGACTCGCGTTGCGTACCTGGGTCCGGAGTTCAGCTTTACGCATTTGGCGGCGCTGAAGTATTTCGGAACCGGGGTGGAGCTGATTCCCGTTTCCAGCATCGCCGGGATTTTCGAACAGGCGCAGTCCGGCGAATGCGATTTCGGCGTCGTTCCGATTGAGAATTCCACCGACGGGCGCATTGTCGACACGCTGGACATGTTCACGAAAACGAAAATCAAAATCAGCGGCGAGTCGATAATTCCGATTTGTCATTGTCTGATCGGGAACCTGCCTCGAAGCAGCATTAAAACCGTCTACAGCAAAGCGCAGGCGCTTTCTCAATGCCGAAACTGGCTGGCGAAATGCCTGTCCGGGGCGGAACTGGTTGCGTGCAGCTCGACGACGCAGGCGGTCGAACTGGCTCTTGCCGGGGCGGACAACGGCGTTGCCGCGATCGCGTCTCTGGAAGCCGCCAAGGCGTACGAGGTGGACGTTTTAGTCGAAAACATCGCCGACAATCCGGACAACCGCACCCGATTTGTCGTTTTGAGCAAGAATTCCTACGACCGGAAAGGCAACGACAAGACCGCGCTCATGTTCCAGTTAAAGCACGTTGCCGGGTCGTTAGCAGACGCGTTAAACATCTTTAAGAGAAACCATCTCAATCTGACCTGGATTGAATCGTTCCCGGTACACGGAACCGACAACGAGTACCTGTTCTTTGCCGAGATGGAAGGGCACTTTAAGGACTTGAAGATACGCCGCGCCATCGACGCGCTGGGCAAACGCTCGGTGCGGCTGGAAATACTGGGGTCGTACCCGGCAGCGAAATAGCGGCAAGGCGGTAAGGGCGGGTCAGCTCGTTCACGGATTTTACGGATTAGATGGATTTTCGCCGATTGGTTAATTGTCGTTCCTACCTAATTTTCTCCCCTTACTAAAGTTTTTTCAAGTTAGCGAGACGTCCGTCATTTGTTACTAGACGTTCTAAAATTTGTTCAAAAATCGTTATATAACCTCTTGTAAAGAATTGATATTGTGTTATAAAAGCGTCTGAGAACAATTTTATTCCAATTTGTTCTTTAGAATCAGTCGGGAATTTTTGTTCCTATTTTTAATCCCCTTTTTTAAGGAGTATACAAATGACAAATCTCAAATCTGTTTTGAGCTTTTTCCTAATTCTTCTAACAGCTGTTGTTGGTTGTAATAACGAAGGCAATTCTGTCAATCAGCCATCGACAGACAAAAACACGGATGTTTCTGATGTTTCAATGCCGGCAGAGGAATCCTTGGATGATTCTGAAGTTGCAATGCCAGCAGAGGAATCCTTGGGTGATTCTGAAGTTTCAAAGCCAGCAGAGGAATCCTTGGATAATTCTGAAGTTGCAAAGCCCGCAGAGGAATCCTTGGATGATTTCGATGTTCAATCCTCAGCAGAGGAAACTTCAGACGATTATAACCGCCAATCACAGTTAAATAGAGCAATTAATTATTTTGGAGAAGAATGCGTTGAGCATTTTGAGCAGATGTTTCAAAATGAGACGTATGATTTTGATTATTGCGCATACAATGGCGACAACATTCTGCACTATGCTGCTTGGATGGGCAATCTAAACAGGATTAAAACTCTCGTGGAACATGGCGCCGACCTCAAAGTTAAGAACAGAAGCCATAACTCTGTCTTGCTGTCAGCCGTTCAAAGCGGTAATCTGGAGCTGGTGCAATGGCTTGTTGAGAAGGGATTTGATATCAACGAAAAAAACGATTCTGGAACAACAGTTTTACACTCTGCCGTTGGAAGCGGAAATATTGAACTTGTTCAATGGCTTGTGGACAAAGGACTGGATGTTAACGCCAAAGACAATTCTGGTTATACATCTTTGCATTTTGCCATCCTTCTGAAACATTATAAACTGGTTCAATGGCTTGTGAAACATGGAGCGGATGTTAACGCCAAGACAGTCTCTCCGGGAAAATCAGTTTTGTATTATGCAACAGAAACGGGCAATTTGAAACTGATTAAATTTCTGGTTGAACAAGGCGCAGACGTCAATACAAAAGATGATGAATTCGGAGACACGATTTTGCGTAATGCATTTATGTCTAATAATTGGGATCTGATAAAATTGCTGGTTGAACATGGAGCCGACCTCAACGCAGATGATAATATTGGATACGAGTTTTTGCATTCTGCTGCGGAAAATGGAAATCTGGAACTGGTTAAATTGCTGGTTAAACGCGGCATAGACCTCAACGTCGTAGACTCCTTCACAAAGATATCGGTCTTGCATTCTGCCGCCAAAAGCGGCAATCTTGAACTGGTTCAATGGCTTGTGGACAAAGGACTGGATGTTAACGCCAAAGACCGACATGAAAACACTGCGTTACATTTTGCTGCTGAAAACGGTGATTTTAATATGGTTAAATGGCTGGTTGAACATGGCGCTGACATTAATGCTAAAGATAATGTATTCGGAAAGACGATTTTACATTCTGCCGCCAAAAGCGGTAATCTTGAACTCGTTAAATGGCTGGCTGAACAAGGTCTGGATGTCAAGGCAAAGACCAGGCCGGGACAAACGCTCTTGCATTATGCAGCCGAAAAAGGAAATTCTGAACTGATCAAATGGCTTGTTGCACAGGGAATAGACGTCAACGCAATAGAAGATACTGACGGATTAACTGTCCTGACTTCTTTTAGGTGTAGGCTTAATCCCGAATTGATTAAATGGCTTGTCGAAAATGGCGCTAAAATCAACACAGCTTCCAATTGTGGATATACTGTCTTGAGACATGCTGCCATGAATGGCGAATTGGAACTGGTTCAATGGTTGGTGGACCATGGCGCGAACATTAATGCAAAAGAGAGCTTTTGGGGAAGCACAATTTTGCATAGCGCTGCAAAAAGCGGCAATTTGGAACTGGTTCAATGGCTCATTGAAAAAAGACTGGACGTCAACGCAAAAGACAATAACGAGAAAACGGTCTTGCATTATGCAGCCGAAAGCGGAAATCTGAAATTAGTTCAATGGCTTGTTGAAAAAGGATTGGACGTCAACGCAAAAGACGATAACGAGAAAACGGTCTTGCATTGTGCAGCCGAAAGCGGAAATCTGGAATTAGTTCAATGGCTCGTTGAAAAAGGTCTGGACATCAAAAAATATGACAAAGAGGGGAAAACGGTCTTTAAATATGCAACTAAAAGCGAGAATCAGGAACTAATAAAGTGGCTAGAAGATCAAGGTGTATATTATTAACCACGAATATTTCTTTGGATATAGTTAGTTGAACGATAATATATATTAACGCCGGGCAGGTTTATAAATAGCTGTGTAACCATACCGCGGCTTGTAACAGTTTATGTTGAAAGGTAACGTTATGACATTTCAATTGTGCGACACCGTTGAACTTTTGGAACCTTATTATTCGACAGATGAATACGATGACGACGTTGAAGCCGGGGAAATTGGAACAATCGTTGACGTTATCAACGACGGCGAGGCGTTTCGGGTTGAATTTATTTATGAAGATTCTGAAAGATTAGGTATGACAAAAGCGCTGCTTGTTCTTTACCCGAATCAGATTCGCCCATACGTTTCAAAAGGAACGAGCGAAGAAGAGTGGATTCGACTGGAAGAAATGGCAGATTCTTTCATAGCAAAACTAAACATCCAACAGAAGAAAGAGAATCATAATGATTGAATCAAGGTTTAACGAATTGAAGAAGATTTATGAAACTCTTAACCCGTATTACGATGCTCGTCAAGAAGATTACTGGAAACAACTAACTTCTTTATTTACAGAAAACGAAGAGGAAACCATTCGCTTTTTGGATAACTGCTCAGAAGAAGACGCAGAGATTGCCAGCGAGGTTTTTGATGACGTTGCTAAAGTTTTACAAAGTCTTAAATTCATTGACTGCTTGCACAGATTGGAACAGAAGTTCCCTGATTCCACGATTGGGTATTCTGTGAGATATGCGGAATCCTTTACAGATGCGTTCGAACCAGAAAACGAGTAACGGGAAAAACAAGAAAAAACACCTGTTAACACAATTACTAACTCTAAGTGGGGACTTTTCGCTTGCACTTGCCCCCTAATCAAGACGGTTAATTGGGAAAGCCGAAACTTCGTGCAATGACATAGACAATAAGAAAGGCGCAAATTAAGCATATCATAAAAACGAAAAGAAAAACATAATTGTTTTTTCGTTGTTCGCTATCTTCTCGTTTCGTTTCAGAATCTTTTCTGAACGTTTCCAGAGAATTTTCAAATGGACTTTTGGACGAGGGGGGGACATAAAACATAGGTTACACTAAGAATGAAATAAAGGCTCTATAACAAAATCTGTGGGTAAAACACACAAAAAACAAAATATCGGTGGACATTTTCTCAAATTGTTATGTAAAATTTTTTGATAACAGTAACAACAATATAAGTCAATGTCCAATGATTAGTATATTCAATTAAACGACAGATTAAAAGGGGACTGTTACTACAAATTGCGAAAAAATTCGAAAAAAGATGGAATTTTCTGTCCAGAATACAGCGTCGTTATAGAAAAGGTTTCTTCGGCGGGCGAAGACGCCCGCGAACCAGCTGTTCAAGCGGGCTTTCCTGCGAAGGAGATTATTGGAGGCTTCCGCATTTCTTGACGGCTTTCGCCGTCAAGTTGTAGCCCGGGGACGGGCTACATCCAAGGGAGGTTTTCGGCTGCGTCGGTTTAGTATGCACACTTCTCAACGTTCTGTTCGCCTATCGGCGAATGCGTAATTCCGCTCACGTCGTTCGCTTCATTACCGCCTTTCATTTCTTTGCGGACTTTGTCCGCACTTGAAAAAACTTTAGTAAGGGGAGAAAATAAAGTTAGAACGTTGTAAACCAATCGGCGAAAATCCGTCTAATCCGTAAAATCCGTGTGCGGACTGACCCGCTCTCAACCATTGGGGGCGGCAGGGGACTGCCGCGTGCCGGGCTTATCAAAGATTATCAGCGGGGCATTGGACAAGGCGGCGTCAAGCCGCCGCAGTCCCCGACGCAAGCGCTAAAATAAATGTTACATGACTCTATTCTTCAACCAGATTCTTTATAGCCTGAAAGCTGCCGTCGGGACGCATGGCAAGTATGGCTTTCAGAACGCCGGCGGCGTCCAGTCCGGCGAGAGGGATTCCGGGGACGGTCTGCGGCGGGACGTCTAAAGGAATGAACTTTCCCTGTCGAAGGTTGTAAATCTGCGATTCCGTCAGCGTTACTTTTGGCAAGTCCGGACAGCCTGTCAGCGGAGGTAGAAGCCGGTAGGGGAATTCGCCGTTACATTCGCTTGCCGGGACGGGGTCGTCGCTGTCTTCCAGACGGAAAAGCCCCACTTGCGTTCTGGTCAGCGCGGACATGACAGCTTCCGTGCCCGCCGATCGGGCGACGTCTCGTCCCCAGGATCGAACGTACGTCCCGGACGAGCAGACAAGCTCCCATTTCATAACCGGGTACTGGTAGTCCAGCATCGTTGCAGAGTAAATCGTTATTTCTCGCGCCGCCAGGTCGACGTCTTTTCCCTTTCGGGCGAGCTTGTACGCCGGCTGACCGTTGATTTTCAGCGCGGAATAAATCGGCGGCTTTTGCATGATAACGCCCGTCCAGAGCTGGGCGGCGGACAGCAGGCTTTCTCTTGTAGGAATTGTCGGGTTCTCCAGCTCGACAACCGCGCCCTCGACGTCTTCCGTATCGGACGATCGCCCTAAAAGAAATTCCGCCCGATAGGTTTTCCGCCCCTCTTGAGCGTACTCGATAAGCCGGGTCGCGCTTCCAACCGCAATAACCAAAACGCCGTTGGCTAACGGGTCGAGCGTGCCGGCGTGCCCGATTTTCGTCTTTCGAGGCAGCATGCGCCGAACGACGTTGACCGCGTCGCGTGACGTAATTCCAGAGGGTTTATTGAGGTTGATGAATCCGTTCATTTAAGTTGCGAGTTGCGAGTAGCGAGTTGCGAGGCGGCGAGGCGCCGCTCCCGATCCGCGCTACCGCGCGAAATGTATTATAATCGCTCCCGTTGGTCGCTTTGTTTAATCTTTACTAAAAATTTTTTAGCCGCAAAGAACGGAAAGAACGCATAGTTTTTAAAACTTCGCGAACATTCTCCGCATCTCCGCGTCTCCGCGTGAGGTTTTCCGGGGGCTTACGCGCCCCCACTCCCTAAAAAGCGCTATCGTCGAAAGAGAACTGCTTTTCAAAGGCGTCGTCGAAATTGAAGACGTTGTCGAAGTCGTTGATGTTGTCGCGTTTGGACTGTAACAGGGCGCCGCATTTGACGAGATTGAAAATAATCTGTCCGATGTCGGCGGTGGAGTGAATCCCCCAGTTGTTGAGCGTCGGTTTTGCCAGCAGACCGAACTGCTCGACAGCGTAGATTTTCGCCGCCTTGCAGATGTCGGCTGCGGAAATGTCCCGGTCAACGTCTCCCGGCGGTTCGTCGTCGTCCACGCAGACGTTGTCGCCGTCCGTTTGGTTGACTTGAGAAATCGGGTCGCCCAGTTCCAAAATATCGTGAGCAAACTTGACCGCCGCGAGAATGAACTCGTAAGCCGCCAGCTTGTATCGTTTGTCCGTTTCGAGTAATTTGATGATTTCTTCCATGTATTAAGTTGCAATTATGAGTCGTCGATTGATGGAAGGCGGTAACGAAGCGACTAACAGGAGCGGAGTTACGCAGTTCGCCGAAGGCGAACCAAAAAGCTTGAACCCAACGTTATGTTCGCCGTTCCGGCGAATGCGTAATTCCGTTCGCTCCGCTCACTCCATTACCGCCTTTCATTTATCCGCTCTTCAAAAACGCTTCCAGTTTCCACAGCGGAATCGGTTTGTCTTCCGAGATGGGAATAATATTTTCGCCGTTTTGCGGGTTGTTCGGTTCGGTTGTAACAGGTTCTGACTGTATGCCGGAACGCTTTGCTCGTTTGGCGGCTCGGCGCGCTTCCCGATAAAGAACCCATTTGGACATTCTCGTCAGCAGAGCGGGAAGTATCGACAGCGAGGTAAACATACAGCAGGCGACGCCCATCGTCAAAACCAGACCCAGGCTTTGCAAGCCGCGATGTTCCGCTGTCATGAGGGAGCAGAAGCCCAAAATGGACGTCATGGACGTCATCGTCAGCGCGCCTGCTGTGGACGAACTGATTCTGAACGGTTTGGTCTTGTCGCGGCGGCGGTAGTCGTGGACGATATGAACGCCGTCGTCAATGCCGATGCCCAAAATCAGCGGCAAAATAATCATGTTGGCGGAGTTGAGCGGGATCTGTAAAAATCCCATGATTCCAAACAGGAACAGAATCCCCATCAGCAGCGGCAGCATTGCCAGAATTGTGTGACGAACGCTTCTGAAGTCCAGGAACAGAACGAACATGATTCCCGCCAGAGCGTACCAGGCGGCGGAAATGTACGACCGCTGCATCTGGAGCGAACATTCGTAGGTCTGGAGCGGGTTGCCGGTCGCTTCCGGGTCGACGGCTCTGACCTGTTTGACGAATTCCGTCAGGTTGTCCATGTCCCAAATATCTCCGGAACCGTAAATCTGAAGGGCGTACGTGCCGTCTTTGGCGTACAGACGAGCCACCCACGGCTGCGGCAGGTCTGCCATTGTCGGCGGTTCCGGATCGGAGCAGAAGTAAATCTGCTGCATTCGGGTGTAATAGTCCTGCGCCATGCACATTTCAAACTGATTGAGCCGGGCTGTTACTTCTTCCGGCGACAGGTTGTTGAACCGTCGGCGCAGTTCACGAATTCGCCCGTCAAAGATATGGTAAACGTCTTTGGCTTGCGCGCTGACTTCCGGGCTGTATTCCAGAGCCGTTAAGAACGAGCTTAAATCGTTATAGTTGGGAGCGGACAGCGTCCGTTCGCGATTTTTCGCAAAGCCCTGCAGAGCGACGGCGGAATACTGATGAATCTGTTTGATAAGCTGCGTTTTTTCTTCGGTCGTATCCGGGAGACGGGAAACGATTTCTTCAACGCGGGTGATGTTGGGCTGTTTGAGGAACTCCTCTTTGAGCCGTTTGACTTCCTGTTTGTCTTTCGTGGTCGACAGGGCAAACCAGACGTTCTGGTCGCTTTCCGCCATGAGCCGCTTTTCCCATTCGACGCTTTCAACCCCCTTCGCCTGAAGGTTCATGAGGTTATGGTCGTATTTCAAGTCCGGTAGGAACATAAAGCTCAGCGCGGCGCCGCCGACAAAGAGAATTATCGTCGAACCAAAGTTTTTGGAAAAGACGTCTGTAACAGACGACATCTTGATTCGGAATGTTTCTTCTTGCAGAACGACGTTGTGGAAAACCTTGTCCGTCAGCAACGTTTGAGCCGGCAGAACAATCAGCGCCGCCAGACAGCAAAGCAGAATTCCCACGCCGGCAATTCGACCCAGTTCTGCAACGCCGATAAACTCCTGTCCGCCCGCGGCGGCAAAGGCGATAGCCGTCGTCAGCGCCCCGACGAAAATGCCAGGTCCCACTTCTTTGGACGCCTTGATTAACGAGCGGGGAATGTCTGAACCCTTGAATCGACATGTGGAGTATCGCGCCAGATAATGTATTCCAAAGTCGACGCCCAAGCCTACTAGAATGGCGCTAAAGGCGATGCTGAGGATGTTTAAGTGCCCGATTCCAAAGACGACGTACACCATCGTCCAGGAAATCCCGATTAAGAGCGTGATAATGAGCAAAACGCTGTATCGAACGCCGCGGAAAGCAAACAGGAACAGCGCGGCAACGCCGACAAGCGACAGAACCGTCGCCCAGTTCATCGCCTTTTCTGACGAACTCATTTCGTCGTTTTCCATAATCGGCAAGCCCGTCAGCCCCAGTTTGACGTTGGGGAACTCTTCCTGTTTGGCTTTGATAATATCCCGTAAAACGGTAATGGAGTCTGTATTTTGAGCGAACGCCGAGCCGTCCTTTTCCTTGAATTTGAGAAGAATCAGAGCCATCGCGTTTTGTTTCGCCCAAAGGTATTCGACGTCCGGGTGAAGGTCGTCCGGCCCCTGACCGACGCGTCCGGAAACGGAATGCTTTTCGTCGCCCAATCCGTACAGCGGGGACTGATAAACGAATTGCGGACCTAACGCCGCTTGCAAAGACGCGCTTAGGCGGTTAAACCCTTCCTGCGATTTTGCCTTGACGGCAGGGGGAACCGCTTGATCCGCTCTGACTGACGTCTGCCAGCTGACCCAAAGGCGATTGAGCACGTCCTGCCGCTCTCCCTGAGACATGGATGCGGACTCCTGCAGGAAAAACATGACGTTTTGCAGTTCCGTCGACGAAAAGTAATGAAGGCCCTTTCGCTTGATTTTGGTGTTGTCCGCCTTGTAGAAGACGTCAAAGAACAAGTCCGTCCGCTGAGACAGCGCCTCGCCGACGCCGTCCGCCGCCTGCTGAATGGACGCAGCGTCGCGCCCTTCGACAATCACGACAACGTCGTCTTCCGAGCCAAAGGATTCTATATATTTAAGCCAGCGTTTATTGAACTCGCTGTTGGGATTGATTAAATCCAGACGGCTTGTTTTGAATTCCAGCTTGTTTACCGTCCCCCAAACGCCGACGCCGGCGATAATCAGAGCTAACAGGATTACAACCAACGGATGATGGATTACAAACCGGGTCAACGGCTGTAAAAACACGTTGATCCAGTTGTACTCCTTGACGGAGTTTGAGGAACTGTGCGGCGTCCTTTCCGCGGTCATATCAAATCCTTGGTTTAAATAAATATAATAAAATTCGTGAAATTCCCGAATTTAACTTTCATGGGAATCTTAGTTTAGCAGTAAAAACAGATAAAGTCAAGAGGAATTTAATATATAAATATAGATATATAAATATAGCAAATACTCTTTTGGGGCGCTGTCTTGAAAATATAACAAGATTGGGTATAATTCCTAAAGAGTTAATAATTGTCCTGACAGTTTTGTCTGACCAAGTTGAAAATATTGTTATTTTAACGCCATGATTGTCATTGATCAAAAATCCTGCGTTCGCTGCGGAGCGTGCGTTCGCGAATGTCCCGGTATTATTTTGGAGCAAAATGCAGACGGCTTCGCCCAAGTCGTTTCGAGTCGGGAAAGCTGCTGCATTAAATGCCAGCATTGCGTTGCGATTTGTCCGGCTGGCGCGGTAAGCGTTGACGGCGTCTGCGCGAACGACTGCTTGCCAAAAGGCGAACTCCCGTCTGAAGAACAGATGCTCAATCTGATCCGAATGCGCCGCAGTACGCGAAGCTGGTCTGACCGCCCGATCGAACCGGAGACGATTGAACGGCTTAAAAACGCTCTCAACTGGACGGCGACCGGCTGCAACGATCATTCGCTGCGATTTACGTTTGTAACCAGTCCAGCCGTTTTTGAGGAACTGAGAACGAAAATTTACGGGTTTATCAATCGTCCGCTTATCAATAAAATTCTTCGCTGGAAATTTAAAAAATTCAGCCATTATTTTGACGCCATGAAAAACGGAACGGACGTCATTTTCCGCGATGCGCCGGGAATGGTAATTGCGTCGATTCCGAAATCGGCTCCGTGCGCGGCGTTTGACCCGGTAATTGCTCTGTCGAACTTTGACTTGTACGCTCAAACGCTCGGTTTGGGAACGTGCTGGTGCGGGTTTGCCGAGGGCATTTTCAAACATCGTCCCAACCTGCTCAGAGGGCTTGATTTACCCAAGGGTTATCGCGTTGGGGCAGTAATGCTCTTTGGATACCCGTCGGCTCCCTATTTGCGCTCTACGGCTCAAAAACCGTTTGATACTCAGCTGATTGAGTAACAGAGATGTCCAAACCTTGTACTTTGTTCTGTCGATTAACCGGTTCCGGAGCAGGGGCGTTGGCGACAACGGCTCTTTGGGGCGACGGCGCGGCTGACGTTTTGGATGCCTGTTTTCAGCCCAAGGGGAAAACGACGCCGTCTGCAATGGACTTGTCTGCGGTTCTGTTTGGTCAGTTGATTGACCCGGAAGCGCCGGAGGAAATGGGGGAAGACGTTGTCGTTGCCCGAACGGACGAAGCGGGATTTGTCATTCACGGACACGGCGGCGCAGCGGCTATCGCCCGAACTGCTCGGATTCTGTCTCAACTGGGAGCAGAAGAATCGGACGTCGAGAATTGGCGGATTCATCAGAACGTCAGCGAAGATAATCGCAAGATTCTCTCTATGCTGGAACAGGCGCCAACGTATCGAACGGCTTCCATTCTGCTTGACCAGTATAACGGAGCAGGGCGGCGGACGCGGGAAAAGATAGCGCAGCTTCGCGCCGACGGCAAAGAGGAACAGGCTCAGGAGCTGGAAAAACGTTTCCATGAAATAAAAGCGGTCGCTCAACATTTGCTCGTTCCGTGGCGAGTCGTATTGATTGGACGTCCCAACGTTGGGAAATCGTCTCTGCTCAACGCGATACTGGGTTATCAGCGTTCAATCGTCAACGCCCAGCAGGGTACGACGCGCGACCTCGTTCAGGCTCAAACGACGATTGACGGCTGGCTGTTTGAGTTTGTTGACGCCGCAGGCATTCGGGAAACGACAGACGAGCTGGAACGCGAGGGCGTCAATCGGGCAAAAAACGCTATTGCGGAAGCGGATTTGGTCGTTCGTCTGTTTGACGATGCCGATTCTGTAACAACAATAGAACAAGCCAGAGCGGCAGAAGCGTTCCGTTCCAACGTCCCAACAATTGACGTGATGAACAAATGCGATTTAGAGTCAACGCCTCAAACGGACGAATCCGTTGTACGCGTCAGCGCGGTTGACGGAACCGGAATAGAAACGCTTCTTCAAGCGATTGTTCAAACGCTCATTCCCAACCCGCCGCAGTCAGGCGAGGGCGTATGGATTGAATAAAAAAGGTTCATCCGACAATTTGGCGAAGCTATTAGCTATTAGCCGCTAGCTATTAGCTTGTGCATTTGAACTTCCAAGCTTAGCTTTTAAAGTCAGAGGCTAACATCAAAAGCTAGGAGCTAGAGGCTAGAAGCTAAAAGCTGTTTCACAACAATAGGCGCCAACTTACCGGAAGAGCCATAAAAAATCCCTGTTTGCCGACCGAAAGCAAACAGGGATTCTATTCTTTGACGAAGCGAGGAGAGAAACCTCGCGGTTGTCTGTTTTATTGACGAGTTAGAAGTCTAATCGCAGCGTAGCGTTGAGACCTTGAACCGTCTTGTACTGGTTGAAGTACACGTTGTACTGGAAGTTCGCCGACATTCTCTGAGTGAGACGGTAGTCAGCGGAGAACATAACGTTTCCCCAACCTCGGCTGCAGCCGTTGCTCTTCATTTCAAAGTCGCCATATTCAGAGTTGGGATCCATGGAGCGGCTTCCCGTTACGTGAGTGTAGTAGGTCGCTTGCGGATCCAGGAACTCGTGAGCGTAAGCTCCGCCGAGGGTCAGTCTCAGGATCTGCCAGTTGTTGCAGCCAACGATGAAGTCGCGGCTAACGCGAACTCCCACTTGACCTCTCAAGGAATGATAAGCCATGTCGTAGCAGTACAGGCTCATATTCGACGGCGATTCAACTCCGCCAACGTTGGACGTACCATTTTCGGTGAAGTCGTCAATCGTAGCGAAGGTGTACTGAATTGACAGGTACGGGTTGACAACAAATCCGTGCTTTTCAACGTACATCCAACCGCGTTCGATGTAGGCGGCGGCGGAAAGTCCGCTTGGATCGGCTGTGAAGTTGTTGTCATAGGACTGGGTGTTGTAGTAACGTTCAGCGTCCAGGTTATTGTAGGTGAACGTTCCGTTCATCAACCAGTAACCGCCCATGCAGTTAGCGTCCCATTTCGCATACAGACCAAAGGTGAAGTCGTCCGACTGAACTCTGGAGTAGGAGTTGCCGCGAGCGGAGTTGGTGTGCCAGATATCCGAGGTGGAGTATCCGAAGTACATGCCGAAGACTCTGCAGCAAACGTTCTTCCATTCAATTCCAACAGCCATGCCGGTGGATTCTTCATGATATTTGGTGAAGCCTTTCCAGTAAAAACCATCGCCATAGTTGCCCAGGTAGGAACCCCAGATGGAACGGCGCGGTTCGCAGTAGTGCGGATATTTTCCACAAATGCGTCCGCCGAATTCGCACTGACGTCTGGCGCAGCACTGGTAGCAGCCCGGTTCGCAAGCGGAAGAGTAATCCGCGCAGCCGCTCTGGCAGCAGAACTGGCACAGTCCCATGTCGTCCGTAACCAAACGGTTGGAGAGCATGTTGTTGAATCCAATCTGTCGCTGAACCTGAGCGTTGAGCCAATCGCCGTAGATACCGCCAGCCAGGTCGTCAAACTTTTCCTGAGCTTCGACCTTGTCGTCGCTGTTCCAAATATCTTCCAGGGCTTCCTGGTAATCGTCCTCTTGCTGATAGCACAGTTCGTGCAGGTAATTATCCATGTTGTGTCCGAGGTTTCCATCAGCAACAACCGAGTGCGGATCGTGATAGGTTACGTGCAAACGAGCCTTGTCATAGAACGGAACGTTCGGAGTTCCGGCGTCGGGATCGGCAAGTCCTTCGACTCCAACATTGTAGAACAGGTGCTTACCGCCAATGTTGTTGATCTCCGGGTCGATATTCAATTGAGTTCCGTCAGTATCGTGGAACGCTTCGATGGAGTAAAACTCTTTGTCTTTTCCGTCTTCGCCAATCAGTTCATGGCATAACGATCCCTGATAATTAGCGGACAGATACAGTTTTGTATCCTTATCAATGTTGATTTCCTGGAAGGAAATTCGACCAACATTGAGGCGTTCAACGTCTTCGCCATCCTTGTTTTTGCAATATGTTCCGTTAGGATCAATTGTGAAGTAAAGGGTGGTCTCGTTCGCGGTGAACGTAGACGTGTTGCCGATCAACTGAACCTGAGCGCTGCGGTTGGTCGTGTAGCCAGGGTTCTCCGGGGTAACGGGATTATGCTCGTTGTCCAGAATTTCATCCGGCGCATTGTAAAGCTGAGTCGTGTTGTAAAGACCCATACGTAATTCAGCGCCTTTGCCAACGGTGAACGTTCCAGAACCGGCGTCGTCCTTAATCAGCTTGTGATAATAAGTGTCTGTCTCGTCAATCTTACCGTCTGTATAATCGCCGATGGCGGTGTCGTCCGTGTTAGCGCTCGTATTGAAACGGGTGTAATCAACGGTGAACTTATGATCTTTGGGCGATTCAGCGCCGTCTTCTCCGTAGGTGAAATCCTTATACAGGGAGTCTGTATAGTTGTTTTCAAATTCAATGTCAACGGAACCGTCGAGCTGTTTGTAGTCGGCGCCGCCAACAAAACCGGTTGTATTGAGGACGACCTTTGTTCGACCGGAAAGATTGACGTTGATTGTCGGAGCTGTGTGATCGTAATCGCTGGTCGACATATGGAAAGCGTCGTGTCCAGGAGCGTCGTAGTAGTTGTTCCAGTAGTCTACATCTTCGTCAGTAAGAGTTTTACCGCCAAAGAAGACGTATGGAATATCCTGACCGTTGTAGTTCGTGTTGATCTCGGAGAACGGAACGTCGTCCAGAATATCGCCTTTGCCCATGTTGGCAGAGCGAACAGTACCGTTAAATTGGGTTCTGCCGCCGTTGAAGTTCAGCGTGGACGTACCATTGGGAGCGCCAAAGGTCGAACGACCGTTGAACTTGTTGTCGCCGCCGGTAACGAGGATATTGCTGTTTCCGCCCCAGGTTACGTCGAAGTCGTCTTTACTGCGAATGATGTCGCCGTAAGGTGTGAAATCGTAGTTTCCAACGGAGTGGACTTCCGTATCAAAGGTGTTCGTACCGCCGTTGAAGGTAACGTTCGCCGTTCCGCCTTCAGACAGACCGTCCAAACCTCCGATTGAGGAGAAGTAGACGCCGTAGTAGTTCTTCTGGTTGGCGAGTCCCTGAGAATCGACGTAGGTCGCATTCTTTCCAGTGAAGTAGTTCGTTCCGCTTTCGAAGGTAACGTCGCTGTTGCCAACCTTAACCCGACCTTCTCCGGAGGGGACGCTGGCGCCGCCGCCGAAGACTGCGCGCTGATTGAACGTCGTCGTTCCTTTGAACGTAACGTCAGCGTCGCCGCCGTTGTTTACGCCGTTAGCATTCCAGCCGCCGCCGCCAAAGTAGGTGTTTTGGTTTTCGAAGGTGGTTGTGCTGCCTTCTTCAAAGACGACTTTCGTGTTTCCGGAATCGCCTTTAAGATTGGCTCCGTCTTGACCGCCGAACTGAACGCCGCCCCAGAAGTGGGAGTTGCTGCCCGTTGCGAAGGTAACCTCGGCGTAGGCGCCGGTAGTTCCATCGTATTGGTCTTCTGAGTTGCCGTCGTTCATGCTGCCAAACAGAACGTCAACTTCTTTGGCTTTGATGGGAAGCATATTGTATTCCGGTCCCATCGTATTGCCCCAGTCGCCAACGTTAAGACCGGAACCAAACTCGTTCGAGCCCTTAACTGTTATGTTGACTTTGCGAGGATCTGACGTTGTCGAATCTGCTGGAGCCGCCAAAACCAGTTTGGGATTTCTCCAGATGATTCCATCTTCCCCTTGGTTGTCATAATAGAATGTTCCGTCGTACGTAGCTTCGTTGTACGTGTTTTGCGTCGCAGTGTTGCTTACATTCCAATCCTGAATTGTGGCATCCATGTTGCCGTCAGGATTTTTGAAGGTCGCGGTGTAACCATTACCCTCAGCCACGCCGTATTCGGAGATGTCTTTTGTGCCGGTAATTGTACCGCCAACGCTGACATCAGGCTGATAGTTCTGGTCTGCGCGAGCTTGTGGCAGTCCGCAGAGTCCTACGGATAGTAATGCCGCCACGTATGCGACTAACCTCTTCCTGAAAAATTGTTTTACGTCCATGTCTCGGTCCCTTATGTGACTGTAAAAAATTAAAACATACCCATTAAAACCATGATTTCTTTTGGGAGACTTAGCTTTTCGGGACGACAAATTTTCCTCTATTTGTCAAAAGCTGAAGATAATCATGGGGGAATACACGGACTCTTTCCCTGTATTCCAATTTTTCTTATCGGCTGGATAATACAACAGAATTCAACAAAAAAAAGAAAAAAAACAGAATTATCGATAGTTTCGGACTGTTTTGACGAAATTTATCGCATTTTCTACAGGTGTTTCTTTGATAATTCCATGTCCTAAATTGACGATTAAGCCGCGTCGAGAACGAACGCTGTCGAGCATGGCGGTAGTCTGAGAGGCGATTTCTTCTGGAGTGGTAAGAAGGACGGCTGGGTCAAGGTTGCCCTGAACGGATCGGCGGCGTCCGCCGTCGTTGGCGTCGATTAAATCCCAGGCGTCAGACAAGTCAAGCCGCCAGTCAACGCCGATAACCGTTCCCCCCGCCTGAGTCATGAGCGGAATCAACGCTGGATTCCCGGTTCCAAAATGGATAGCTGGCGCAAATTGCTCAACTTCGCTAAGAAGAGTATGGACGTGAGAAAATACGTAATTTTTGTATTCTGAGGGAGATAAGCAGCCTATCCACGAGTCAAACAGCTGAACGACTTGCGCTCCGGCGGCAATCTGTCCTTTTAGATAGAGGGCGACGGCTCTGGAAAGCGTTCCCATCAGATCGTTAAACGCCTCCGAATACAGGTACATAAACCGCTTAGTCTTTGTAAACGAACGACTTGCGCCGCCTTCCAAGATGTAGCTGGCAAGAGTGAACGGCGCGCCGGCAAAGCCGATTAACGGGATGTCCGCCGGCAGCTGGCGCCGGGTTTGAACTACGGTTTCCATAACGAAATCCAGCTCGTCCAGCTGTTCCAGCTCAACAACCCGCTTCAAATCTTCCGGACTGGTAATTGGATTATGAATTATCGGACCGTGCCCCGGACCGAATTCCAGAGAAAATCCCAGCGGAACAAGAATCGGCAGCAAATCCGAAAAGATGATTGCAGCGTCCACGCCCAGTTTATTGACGGCTGTAACCATGACGTCAGCGCAAAGCTCCGGGTTATGGCACAATTCCAGAAACGAAACTTTCTCCCGAACTGCTTGATATTCCGCCATATATCTTCCCGCCTGACGCATCATCCATACCGGAGGACGGTCGACGGATTCGCCGCGAACGGCTTTCATGAATCGGCTGTTATACAGTTCAGGAGTTTGTTCCATTCTCTTAATAATTATAACACATATTTTGACTTTGAAAACCCATTAAAGCTCCTATTGCAAATAATATTATCTTTAATTATAATAGAAGAACTGGAGTCAGCTTTTAGCTTCTAGCTCC
>JAZMZV010000089.1:0-20995 GCA_045586185.1 Thermoguttaceae bacterium | reverse complement strand
ATTTACAAAATGTTATAAAATCAGCACATTTCTGATTCGTTGCATTTGCAACTATCTTGAAATTGTATCGTAGATTACTGAACTTGCGTCCAGCAAACTACAGATGCCTATCTACCTAACCAAATTTTCAATGAACATTTTGCCGTCGAAGGGGCGTTGCGCCGTTCATTCGACTGACAAGGGGGAAGTATAGCAGAAAATGAAGAATCGTCAATGGGGCGCCGGGGGGATTTTAAGAAAATTTTAAAAAATTTTTTGTTGAGTCCGGATCGCGGGCGTTTCGCCCGCCAACGCCAAAAACCCGCGAAAAACGCGCTTTCGCAGCCAAAAACGCCTACGGGACGCGGATAATATCCGCTCCCCAGAAAGGTTAATTCCGCGTTCAGAAGATTTCCGGAGGCTTCCGTTTTTTTTGACGGCGCAGCCGTCAAGTTGTAGCCCGGGGACGGGCTACATCCAGGGGAGGTTTTTGGCTTCGTCATTTGGGTATGCACACCTCTCGGCGGTTTCTGTTGCGGCAGGAGACTGCCGCGTGCCGGGTACGCTGAGCGGCAGCGCGGATCGGGAGCGGCGCCTCGCCGTTACCAGAATTTATACCACGGTTTGGGGTTGGAAAGCTTCTCGTGGCGTTTGCTGTCCATTGTTTCAGGTTCCAAATCTTCTTTGTCGATTTTAACCGCCGGAGCTTCAGACATCGGAGTTTCTCCCGCGATTTTCATGTCTTCATCGGAAACAGGCGGTTCCTGTTCGTCATTAGCATTTGAATTCAGGTCTGAAGCGTCTGACGGTTTCGACGATCCTTTATGCTGATAGAACCGCTCTCCTTTGGGAACCGCATTGACCAAAACTTTACACGTGATACATCCGGTTGAGACGCTGTTTTGAATCATTTCAACGATGTCAGGATACGTAGCGCCCAAGTCGGCGACGGTCTTTATGACTTCTGCGATATCGGTGGAAATGGTTCGTTTTTGATCCGGCTCGTCAATCGAGAATTTCGAGACTTCAATCTTGTCGTCGCCGTCGGATTTAAGCATGATGTTTTTCCCAACGTCCAGCAGCAAAGGCGTGTTCATCTTGATATCTCTGCCGAAGAGGGTAATTTCCGGTCTGGTGTCTTTTGTAATGTGAATCAGGTTTGGCGGGTCGCTTTCGATGTAATGCAGCGTAAACTCGTCTTTTCCGAGGGTAATTCCTCGTGCGATGGGGTCGTTGGGACGCATGTACCACAAAGCGCGGAAGGAACTGTACCGGGTTTCGAAACTGCCGGAACGCATCAGGTCAAGCAGGACTTCGTAAGAGTTGATGTCGTCCAGAGCCGCCAACGCGCCCAAGGCGGGACCGCGCATGGCGTCTTCTTCTTTGGCGATTTTCGCCAGAACGGGAGCGCAGTCGCTTTGATCCAAAAATGCGAGCGCTTCAGCGGAATAAAATTTGACTTGAACGTCCGGAGAATTCATGCCTTCGCGAAGGATTTCCAGAACGTCGTTTTGAGGTCCGAGCGCTTCCAGTTCCAGCGCGGCGTACGACGACGTAAACGGGTCTTTGAGGCGAATGCGAAGTTCTTCCAAACGGTTTTGACGCACTTGCGGGGAATCAATCAGAGCAACAGACCGAACAACGGACATGTATCGATAAACGTTGTTTTTATACCGCGGATGAACGTATAGTTCGATGTATCGATTGTCTTTTGCTTTTGCAACTCCGGCAGTCGCGCCCCCGCGCCCGGTGATGTGAAATCGTCGGTTGATGGCTTTCTGAATCAGGTCTGCGTACTTGACCATAATGACTTTGTCTTCGTTGGGCAGAATCAGACCCAGATTTCGGCTTTTTTGAACGGTTCCGCCGCCGAGGACAATTCCCCCCAGCTGCGATTGGGCGTCCTTTTTGGCATCGCCCGTTCGAGGCGGGGTCATAATTGAGCCGTATGCGGTTGCCATAACGTCTCCGCTTCGGATAGTATCGTCGAAAACCGCCATTTTTCGGAGTTCTGTTTCCATAAGCCAGCCGCCGCGCAAAGAGGTGGTTTCAGAACGGGTTGGCGTTTGAACTTCGATATCGACGCGCTGTCCTTTTTGCGCTCCTGGAGGAATCATGGCGCGCACCAGAACCATGGACGTCTTTTTGGACGCTAACATGATCGTTGGTTCCTGAACGCCGCGTTTTTTAAGGTCGCGGAACAACATCTGACGGAACTTTGTCATTGGCGGATCCGAGCCGGTGTCGTCCAGACCGGTGGCGATTGCAACGCCTTCAACGCGAACGGAATCCAAGCCCCACGGACGCGCAATATCGCCAACCAGACGCGGTTTTTCCGGCGCGCTGTAGCCTGATTTTTTATCTGGGCTTTGCGAACGAACGCTGGATTTCGTCCACAAGCTGCAGCTTGCAAGCAAGAGTATTGGTATAACGATTATAGTAAATATCGCTTGTTTCATTTTCGATATTAGCGCTTGTAAAACTAATTATATTGTAAGTGCGGATTATAACGCAAATGCAGGATACTTTATTTATAATGATTTGTCAAGACTGCTTTTTCGCGTTAGGCAATCTGTATCGCGATAAAGAAATCTTTTAAGAATTGATGTTCTGATTTCCCGAAAAAAGGGACATGAAACCAAACCAAAACAGAATCATAGCCGTTATGCTGATGGCTGTGTTGGGAGCGGCGCCATGCTCTCTCCCGGCGCACGCGCAAATGCAGTATCGTCAAAGCGTTAGACGCGCTGAAAGCCAATCGTCAACGCAAACAAGTTCTTCTTTTAAGGCGCCTCAAGCCCTGACAGACGCTGCGTCCGACAGGGGAACTCGACAATACGTCAGTTCAGAATTGCAAGCGCTGCAAGGCTTGTCTCAGGACGACGCTCTTCGTCTTCAGAGCGTTTTAATGAACGTAACCGTCTTTCGTCGGCTGCCTGTTTATCAGGTGGAGTCCGATAAAAGCATGGTCATGTTCATGGTCAACCACCCAGACGCCGTCGTCAATATTTGGGACAAAATGGGCATCAGCCAGATTTCCGTCCGGGAACGGGGAGATGGACTGTACGAGGTGTCCGATATTGCAGGCACGACCGGTTGGATGAAAAGACTCTGGGCGGGCGAAAACGGGATTTTGTACTATCTGGAAGGTCGTTATCAGGGAGCTCTTCTGAAAAACGACGTTCGAGGCAAGGCTCTGGTTTTAGCCAGATTTTCTGCGTCAAAAAACTCCGAAGGAACAGAAATACTAACGTGTTACGTCGATACGTTTTTGAGTCTGGAACAGAAATCCATGGATTTAGGCGTTCGACTCCTGTTCCCGATGCTGGGCAAGGTTGCAGACAACAACCTGGAACAGACGCTGGCGTTTGTTCGCTGGTATTGCGACGGCTGCAAGACTTCTCCGGCAATGCTTTCTTCATACGCAATGGAACTGAAAAACATCCGTCTGGAAACTCGGCAGGAATTGGCGCGGCAGACGCAGATGATAGCAGCCAGATACAACGGCGCAAGTCCCGCGTTCGTCGTCCAGAATACGGAGCCGGAGCCGGTCGGTTATGCTCCTTTCCAACAAGATCGCCCTGCTCAAGCGTATTCTGTCCCGGAAAACAGCGTTTCTCAACCCACGCCTGTTCGAGTAGGATACCCGCCTGTTGGAAACGACACGTATAAATCTCTGGAAATATTTGACGACGAAGAATATTGAACTGCGAACAATGGGAAGTTATTTACAATAGCTCCCCATTTTTGTGTGATAGTTCTGATAAAAACAAAAGCGACATTTATTATAATAAAAATATCGCTCTCTATCTTTACAACAAATTCTGATTTGATATAATTATACTGTCGTTTTTTGGAATAGCGATTGGGTCAAACTGAGATAGAATTCTTTGCCAACGTTAATTCCAAAAGGTATATTGTCCTTTGAGTTGTTATACTTCGTTGGAGGTATTATGAAATTTCGACAGGCTCTTATCTGTTTGAGTGTTGCTTTTGTGTTACTGAGCGCAGGCTGCGAAAAGCCCGCTGCCGACGCGCCCGTGAAAATGTCGGATATTAAAATTGTCGTTGAGCCTGCTGTCGCAACTCAACAGGACGTGCAGCTCAAAGTGTCTTATACCGGTCAGATCGTTCCCGTTTCTCAAGTTAACATTGTTCCCCGAATTCGCGGGTATCTCGAAGCCGTCAAATATTTGGACGGGTCGATCGTAGAAAAGGGTCAGCTGTTGTTTACGATTCAGGATTTTGATTACAAAATTGCAGTTGAAAAAGCCAACGCTGAAATGGTGGCTGCGAAAGCCAAAGAGATTTCCGCGCGCGCAACCTATGAAAGCGCCGTAAAGACAAACGAAAAAGTTGCTGGTTCCGTATCGGAAAACGACCTTATCAAATATAAATCGTCATGGCAGGAGGCATACGCTGATTTCAAATTGAAAAAGTCTCAATACGACTATAATATTCAGCAGCTGTCGTACACCAAGATTTATTCTCCCATTAAAGGCAAAATTTCCAAAACGAATTACACTCCGGGAGAACTTCTGGACGGAACTGGGGGAAATCCGCCTGTCCTTTGCACCGTCATGAGCATGGACCCGATTTATGTTGAATTCCAAATTCCCGACCGCGATTTCGACAAAGCTCTCGAAGAATCTCAAGAATATTTCAAACAACACCCCGAACTTGGTACAGGCAAGGCGCCCGCACAACCGCAGCAGCCTGTAACTCACACAGCAAATTATCCGCCAGAAGAAAACGCTCCGGCATTGCCTGCTGATGCAAATACCGCTGCTGCCGCGCCTGGCGTCAACGAAGCAGCTGCGGCTCAACCCGATAGCCAGCATGCTCCCGCAAACGTCCCTGCTCCAGCTGCGGCTCAACCAAAACTCCCGCAAGCTCCTGCAAACGTCCCTGCTGATGGGCAAGCTGTCAATCCGATTACGCAGCTCAATCAAGAGGTTTCAACAGTCGAAAAGTCTGTAGAAGAAAAATTGGCTCAGCCGTTTATTCCCAAAGACGAGGATATTGCTCCGTCGGCTGTTCTTGAAGATAATGCCGCATACATGAAAGGCGACCAAAAAAGCGACGACATTATTCCGTTTGAACTGGTTTTGTCCGACGTTCCAGGCGCAAAGGTGTACAAAGGAAGATTAAATTACAACGACAACGCGATTGACGTTTCAACTGGTACAATGACCATTCGCGGCGTGTTGGCAAATCCAACCTATGAACTCTATCCCGGGCACATTTGTACAGTTCGACTTGAAGCCAAAGAGAAGAAAGGCGTTGTTGTTATTGAAGAACGAGCTATTATCGACGACTTGTCTGCAAAATTTGTTTGGGTTGTGGACGAGAACAGCGTTGCTCATAAACGATATGTTGAAGTCGAAGAATCGTTCGAACATGGAACGAAGCGAATTCTGGCTCCGTACAGTGAGGAAGAAGTCATTACCTCAAGCGGCGAGAAAGCTGTGAAGAAAACCGGACTTCAGCCGGGTGAAACGTACATCGTTGAAGGATTCCAGAAAGTCCGCGAAGGCATGACCGTAACGCTAAAACAAAAATAACATCGTACACTCATTACTTTCCATACAACCATGTTTTCGAAATTTTTTATCGACAGACCGATTTTCGCGACGGTTGTTTCGTCGCTGATTCTCATCGCCGGGTTTGTTACAATGCTGCAGCTGCCCATTGAGCAGTTTCCCGACATTGTTCCCCCGTCAGTTACTGTGTCATGCAGTTATTCGGGGGCAGACGCGCAGACGTTGGCAGAATCAATTGCCATTCCGATTGAAAAAGAGGTCAACGGCGTTGACAATATGCTCTATATGACGTCAACCAGCTCCAATACGGGTTCGTATTCGTTAAACGTTTATTTTTCCATCGGAACGAACCCGGATATTAACACGGTTAACGTCATGAACCGCGTCAATCTGGCTCAGCCGCGGTTGCCCCAGGACGTTCGTCAAACTGGAGTTACCGTCAGTAAAAGATCAACCAATATTTTAGGGTTCTATTCGTTCCAGCTTAGCGACACCGCAGCTCAAACGAAGGATAAAACCTATCTTTCCAACTACGTTTCGATTAATATTAAAGACGCCTTGGCGCGAATTCATGGCGTTGGAAGCGCCGAATTGATGGACGCGCGCGATTACTCTATGCGAATCTGGCTTGATCCGGATGTTCTGGCTCAACGCAACGTGTCAATCAATGAAATCGCCAACATCCTTTTAGAACAAAACGTTCAGGTTGCAGCAGGAAGCATTGGCGGCGAACCGGCTCCGAAAGGTCAGCTGATGACCCTGTCGCTTTCAACCAAAGGGCGCCTTCAGACGGTTGAGGAGTTTAAGGATTTGGTTGTCCGCACTAGCAAAGACGGGCGAGCGCTCAAACTCAAAGACGTCGCTCGAATCGAACTGGACAGTCAAACGTATAACAACGGTTCTTTTAACATGGCTTTTAATTCCGGAGAAAAAACTGGTTCCGGAGAAAAAGCTGGTGAAAATGCAGCTAAAACCGAGAATCAAGCCAAATCTGACTTCCAGCCTAAATACCGCGAAGCGGCAACGATTGCCATCTATGCCGCTCCGGGAGCCAATGTCATGCAGGTGGCTGAAGACGTCCGAACGGAACTTGAAAACCGCAAGGAGGAATTTGAGTCCGCTGGCATTGAGTATATTAACGCCTATGACTCAACAATGTTTATTAAGGCTTCGTTGGATGAAGTTCAAGAAACGCTTTATTTAACGGTTGCAATTGTTGTTGCTGTTGTATTCGTTTTCCTTCAGGACTGGCGAGCGGCGCTTATTCCGTCGCTGACAATTCCGGTTTCTCTGGTAGGCACGTTTTTCATGATGGGGCTGTTCGGGTTTACGATTAACACGCTGACCCTGTTCGGGCTTTGCCTTGTCATCGGCATCGTTGTTGACGACGCCATTGTCGTTGTAGAGAACTGTCAGCGTTTGCTGGACGAAGAAGACCTCAATCCGCACGACGCCGCGGTCAAATCGATGGAAGAAGTTACCGGACCTGTTATCGCCACAACCTGCGTTTTGATGGCGGTCTTCCTTCCGACGATGTTTATTTCCGGGCTTGTCGGGATTATGTATCAGCAATTCGCGCTGACCATTGCCGGCTCGGTTTTGATTTCCTCGCTGTGCGCTTTGACAATTGCCCCGGCTTTGTGCGCCATTTTGCTAAGAAAATCCAAGCCGGAAGAAAAGAAGTTTATCGGTTTCCGCTGGTTTAATATTTGTTTTAACGGATTTGCCCACGGATATGAAAAAGTCCTTAAATTTCTGACGGTTGCGACGCCGATTACTGTGATATTCTGGATTGGCCTTGTCGCGGCGTTAGTTTGGGGCGTTTCCGTTATGCCACAGGGATTTATTCCCCAGGAAGACCAGGGAACGCTGTTCCTTGACATACGTTTGCCGGACGGGCGTTCTTTACAACAAACTGATATTGTTACAAAAAAAATCAATCAGATACTTCTGAGCAGGTACGCAAACGTTATTAATAACACGCACTATGTCAGCGGTTTTTCCATGGTTGACGGGACGTATTCAAGCAACGTTTGTATAGGCATCATTTCTCTGAAAAACTGGGAAGAACGAAAACAACCGGGGCAGGACGCCGAATCGTTAACCCAACAAATCATGATGGACTGTTACGTGAACGTTCCAGAAGCCAGGGTTCTTGCCTTCTCCCCGCCGCCCATTTCCGGTATCGGAACTTCAGGCGGTTTGGAAGGTCAGCTCATTGACAAAAACGAATCCGGTCTGGACATTCTGTACAACGCGGCTCAAGAGCTGGATCTCCAGGGGCAGAAAAACGGAACGTTCTCTCAAATTACGTCAACGTTCAAACCCACATACCCGCGCCTGTATTTGAATATCGACCGGGAAAAGTGCAAAAAGATGAACGTCAATCTGAATGAACTTTTTGTTTCTCTGTCAGGTTATTTGGGAGGACGTTACATCAACGACTTTAACACATACGGTCGAGTGTTCCAGGTTATTTTGCAGGCGGAAGGCTCGAAACGCGCCGACCGAGACGCCATTCTTTCTCTGCCGGTTATAAACGCAGAGGGGAAAAAACTGCCTTTGGCTTCGGTTGCGACGCTGGAAGAGACCGTTGGTCCGCAGTATATAACCCGATACAACATGTACACGTCAACCGCGCTTATTGGCGCGCTCAACCCGGGCATGAGCACCGGCGTCGGCATGAGCGAAATGAAGCGCATTGCCCATACCGATTTACCGGAAGGATTCGACGTCTTTTGGACAGGCATGGCGTATCAGCAATCTCAGGCTGGAACGTCCATCGCGGTCGTTTTTATGTTGTCGCTTGTCTTCGGGTTCCTCGTTTTGGCGGCGCAGTACGAATCGTGGTCTGCCCCGATTATTATCATCATGGCAGTTCCGCTGGGCGTTTCCGGAGCCGTTTTAGCGGTCTTCCTGCGCGGGTTGGACATCAACCTGTATACGCAAATCGGTTTGATCGTTATGGTTGGCTTGTCGGCGAAGAATGCGATTCTGATTACGGAATTCGCCCGCGATAAATGGATGAAGGAAAATCATACGATTCTGGAAGCGGCGCGACTTTCCGGCCGCCAGCGACTTCGTCCGATTATGATGACGTCGTACGCGTTTATTTTGGGCGTTGTCCCGCTGATGTTTGCTGACGGCGCCGGCGCTCACAGCCGAATTGACATCGGTACAGCGGTCTTCGGCGGCATGCTTGAAGAAACCATGGTCGGCATTCTTGTGTCCCCGGTTCTGTTTATCGTGATTACCACCATCGCCGTTACGGTAATGGGCGTATTCCGTAAGATTCTCGGAACAGGAACCGCGTCGAGCGCTAACGCGTCGGAAGCGTAAAATACACGCGACGCCAGATAATATTTTTCGGAGTGCGGGAGCAAAGCTCCCGCTTTCATCTTTATCTAACCCACTATAAAGTTAATTAAAAGCGAGAGTTCCGCTTCGCTCCCCTCTCGCACTCCGAAAGCAACTCACCCCTAACCCCCATTACCAAAATGATTTACGAAGGTGATTTTCATAACGACGTGCATCGTTATCAGTTTGCTATCGTGGTGGCGAAGTTCAACAAGACAATTACCCAGCGTCTTTTAGACGGCGCGATTTGGCGATTGAAACAAGCCGGGGTAACAGAAAAACAGATTGACGTTTTCTGGGTTCCCGGCTCGTATGAACTGCCAACGCTTGCTGAAAAACTCTGCTGCGTGAAAGTAAGCGGCAACAACTTATACGACGCTGTTATTTGTCTTGGCGCTGTGATTAAAGGCGAAACGACGCATGACATGCACATAAATCAGTCGATCAGCCGTCACTTTATTGACATCTCACGTAAATACGGGATTCCCGTCATGTTTGGCGTTCTGACGTGCAACACCGTCGAACAGGCGAACGCGCGTTCCGTTGCAGTTGAACAACTGTATCCGTCCGGAAGACTGGGCGCTCAAAACGCTCCAGACAAGACAATCGCCGCTCACTTGGGCAACAAGGGCGTTGACTGCGCTGAAGCCGCGATGGAAATGGTAGACTTGTTTCAACAAATCGATGAAAGGGATATTAATCCCTTTTAATTATTTTGAATTGATATTCTAAACTTTGTTTGATGTAGACATAATCCCAATGAACAGGACGCATTTTTTTCTGCTGTATGTATTCGCGTTGTGCCTGCTTGCCGGGTGCGAGATGAAAACCGAGTCCGATGGTAAGATTATTCTCAACGGGAACGTTGACGATCGTGAAGTCAACGCGGCGTTTCTGGTTTCAGAGCGCATTGCCGCTGTCCATGTTGAGGAAGGCGCAGCTGTCAAAAAGGGCGATCTGCTGGCAGAGTTGGAAACGATTCGAATAGAAAACCGAATTGCGGAAGCGCAAGCTGCGGTAGATTCCGCTCGAACCAACGTAACGGCGGCGGATGCGGCAATCGAAGCGGCGCAGGCGGCGTTGGACAAAGCTGTCAACGGGAATCGAAAAGAGGACATTGACCTCGCTCGCGCAGGCGTTGAGGTGTTTGACGCTCAAATTCATGCGGCGGAGAATCTGTACGAACGCAATAAAAAGTTGTCTTCAGAAGAAGGCGTCCGAGCCGTCTCGCAGCAGGATCTGGACAATGCCGAGTCCAATTTCAAAAAGCTGGTTGCTGAGCGGAAACTGGCGCAAACCAATTTGGAAAAAATGCTTGCCGGTTCTCGAAAAGAAGATATTGCCGCGGCGAAAGCGGCTCTCGAACAGGCGAAGGCGCAGAAGGAAACGGCGCTTGCTTCCGTCGTTCAAGCCCAGGCGACGCTGGCAATTCAAAAGCAAATTCTGGCGGACAGCAAACTTTTGGCGCCGTGCGACGGCGTGGTTCGAAGTCGCATTCTGGAACCCGGCGAAATGGCTTCACCGCAGATTTCTGCGTTTATTATTGCTGTTACAAATCCCAAATGGGTGCGCGTATATTTGAACGAAACGCTTTTGGCAAAAGTCAAAATCTCCGGCAAGGCAACGATTCGCGTTGACGGTCTGCCCGATAAAACCTTTGACGGCTGGATCGGATACATCTCCCCAACGGCGGAATTCACGCCGAAAAACGTCGAGACGCAGGAACTGCGAACGTCGCTGGTTTACGAGGTTCGCGTTTACGTCAACGACCCGGAAGGGATATTAAAGCTCGGCGCGCCTGCGACGGTCGAGATCAATTAGTAATTAGTAATGAGTAATTAGTAATTACGCAAGCGTTACAATAAAGGGAATCGTTAATAAAAGGCGGTAACGAAGTGAGTGAAACGAACAAAGTTACGCCGTCTCGCAACTCGCAACTCGCCACTCGCAACTTTTAATGAATCCGGTAATTTCCTGCTCTCATCTGTCGAAAACGTTTAAAGAATCCGGCGAGGAGATTCACGCTCTTCAGGACGTCAGTTTTGAAGTCTCGCCCGGTTCGATAACCGGTTTGCTGGGTCCGGACGGGGCAGGCAAGACGACGCTTATTCGGTGTCTGTGCGGGCTGCTGCATCCAAGTCAGGGGACGGTTTGCGTTTTGGGCGCTGACGCCGTTCGACAGTCCGGGCAAATTCAGGGACACATCGGCTACATGCCGCAAAAGTTCGGTCTGTACGAGAACATGACCGTCGAAGAGAATATTCGTCTCTACGCCCGGCTTCATGGGATTCCTCGGGAGGATTACGACAGCCGCGTTCCGATGCTGCTGGAACGGAATCGGCTGTCTAATTTCACGTCCCGCATGGCGGGCGCTCTTTCCGGCGGTATGAAACAGAAGCTGGCTTTGATCTGCGCTCTGATTTCTCGACCCAAATTGATGATTTTAGACGAACCGACGGTCGGCGTTGACGTTTTAGCGCGCCGGGAACTGTGGAACATTTTGCGTCAGACGGTTGCAGAAGAATCCATGACGGCTCTGGTCAGTACGGCTTATATGGACGAAGCCGACTACTGTGACAGAACGTTGATTCTCTTTGAAGGGAAGCTGCTTGCGGATAAGACGCCTGCGGAGGTAAAGGAATTGGGAGACGCCTCGACGCCTTCTCGCAACTCGCAACTCGCAACTCGCAACTCTTTTGAACGCGGTTTTATGCGCTTGATGACTGGGTCTGTTCCTGAACCGCTTAAACGGAACAATCCTGTTGCCGCCGACGCCCCGGAAATAATTCGCGTTGAAAATCTGGTCAAGCGATTTGGCGATTTTGTCGCGGTGAACAACGTTTCCTTTACCGTTCGCCGCGGTGAAATATTTGGTCTTTTAGGCGCCAACGGCGCGGGGAAAACGACAACGTTTCGCGCGATGTGCGCTTTAAGCCGGGCGAACGAAGGGACGATTCTCTTTGACGGCAAACCGCTGGAAAAGAATCTGGAATTTGCCCGAAACAACATCGGGTACGTCGCTCAAAAGTTCTCCCTTTACGGCGACATCAGCGTTCGGCAGAATCTGCTTTTTTTCGGCGGCGCGTACGGCTTGAGCGGGAAAAAGCTGAGAGAACGGATTGCCTGGGCGGTTGAAGTCTTTAACTTGTCCGAGTATCTCAATATGATTGCCGCGCAGCTGTCGATGGGCTATAAACGTCGTTTGGCGATGGCGTGCGCCTTGCTCCACAACCCGCCGATACTGTTTCTCGACGAGGCGACGTCCGGGGCAGACCCGATAGCCCGGCGCGAGTTCTGGAAACGAATTCTCGCCTTGGCGGACGACGGCGTGGCGGTGGTGATTACAACCCATTTCCTTGATGAAGCCGCTTATTGTGACAGAATATTGATCATGCGGGACGGGTGCGAAGTCGCGTCCGGAACGGTTGAACAGATAATCGCTCAAGGCGGCGGCGCAACGCTCGAAGACGCCTTTGTCAACATCGTTTCCCAAAAAACGCAAACGGAGGCGGCGCCATGAGCTTTTCCAGATACCTCATTTTGACGCGAAAGGAATTCGTTCAGCTTATTCGCGACCCGCTGAGCATTATAATTGGGATTTTAATGCCGATCTTTCTGCTACTCATCTGCGGATACGGCATGTCAACGGACGTCCGAAACATCCGCCTGGCGATTGTTATTCCCGAACCGTCGCCAAAAGCGAATCTCATTGCCGCCCGATTCCAGTCAAACGGCTTTTTCGAGGCGCAAATTGTCAGATCGACCGAAGAAGCGAAGGAGCTGATTAAATCGCACCAGGTCGACGCCTGTCTATTTTTGCAGCAAAGTCTGACCAGACGAATCAATCAGATGGATCTGAAGATTCTTATTGTCGTCAACGCCTCCAACCCTTCGCCGGGGCTGCTCAAACAAAGCTATATTCAGTCGGCTCTGCTGGGCGCATTGCAAAAAATAAACGAAGAATCAGGAGCGATTTCAACTACCGGAATTGGCGATATTGAAATTCAAACCCGACAATGGTTTAACGACGCCAACAGCAGCGCCTATACAATCGTTCCCGGAATTATCGTTATCGTTCTGACGATTATCGGAACACTGCTGACGTCCATGGTTATGGCGCGGGAATACGAACAGGGAAACCTGGAAAGCCTGTTTGTAACGCCGATGAAATCGACGGAAATTCTGCTTGCCAAAATGACGAACAATTTTTGTTTGGGAATAATTGGCCTTGTCATTTCCCTGATTATGGCGCGATACCTGTTTGGCGTTCCCGTTCGCGGAAACTGGCTGATCCTGCTGTTCGGGTCGAGCCTGTATTTGATTCTGGCGCTGGCAATCGGGATTCTTATTTCCAGCGCAACGAAAAACCAGTTTATCGCCATTTCGATGGGGTCGCTGATTTCATTTTTACCGTCGTATCTGCTGTCCGGATTTCTTTTTGAGATCAAAAGCATGCCGACGTTTTTGCAATATGTAACGCTAATTGTTCCCGCTAGATATTACGTAGACTTTTTACAGACTTCGCTATTGGTTGGCGACGTCTGGCAAAATATATTTAAAAACTGCGGAGTTTTAATCCTCATGACGGTCGTTCTTCTGACGTTAGCCAGACTGAGCTGCCCGAAGAGATTGTAGGGAGTAGGCAAGAGGCAGTAGGCAGTAGGGATTATTTCCCAGCTACTGTCTCTTGTCCCGTGGGTTAAACTCCGCGACTATTAAATTGTACCGTTACGCGGTTCTAAAAAAGCGCTTCGCGCTAAAAACTATTGCCTATTGCCTACTGCCTACTGCCTTTCAATTCCCAATAATGTTAGTTCTGACTCGCGTCCTTGCCCTGCTGAAAAAAGAACTTTGTCAGTTGATGACAAATCCGAAAATGCGAATGACGCTTTTCATTCCGCCGTTAATGCAGATGTTGTTTCTCGGCTACGCGGCGACCATGGATTTGAAATACGTTGACTGCGCTGTTCTGGACTATTCCCGTTCCCCGGCGTCGAGGGAGCTTATAAGCTGTTTTTCCGGCTCTCCGACGTTCCACGTTCATCAGCCGCTGGAAAACGAAGCTGACATGAAAAACCGCATCAATACAAAAGCGATTCAACTGGCTGTCGTTATTCCAGCGGACTTCCAGCAGACGAGGGCAGGGCAGGGAAAAGCCAGCGTTCAGATTATCGTCGACGGCCGCAGCGCCAACTCCGCCGGCATGGCGATGGCGTACGCCGTCAACGTGATTAATTCTTTCGCTCTGGAAAAGGCGGATAATCGCGGCAGATTTCGAATCGAAACGCGAGCGTGGTACAACCCGAATTTCAACATGCAGTTTTTTATGATTCCTGCTTTGTTGGGGCTTATTGGTCTGGTCGACATCATGCTCGTCAGCGCGCAGTCGATTGTTCAGGAACGCGAAGCGGGAACGTTTGACCAGCTCCGCATGACGCCGTATTCTTCTATGGAACTGCTGACGGCAAAGGGCTTCTCGACGTTTATTGCCGGAAGTTGCCAGCTGGCAGTCGGTCTGCTTGCAGCGTTGTTCTGGTTTCGAGTTCCGCTCAACAGCTCTTTGGGGCTCCTGCTGGCGTTACTGGCGTCCTTCCTGTGCGCGTCAATTGGAATTGGGCTGATTATTTCGACCCTGTCCGCCAATTTACAGCAGGCGGTTTTGGGAATGTATATCGTCGTCGTCCCGTTTTCCATGCTGTCTGGAATGGGAACGCCGCTGGAATCCATGCCGGACTTCTTCCAGCAAATAACGATTATCAACCCGCTTCGACACGGCATCGCCGCATTGACGAGAATCTTTTTGGAGGGCGCGACTTTCTGGGAACTGCGTTATTCGTTTTACCTGCTCTGGGGAATCGCCATCGGCTCGTTTGTTTTGAGTTATATTCTGTTCGTTCGCAGACGAAACGACGGGTGAGAGTGAGGCAGTAGGCAAGAGGCAGATTATATTGATTTTATGGTATTTATCGATTGATTAATACAGCTTAATATTATTTGCAATTTGCTTATTGTTAAAATTCATATTACTGTTATAATCCTTATTTTCAAATAATGATGAAAGTCATACAGAACAAATAATTCGTCTCAATTACGCATCCGTATACAACGTCTTTGTCAACAGAAATATATCTTAGCAAATTATTTTGAAATATTTTTAATAAAGCGCCCTTTTATTCTTGATTAGAAATCATTTGTGATGTATAATATAATGTATTACTAGGAGATATTAAAATGATTGATAATTTAAGTGTCAAAAATTTCGGTCCCATTGAATCTGGGGATATAGAATTTGGAGATTTAACGATTTTTGTTGGTCCGCAGGCAAGCGGCAAGAGTCTTTTATTGCAATTGTATAGGTTTCTGGAAGACGCAGAGGCGATTTATACATTTTATAAGAACAATAATTATGATTGGAGAATGATTTCTCCTCGAACTGGTGACGATTTTATATTGAAATTGTTTTCAGCTTTATATTTTGGCGGAGGTACGCGGCTTCTCAGTTCTAAAACTACTGAAATTAGCATTGATGGAGCAAAAATTGATTTTCTCAAACTGATTTCTCAACCGTCAGATAAAAATAATCATTCCGTTTTTTATATTCCAGCTCAAAGAACGCTTGTTTTTCAGGATGGTTGGCCAAGACAATTTTCGACTTATCCTTTTGGAACTCCCTTTTCTTTACGCTTTTTCAGCGATGTTTTGTGGAACCTTTTGGACAGTGATAACGCTGGAACTTCCGGTTGTTTATTCCCCATTGTAAATCGTCTGAAAAAACAGTTTCGCGAGAATATAGATCAATCTATTTATTGGGGATCCAAGGTCAAAATTAATAAGAATCCTCGAACAGGAACCAAGGGAATGGAACTGTTTCAGGATAATGACAATTCCGGTTTGACATACAACTCATGGTCTTCTGGACAGCGTGAATTTACGCCATTGTTATTAGGCTGTTATCATTTGCTTCCTTCGCAAGGCAACTCCAAAAAAGAGGATATTGATACAATCATCATTGAAGAACCTGAAATGGGACTTCATCCACAGGCGATTATCAGCTTTTTCCAATTAGTCATTGAGCTTATGTGGCGTGGGTATCGTGTGATTCTTTCAACTCATTCCAATGTAGTTCTGGACCTCGTTTGGGCAATTGTTGAATACCAGAGTATTTATTCCAAAAATCAGAGATTTGAAGATAAAATTTACACAGCTTTTGTTAATATGCTGAAATTGAAAAAACATAATACAATAAAAAGCATTTTCGATTCGGTAATAAAAAAGAAATGTAAAACTTATTCATTTAATCACTCTGGTAAAAGAGTACAGATTCAGGATATTTCCTCACTTGATCCAGCATCTGAAGACTTTACGATTGCTGGCTGGGGAGGAATTACAGAATATTCTGGTAAAATTACAGATGCAGTAGGCGAGTTGTTTTCTCAGGTGGAGGATGAGTAATGCCAAGAAATTTTAAAGAAACGGTTACTGATTTGGGATTAACTTATCGTTCTGGTAAGCAAGCAATTTCAGAAAAGAATAAAAGTAGAATTACAGCTAAAGACACAAAAAATCTAGGTGGTAGCGTTGATCTTGATAATGATTTATTAGAACGTTATCCACAAGATAATCGTTGGGATTATGTTGTGGCGTATAATTCGAAAGACAAAACGTCTCTTTACTTTATTGAAATTCATTCCGCATGTGGAGATTCTAAAGCAACAGAGATAGTTGCCAAAAAATGCTGGTTGGATAGATGGTTGGCTACAGAAGGTCATGGTTTGATAAGTTTTGCTTCTAATATAAAAATAGTTTTTTACTGGGTTACTACTGATAAAACGCCTCCGCTAGGATCGAAAGCTCACAAAATAATGGCACAAAAAGGAATTCTTGGTCCAAAGCCAAGATTAGAAATTAAAGAACTGTGAGGTCTTCTGCAAGATTAGTTTTTTACATTTTATTCGTTCTTTTTTATAATTTAAATATTTTGGGGAAGGTTAGGAAATGATATCTTAGGAAAACTTTTGACTTAAGTATATAAATGCATCTATTGAGCCACACATTTGATAATAGCTTTCCTTAACATGTTCTCTCGAATTCACCGAATAGCTGAAAATAGCTATAATCGTGTTGCGGCAGAAGCCTCCAAAAATCTTTGAACGTAGAAAGCCAGCCTGACCTGCTTGTTCGCGGACATTCTGTCCGCCGCAGCGTGGCGCCCATCCCGATCATCGTGCTACCGCGCGACACATATTATAACTGCGTCCGTTGGACGCTTCATTACCGCTTTTCAATCTTTTTGCAAAAAGACAAAAAATTTTTCGCAATAGTGCATTGTTTTTCTTAAAAGAGCGTGATATAATAAGTAATGAGTGGCGAGAATCCGCAAAGCGTCTCGCAAAATTCTTCTCGCAACTCGCAACTCGTAACTCGCAACTAACCTCCAACCCCCTTCCATATTATGAAAAGAGTTGTTACGATTTTATTCTTTTTGGCTGTCATCCCAATATTGGGGCTTTGCAGCGCTCAAGACAACCCGCTTATCAAGCCGGCGAGCGTTCATAACAAGCCGCGACCCAACAACGGCGACGTCCCTCTGAACACGGTCGATTCCTGCCGGCGTCTGATTAACGACCTCATTACAACCTACGCAGACGATTTCCCGGAGGGGGAAAAATATCTTGAAGAACTCAACGGAATTGCCGCTAAACTGGCGGAGAAACCCAACGACGGCGACGCGAAAAACGCCCTGGCGGCACTGGTTCGCAAAGTCGCGCTGGCGAACCCGCTTCTGGACGAGTTCGATAAAATCGTTGTCGTTCGACGTTCCGGCAACATGGGATTTACCGGCTTGAACGCCTATACAAATGACACCGTTCAGCGCGATAACCACGACAACGAACTCATGGCTCTGACCAATTACCGGACGGACGACCCGAAAAACGCCAAGCTGGAAACGATTTTCCGCCATCCGTACAGAAAAGGCGTTATGCGCGACATCAGCCTGTCGTTCGACGCCAAAAAGATCATGTATTCCAGCATTCTGGAAAACGGCCGCTGGGGCGTTTTTGAAGTCGATCTCAACGGGAAGAATCTCAACGTTCTCACGCCGACCGATCAGGAGGACGTCGATTGGTACGACAGCTGCTATTTGCCGGAATCGCCGTATATCGTCTCTGCGTCAACGGCGGGAATTCAGGGATTGCCGTGCGAAAACGGCGGGCGCGTTATGGTCAACCTGTACCGCGTCAATACGAAAACAAAAGAAACCCGTCAGCTCACTTTCGAGCAGGACTCGGACTGGCATCCGACTGTTATGCACAACGGTCAGGTTATGTACTTGCGCTGGGAATACACCGACGTGCCGCACTACTTCTCCCGTTACGTCTTTTCGATGAACCCGGACGGACGCAATCAGCGCGCGTTGTGGGGATCGGGAGGCTATTTCCCCAACGCTTATAAACATCCCAAACAGTGTCCCGGCGACAGCACCAAGCTTATCGGCGTTGTCAGCGGACATCACGCCATGCCGGAAATGGGGCGTTTGCTGCTCGTCGATCCGAATAAAGGGCGATACTACCCGATGAGATTCCGTCCTGAAAACAAGGAGTGGGGAGAAGGCGGAACGTTCCTCAACTTTATCCCGGACATTCTCCCGACGGAAGTTACCGGCTGCGTTCAGGAACTGCCCGGCTACGGGCGCGACGTGGTCGGCAATATCTGTGACGACGTCTCCGGCGGAGCGGCGCACTGGTTTGCTCATCCGTTCCCGCTGTCGGACAAATACTTTTTGGTCTGCAAACGGGATTACGATATTTTCAGCATTTACCTCATTGACGTTTTCGACAACATGATTCTTCTGGCGCATTGCGACGGAAGCAACCTTCTCGAACCGCACCCGGTTCTGGCGCAGCCTGTCCCGCCGGTAATTCCGGACAACGTTGACATGAACAAAAAGACGGGTACTGTCTTCTGTACAGACGTTTACCTCGGCAGAGGCATGGAAGGCGTCGCCCGAGGAAGCGCAAAGAGCGTTCGCGTTATTGCCTATCATTACGGATACAACCATTCCGGCGGGCACGAATCCTGCGGTCAGCAGTCGTCGTGGGACATTAAACGCGTTTTGGGCACAGTGAAAATTGAAGACGACGGGTCGTTCTTCTTTGAAGTTTCTGCCAACACGCCTTTTGCAATGCAGGTTTTGGACGAAGAAGGGGCGGCAATCGCGCTGATGCGTTCCTGGACAGTCGTCATGCCGGGCGAAGCGCTGTCCTGCAACGGCTGTCACGAAAACGCCAACGACGTTACGCCAGCTAAAATGACGATTGCGTCCCGCAAAGCCCCGCAGAAACTTACGCCGTGGTACGGTCCGGCTCGATCCTGGGGATTCCAGGCGGAACTTCAACCCACTCTGGACAAGTACTGCGTTGGATGTCATAACGACAACGACAAAGCCGGCGGGCTGTCGTTCGTTCCTCACAACGCCGGGTATTGGGTCAACGATACGTCTTACGCTGCGATCAACCCGTACGTCCGGCGTCCGGGTCCGGAAACCGACCTCGACGTGATGAAGCCGATGGAATATCACGCCTCGACAAGCGAACTGATTCAGATGCTTAAAAAAGGACATCACGGCGTTGAGCTGCCGCAGGAAGCGTGGGAACGGTTCTATACGTGGATTGACCTCAACGCGCCGTATACCGGCATGTGGAACAACCCCGGCAGAGAGAATCGACGTCTGGAACTGCAAAAGCTCTATGCCGGCATAGACGACAACCCGGAAGAGGAATATCGTCAGTCGCTCGCCGCTCGAGAAGCCAATATCGAGCCGATTATTCCGCCGCCTCAGCCGTTCGTTCAGCCTGACGAACTGACGGTGGAAAACTGGCCCATGAGCCGAGCTGCCGCCGCGAAACTGGCGGGCGGGAAAGATCAGGAAAAGAAGTCTTTCTACATTGGAAAAGACCATGCTGGCAACGACGTCTATATGACGTTTGTGAAAATCCCGGCGGGCAAGTACATTATGGGATCTGAAGAAGGGTATCCGGATGAACGCGCCCGCGCTGTGGTGGAAATCAAAAAACCGTTCTGGATGTCGGAAACGGAAGTTACAAACCAGCAGTACGAATGTTTCGACCCGGAACACGACACGCGATATCATCGCGAAGACGGCAAAGATCACACCACGCCCGGATATATCGCCAACCATCCGCTTCAGCCCGTTGCCAGAATCTCCTGGCAGGAAGCGACGAAGTTCTGCAAGTGGATGTCCGAGAAGTTCAATAAGAAAATGGAACTCCCGACAGAAGCGCAGTGGGAATGGGCGGCTCGCGCCGGCAGCGACAAACAGTTCTTCTACGGCGACTGGGATACAGACTGGACGAATTGGGCGAACCTCGCCGACGCCGATCTGTACAACACGTACACGACGTGGGAAGGCGGAAGCATGATTCACCGCCGACGTCCGCATACGGAAAGCAAAACGTTTCCGCTGCGTGACGACCGATTCAAGGACAAATGGTTTACTGTCGATTACGTCAAACAGTACGAACCCAACGCCTTTGGTCTGTACGACATGGTCGGCAACGTTTCCGAATGGACTCGTTCCGACTACAAGCCGTATCCGTACAAAGACGACGACGGCCGCAACGCCGGATCTGCGACGGCAAAGAAAGTCGCCCGCGGCGGCAGCTGGAACAATCGACCCGTTTCCGCCGGCTCCAGCGTCCGATTCCCGTATCAGCCCTGGCAGAAAGTCTATAACGTCGGATTCCGCGTTATTATTGAAGAGTAACAAATCTGCGCCGTCAGATTCCATTCTCATATAAAGCAAACAGAGCAGGGGAGTTTTTCCTTTGCTCTGTTTTAATTTATCGTCTTCTGAAAAAGGGACGTTTATTTCAAAGCGTTAATTTCCGTTTGGAGATTTTCCAGAAACTTGCCGGCGTGAGAGCCGTCCATTTGCGTATGATGGAACTGAAAAGAAATGGGCAGATAATATCTAACCGGTCAAGTGCAAGCAAAAAGTAGACAGTCAGGTGCAAGCATAAAGTAGACACCCGATGACAACTTTTTCAAAAATGATATACTATTATTTTTTCATTATATTTTGTTTTTATCAAGGG
>JAZMZV010000088.1:0-5209 GCA_045586185.1 Thermoguttaceae bacterium | reverse complement strand
ATTATTTAAAATGCAAGCGGACATCGTGTCATAGCCCAACGGGCGTAGATGACACACCGACAGGGTCGGTTCCCGATTGGATGTGGGTAGCGCCAAAATCAGCTTTTTCGGAGGCAAAACCTTGTCCTTCTGCCCGCGCGGCTTCGCGCCGCTTGCTTCTGCGTATTCTGCGAGTAGTCTGCGGTCTCTGCGTTCCTTTAAAAACACGTTGCTCGTTTCCAGTCCCCCTCTTTTACTCTGCCGTCAAACCGGATATAATAGGCAGTAGACCTTATACAACTCAACCCCGGAGAATCCCACCCATGAGAAATACTGTTTTAATCGTTTTGACGACGCTGTCGATTTTACTTGCAGCGTCTTGTTTTGCTCAATACAAGCCGGGTGACGCGGTTACGCCCCCGGACTATCCCAGCCTGAAGAATCCGGCGATGAAGTTCGGGCTTGTCAACAAGCAGGGAAAGCGATTCGCCAAAGACCCAACGGTCGTCCGATTCAAAGGGAAGTACTGGATGTATTTTTCCTTCGTTCCCCGCGACCCTGAAAAGAAGAGCTACTATTACATCGGCATCGCAACCAGCGACGATTTGACCAACTGGACGCACGTCGGGGATGTGACGCCCCTGCCAAGCAGTTGTCATAAAGACATCGCCGCGCCGTGCGCCAAAGTCTGGGACGGGAAAGTCCATCTGTTCTATCAGGCGTGGAAAGAGGGAACGCAAAACGCAATTTACTATGCGACGTCTGAGGACGGCTTGCATTTTCAGAACGTTTTTTCAACGCCGATATTCTCCCCAAAAGGCGACTGGACGAACGGTCGGGCGATTGACGCGGACTTTATCGAGTTCAAGGGGAAATGCTATCTGTACGCTGCCACTCGCGACCCGGCAGGGAAAATTCAGAAACAGGTTGTCGCAGTCGCGGAGGATCGAAACAACCTCGCCCCGGATCAGTGGAAGCAGTGCGATCATTGCATTCTCGAACCGACTCTGCCGTGGGAAACGCGATGTATTGAAGCGGCGTCCGTTTGCGAAAGGGACGGGAAACTGTTCCTGTTCTACGGCGGCGGGTACAACAACAATCCGCAGCATATCGGGCTGGCGAAGTCGGACGACGGCGTCCATTGGACGCGCGTCTGGAACGTCCCGTTTATTACCAACGGACCAAAAGGACAATGGAATTCCAGCGAGTCCGGACATCCCGGCGTCTTTATCGACCCGGAAACCGGCAAAACGTGGCTCTTCTTCCAGGGCAACGACGACTACGGCAAATCTTGGTTTCTTTCCAGAGTCGAGCTGGAATGGGTTGACGGTCTGCCGAAAGTGAAATAGCGGCGCGCATTATTGACATTTTCTCAACATGAGCTATAATTCCAGACGTTGAAGCTGACGCAGGAGTCGCAAGCGCGATTCCATGGGAATCCGGCAGCGGGCGCGGTTCGTTCTGAACGCGTCTTGCTGAGAGTCCGGAACGGTCCCCAGCCGCTGTAAGAGTTTGAAAACGCCGCTACATGTTTTCACCATCGGCATTTACGTCATTCCGGTTCGCGCCGGGAGAAGACGCCGACGGATTAATAAGAATCTCTCTTATTAAGAACTCAAGTCAGAAGACCGGTCGCTTCGAGAATTTGTCGTTTGCCGGGGACGAACGGCGGGTTCGAGCAGGAAGGAGAAATCTCTTTCCTGACATATCTGTTTTGTTAATATGAATCACCGTTTTTATCGAAACTGGCGAGCGTTTACGCTTGTCGAGTTGCTGGTCGTTATCGCGATTATCGCCGTCCTGATTGGGCTGCTCCTGCCGGCGGTGCAAGCCGCGAGAGCGTCCGCCAGAAATCTTCAGTGCAAAAACAATCTCAAGCAGATGGGCGTCGGCCTGCAGTCGTACCATACCGCCAACAAGGCGTTTCCGCAAGGCGGAGTCAACATGCCCGGCACGTACGTCAACGGCGTTCAGCTTCCGCAAAGCGACTGGCGCGGGTTCGCCTGGTCGGCGTATATTCTGCCCATGATGGAACAGCAGAGCGTCTACGATTTAATCAATTTCGATAAAGTCTACTATGACGCCGCAAACGAGCCGGCGGGAAAAACGCTCCTGTCGATGTTTATCTGTCCGGAAGCGCAGGCTGAGCCGATGAGAACGTGTTCCGCCAACGCCGGCACGGAAAAGAAAGAGTTCAAAGTCGGTAACAAGTCGATTTTCAAAGACGTTGCTGTTACGAAAAACGTGACATACGGCGGGTCAGACTACGGCGGAATGTACGGCGAACGAATCGACTATCCCGGCAGAACGCTGCCGCTGCCCAACGATCCGCCCCGGGGAACGCTGCTCTACGACCGCCCGATTAAAGTCGGCGAAATTCTCGACGGGACGTCTTTTACAATCATGGTCAGCGAAGATTCCGGCTGGGCTGACGGGCAATGGATTAACGGTCTGAACGTCTTCGATCAGTCCGGCGCAATCAACGACCCGAAAGTTACGGAAAACGAGATGCGCTCTGACCATTTCGGCGGCGTCAACGCGGCGTTTGCCGACGGGCACGTCGAGTTCCTCAGCGAACAAACGGACTTGTCGATTGTCTCTGCGCTGTGCACCCGGGCGGGCGGCGAGATTATCAACAACAACGATTAAGGAATCGAACCCGGCAAACCAAAGTTCTTTCAGTAAGAAAAACGTTTGACACGAAAACGTTTTGACGGATAATAAGGCTCAGGTTAATAGACTATTCTTCCCTCAAAAAGAAAGGAAAAGAAAATGACTGAGCCAAAGTGTCTGGTTTATCCGTGGATTGCAAGCATGGCGCGCGGGAACGAGCTGAAATTCTCGCTCCGGTCGGTCGACGCGAACTTTGAGAAGCCCGTCGACGTCTGGATTGTCGGCGATCGTCCGGAATGGTACGTTGGGAACTGGCTGCCCTGCCCTGTTTACGACGCGCGGATTTGTCTGCCGCGTCAGGACAGAGCGAAGAAAATGCTTGTCGCCATGGCGGACGGCCGCGTTGCAGAAACGTTCGTCTGGATGATGGACGACATCTATTTTATACGACCCATCGCCCTGTCAGACCTGCGCCGACCATGGATAATTGGAACGATGACGCCGGAAAAGCTGGCGGACTGGAAGCCGGTTCGAGAATGGACTCGGCAGAAGAAGCTAACCTTTGAAGCCCTGTACGACAACGGAAAGACGCTCTACGATTTCTCTACGCACATGCCGCACGTTTACGAGAAGTCCAAACTCCGGGAGCTGTGTAACAAATACGCTCTGGCGGACTCTCCCTATGTCGACGACACTCTGTACGAAAACGAGTTCTATCCGTATAACGAACCTCCGCTCAACTGCCGCCAGATTCTGTATCGGGAATCGCGGCGGCCGTCGGCGGCGATACTTCGTCAAAAGATGAGCGCGGACGGAATCCGGATATTCAACCACGTCGACCGCGCCTTTTCGCCCGACGTCGAACAGGTCTTGACCGAGCTGTTTCCAAAGCCGTCACAGTGGGAGAAAGGGAAATAAGAATTTTTTCCAGGTCAGTCAGCACACGGATTTGACGGACAAAACAGATATACGCCGATTAGTTAATTCAGATTCATTTGTTATTGACTATCCATTCATTATTAGAATTCTAACAATCAAATAATAACGTCAGAACTGCCAAACAAACAATCGGCGTTAATCAGTTTAATCAGTAGAATCCGTGTGCTAGCTGAGCAAAATTGGACAAGGTATAGTTCGTTACGCGCTTTCCGGCAGGAAGCAGGGAATAACGACGCCGTTGGGTTTGATGAACTCGCCTTTGCATTGGGAAATGTGCGTTTCGACGTTTTTCGCGCCCTGGCTGTAGAGGAACTGAACCACAGCAGAAAACCGCGACGGAACGATAACAATTCTCGTTTTGCCGGGCGTCCGGTTGAGTTCGTATCCGATAAGCGCCAGCGCGGCGTCCTCGTTGAGCATGCAGCCGGGACCGGCGGTCGTCGTTCCGTCGTTATTGATAGCGACGAGAAATCCCGTAATCTTCCCGTCGGAAAGACGCTCCAGAACGGTCGTCGTCCAGATTTCCTGCTGGTTCTCGATAAAGTAACGGAAGTCCTGTCGGCGGTCGATGCCCTGCACCGTCATTTCCAGATTCGCCATCGCGTCCACGTCGCCCAAAACCGCGCTGCGAAGCTGGAATCCGTCTGGAACCGGAACGGAAACGCCCTCAGCGGGAACTGTCAGAACGGTGTCCTGAAAGAACTCCGTCGGGACGAACCCGAGGCGGGAATAGACGGAAAACGAGTCCAGATTCATCGCGGAGGACACCAGCCGCAGCGGCTTGTTCTGCTCAGCCGCAATATCGGCAATGCGCGCCGCCAGCATCTTGGCAGCGCCCTGCCCTGCGTAGTCTGGATGGGAATTGAGAATGCCCAGCGAGACGTGCGTCGGGCGCGGGTGATAAAAGCAGCTGCCGGCGAGGCGCTTCTGAACGTCGTCATAAACGACCAGCGTACAGCCCGGGTCGAGCAGTTCGTACGTATCGACGATTTGCCGCGCCCCCGCCACGTCGCCAAAGGCGATAAATCCCCTGTTTTTCTTATACCAGGCGTTGGTCGAATCGTAAATCAGAGCCGCGACTTCTTCCCGTTCCGATTGTTCCATTGTACGTACCGTCAGCATGAATCTTCTCCCCTATTGTTCAGGTTGAAATATGATAATCAAAGTGCAATAACCGCCGGAACGGTTTGTCCGTTCCGGTTTGATTTCTCAATTAAGCATAGCAGAAATGAGAAGGTATGTCAAGCGAGTTTCTTTCAATACACAATCAGCGGACCGACGAAGACCCAGCTGGTATGGTCTGTAACCGGCGTGAGTTCTGTTACGCGAACGACGACGCGGAACAGCTTGCTTCCGTCGGCGGGCGGTTCCAGCGGGAATTCCACCCAGTTGGATTTGACCGCATCTGAAACGCCGCGGCTGTAAACGACTTTTCCGTTGACCAGAACGTCGATCCGTCGAACGCCGTGGTATCGTTTGTCGATTCGGCTGTCGACCAGATACATGCGAGCCGTCAGCGGATAGGGATTGACTTTAGGTTCTTCGATGAATGAACTATAGTCCTGGAGATTAAAATCAATCGTCTGCTCAATCCAGCCGCAATCGCCTACATTGGTTTTCGTATTTCTCGGAACGACAATTGCTCCCATTGACAAGCTTTTTGTCAAGGGGGGCGTTT
>JAZMZV010000087.1:0-18942 GCA_045586185.1 Thermoguttaceae bacterium | reverse complement strand
TACGCGCCGCGAGCGATGGCTTCGTTACCGCTGTAAAGTTTTTTCATGATTTATATAAAATTAGTAATTAGCAATTAGCAATTAGCAATTACGCAAGCGCAACGCTGCGCTGCGATTAACTAATTGATAATTCCTTTCTATATATTATACCCCCTTTTTGCCTGACGTCAAGACGCCCGGGGGGAAAATATGGAGTGCGACGAGAAGTGTGCGACGAGCCGAAGGTCGGGGAGTGAGGCGCCCCTAGGCGCCGCCTTGTCCAACGTCTCGCGATAAACTTCGTTCAGTCCGGATCGCGGCAGTCCTCTGCCGCAAAAGAAAAATCGCGAGCTTTGCTCGCGATCCGAAAAGTTTTTTGGCATCGTCGCTGTTATTCAGCGGGGCTTTGGTTAAGGCGGCGTCAAGCCGCCGCATTCCCCGACGCAAGCGCACCCCCGAAATTATTTATTGCTCTTTCTCTTCCGCCAGTAGAGCAGTCCCGCAGCGCCGAGAATCAGCAGCGCCCAGGTTGACGGTTCAGGAATTTCGTTCGGAGAAGGCTGCGGCGCGATCAAGGCGATAATGCCGTCTGTATACAGCTGAGCCAGATCCCAGGAATATCCTTCGTCGAGTTCCGGCAAAGCAATATCTGCAAAGACGCCCGAAATGTCAACGCTGTCCGGCAGAGCAATCAGCTCAAACAGGGTCGTCGATCCCTTCGGCGTATGCAAAGCGCTCGGATCCAATGAGGAAATGTCCAAAGCGGCTAAACCGGAACCGATGTCGAACGAATCGCCCTGCAAGACGAGCTGGTCGTAGCTGTTGGGATTCTGAATCTCAAACTTCATCGTCGGCATGTTGGATGTATCGATTTCAGAGCTGTAAGCGAAAACTTCAACTTCCGTCAGGTTGAGCGGGGCGGTCGTTGCGGCGCCGCGAACGACGCGAACTTTCTGACCGGTAACGTCATACGGAACGTCAACGATAAATCCCTTGTGTCCGCCGCCTTGGTAGGTTTGCGAGCGCCAAACGACATTGTCTGAGCCGTCTAAAACGTCAACGTAAAAACCAACGCCGTCTGTAAGTCGTGAGTTAATGCCCTCAAAGTCGCGGTTGTAAATGACAACCTTGCCGAAGTTGACGTCTTCTCCATACGATACGCCCCAATAATGAGCAACGTTGCCTGTACCGGTATGTGAAAAGTTGCTGTCGTTGTAGTTGCCGTCATTGGCAAGCGAAGGAAGAAAGGTCGTATTGTAGTTGGAATCCTGGAACGCAGTTCCTGTTCTGCCAATGTTGGTTGCGTCTATCGGAGTTGTCGCCAGATACGAACCGGTGATAGTCGTCGTACCGATTGTGTCCGTTCCGCCAATGGTCAAAACGCCGCCGGACTGCGCGAACGTGTCCTTATAGCTGAGCGTTGTGTCGATTGTACCGGCGTTTAACGATCCTCCTGAGACGTGAGCGGGAATCGCCAGCGTTTCGATGTTGGCAACGCCGCCAGACATGTAAAACTGGGTATTCATATTGTTATACCCATCTTTTCGGGTAATAGACGGCGTATTGAGAGTTCCGTCTTCAAGATTGTAAACGCCCGACCCCTGGTTGGCGTACAAGCCGTACACAATACCCGCTTTCGCGTTAAACGTTCCGCCAGTCTGATTGACATACGAATACGAATTCAAAGCGTATCCCGGCGCGCCGGTAAACTGCTGATTCGCATTGAATTCGCCGGTTCCCGACAGGTTGATCGTCGACATTCCGCGCGTACCGGCAAAAAACTGATTGTTCACGTTAAATTGACCGCCGGAAATATTGAAAATCGCTTTGCCGCCTGTCTGGTCGCCAGTATAAGTTGGATTGTTGGTGGAGATGTTTATGGTTCCGCCGGACTGATTGATAATGCCTGTTGTGTTATCAGCAACAAGAAAACTGTACCCTTTGACCGTGAACGAGGCGTTGTCCGAAACGTTAAGCGTACTCGTTCCAGCATTATAACCAATGCGAACCCGGTTGTTGCCAGTAGCGGTAACGTCTACAACTGAGTTGTCTTTCAGCGTCATGGTTCCAGACCCTTTGGAGCCGGAATCCGTGCCAATTTCAAGATGGTCTGTAACAGTCAATTTTGAATTGCCAGAGAGCGTCATGGTTCCCAAATTCGCTCCGCGCTGACCGACAAACAGGGATTTGACGCTCATCTGGGCGTTGTCTTCCAGATTGATAAACGACGGACCGCCGCCATTGTTGGCAATTCGAACCGTGCTGGCAAACGTCAGTTTGCCGTTATTGGAAACCGTGATTTGACCCTTTCCCTGGTTGCCGATTTCGGATTCAGCATTAACTGTAACTTCGCCGCCAGATATGTTTACAACGCCTGTTCCTGCGCCATTATAGCCAGGACGCAGTTTGTTGGTTGTAACCGTACCGCCGGTTACGTTGAGAATTCCAAGACCATCGTGTCCAACGTACAGGTCTCCAGAATCGGTAAGAGTTGCGCCGGATTCTACAGTAAGCGTAGTTGGAGCGTTTCTGGAGTTTTCCCCAATTCCCATGCCGGTAACAGAGAGATTTGCGCCGTTTTTGAGCGTCAAAGACGCTTCCCCAACAACATGACTGTATCCAAAGTGCATATAACCAAGCGACATTGACGTATCGAGCGTCATATCGGCAGCTTCGTCTGCATACAGACCAACGCCAACGTTCTGACCATCCGGATTAGAAGACCAGTTATTAACGTTGGCAAAGTTTTTATCTTCCGGGTTGGCTATCCAGTGAACGATCTCTTCAGAGCGAAGGTTCATCCCCTCGAAACTGCGAATTACAATATTTTTGCTTTCAAACGCAGCAAGGTCGTCGCCAGTGAAAACGATTTGATCAAACTTTCCAGAGAACGAATTGGCAGCCAAAAGATTGGGAATGTCGGCGGCGGTAATCGCGCTGGCGTCCATAACATTAAGCTTGAGCGTTCCGCCCATGGCTAAAGCGCCGGAAACCGACAGTTTATCCATTGCAGAGCCGTTTACGTCCATCGTCAAAACGGAATTGTCAGACAACGTCAGGTTATACGTCTGATAATTTTTACCGTCGATCATCGCGCCGTTAGCGCTTGGAGCGGAAAAGCCGCCGTTGTCGGTCGGCGTGTATATCTGAACTTCGGAGATATTTAACGGTTGAGCAATGCCGTTGGTAATACGAACCCAATTAGCGTTAAACGTATCTGGAATGTCAATTGATCCTTGACCGCCGGGGAAAATTCCAGAATAGTGATATGAATAAACCGGAGCTGCGTCAGCGTTAGCAGACGGGTCTTCTGTATAGAAATTCAGAGTGAAGTTCCCCAAACGTTGGTCGCAGCCGTTGCCCTCCGTTCGGTTCCAGATGGTAACCTTGTCAACTGGCACAGCAGTGTCCGAAAATTGAACCTGCCACCAATCGCCGACCGCGCCGCCGTTGGTGTGAATCATACTGCCGCCGCCCCACGTTGTGTTGGTATTGCCGTCAACAGCGCGATTTGCGCCAGCGCCTCCAGCAATATTTATCTGTGAAGCGTAATCTCCGCGACCGTATGCCATGTTTTCCTGCTGAATGAATCGCATCGTTCCGACGGTTCCGATTCCGCCGGGGCTGATTTCCATGCTGGCGTTGCTCAGAGAGCGGTTCATGACGTCTGAAACCAAAGCGGTTTGAGACGTTGCCAAGGCGAGAACTTCTCCTGAAGACAACGCTCGGTTGTCAACGACGAAATCGTCCATCTGAACGGACAGGTTGTTCGCGATTGTCATGGCAACGATGCCTTCAATGCTGCGGTTTTTACCGGTACCGCTAACCAGTTCAACGCCGTTTCTGTAAACGCGCATTGTACCATTGTTGGCGTCTTTAACGTACGCCCAATGCACCCATTCGTCTGTTGGGTAGGTGTCAGCTGAAGTGCCTGTGCTGATTCGGTCATAACTGTTAATACCGGAGTCGAAATATAAAGCGGATCCGTTGCTGTACGCATAATGCGTAAACATATTGCGATAATTTTGGCTGTTCGCAGCCAGATTAGCGTCAATGGCTTCGCTGCCGGTTAGCCAAAACGCCTGTTTATATTGTCCGGTTGAGACGGTGTCGCTATTGGATTGCGCCCAAAAACTGACCGTACAGGTTTTGTCTATTGATGACAAGAAGTTGACAAGCTGATCGCCGGTAAAGACCCACCGGTCGTCAAGACCGTAGTTCATCCCTTGATTGAACTTGCCGGTAATGGAAGTTGGAGTACCGTTAACAGTCGGCGTGAGCTGAGAATTGACGTAATTCCCGTCATCAAAATTGAAGTAGGAAACAACGTCCGCGCAGGCGAAACTGACTGACAACGCAACAAAGGACAAAACAACTGCGATTCGACGTAAATGTAACATTGGATACGCGCTTTCTAATAAACGTATTGTTGGGTTAAATCGCAAAACGAATTCCCCCGTTCGGAATACCCGAAAACGGAAAAACGGTTTGAGATATATTTTCTTATACTACTACTTAATCTATATTTTAACATAAATTCAGAAAAGATGTACGCATTTTAAAAGAAAATTTTTAAAAATTTTTCGAAAATCGGGGAGTGCGGCGCCCCTAGGCGCCGCCTTGTCCAACGACCCGCAATCCCCCCGGAAGCAAGCGCTTAATAATTATCCATTTCATTTAGTTTGCTAATCGGCATGGAATAAACCGTATTAACTATAGATGGAGTTCCATATTGTTCAAACCACGAAGCAGAACACCATGGATAATCGCTTGGCTTTTCTGCTAAACCATGATGAACTGCATTTGCATGCGTATAGTGAAGACGCGCTAAATATGACTTGTGATATAACAAGCGCAAATCCCAATAATTATCCCAAACTTTTCTGCCAGGCGTTTGATCTAATTGATTTACCCAACGACCTGTTTTTGAATGTAATATCGAAATTATTGTGGATAACAACCCTGCTCCATCAGGAGGAGATTGAGCGATAAAATGATAATGGTTGGAAAGAATACACCACGCCTCAAGCTGCCAGCCGTACTGATTAGCAAGTTTCAGAAGCCCGCGCTGCAATACGTCCAAGCGCTGCGGATGAACGAAAAAGTGCGTTTTATGATATGTAGCCGCAGTAACGAAATACGTTCCGTTTTTAGAAAGAATATGTTTAGGCGCATGAGGCCAATAATCGGGAAGTTCAAGATGGTTCGATTCCATTATCGGGGAGTGCGGCGCCCCTAGGCGCAGCCTTAACCAATGACCCGCACACGTACTCAAGACGTGCCATAATAAATAAATTCTTCAACAACCTCGCGACTAGCCAACGCAAGCGAACTCTGAGATTTACGTTACATCAAGCGTTCTCGCAACTCGTTGGACAAGGCGGCGGCAAGCCGCCGCACTCCCCGAGATTGTTACCTTTTACTTTCGTTTTCGCCAGTAGAGCAGTCCGGCGGCGCCGAGAATCATCAGCGCCCAGGTCGACGGTTCCGGAATGGCGTTGCGGTCAATGTCCATTCTGACAATACTGCCATCTCCTGCGAGATACAGACTAAAGTAATCAGGAAGCGTTTGTCCGTTGAGAATTCGATCAATAATACCTTCTTCGAAAGATTCGCCGCTTGTCGCGGTAAGAATGTCGTATGACGTTCCCCACGGAATATCGTCTGTCAACGTAAAGGAAATCAAACCATTATCCAAGTCAAATGAATTGGCAGTCATGGTGTCGATGCCGGATTCGTCCATTTCAATCAACAGCGTTCCGCCGTCAAGTATGAAGTTTCCGTCAATGTCAACGTGACCAACAGAATTGCCGGGCGAGAAAACCGCGCCTTCACTAACTATGAGATCGCCGGCTAACTGACCTTTAAAGTCCAGTTCGCCCGCTTCAACCGTGAAAAGATCCGATTGGAACTGATCGCCTGTTGCCAAAATTTTCAGTTTGCCATCGCCCGTCTTGATAACGTTTCCGCCGGAAATGGTTGCGTCGTTTGAGAACGTCAGCTGTTTTTCGTCAGACGGAACGTAGTATTCCAACGTTGCGCCGCTGGCGATTTCAATGGGGCTGTTCGCCTTGAGCGCGTCGCCCGTCAGAGCAAGCGTACCTTCTGAAACCTTCATAACGGCAGTATAGTCATTGTCGCCGGAAAGCGTAAGCTTACCAGCGCCGATTTTTTCCAATGCGCCAGAGCCGGAAACGATGCCGGACAGAATCAGGTTCTTATCTGTGTCGATTTGGAACGATCCATCTGCGTCCAGAATTACCGGCTTGTCATACGTTTCTGTATTCGAGTCGCCATTTTTGATAAACCAGGCGCCCCTTTTATCCGTACCGTCAATAGTCCAATTCTCGGCGGACATATCATTCGTGTTGACATTATAATACCATATCGATTCAGGGAAGGCGTGCGTCCAAACCTGATCAGCCGTCATGGCGGAAGAATACAACGCGATATCGTCAACTATGCCGGCAAACGCCTCGCCGTCGCCATTGGAACCAATCGTTCGCGAAATTGGCAAATCAATAGCAGGTTGGTTTGAAGCATTTTTGCCGACCAGCTCGCCGTTAATATAAAGGAACAAATCGTCGCCCTGTCTGACGTAAGCGACATGAATCCATTGGTCAACCAATTGTGAAAGATCATAACTAAATGCGCTGGTTCCATCCGGGCCTTTGAATTCCGCGTCGTACGCGCCCCATTTTGTAAATCCGGGTTTACCGTTGTTCATAATCCAGCGCAATGAACCGTTATCGCCGGAAACCAATGACTGACGACCTGAAATGTTGTGAGGATTGATATAAAATTCCGCAGTCCAGTCGCCTGTGATGTTGGATGTGCCCGTCAGATCAACCTTGGAATTGTTCCCGCTGAAATCCGCGACCTGATGCAGTTCTGAAATCGCTGACATGTCAACGTTTCTGGAAGCGCCAGCTCCTTCAACGGGACTGGAACCGTAATCTGCAATAATATTGGTAGACCGGTCGTCAAATTTGTACCAGTGAACTGGCTGAGCTGTAGAAATGACGGTTTCCATAGCAGTAGCATGATCCTGGGCTTTTGCAAACTCAGCGTCTGAAAATGGCGCTACCAGAGTAAGATTGCGAAGAACAGCGTTATTTTCTTTGTAATTATAAGGTCCAATAGATTTAATTCCGCCAACAGAATCGAAGGTTTCAAGCGGACAGGTGTAAGTATGGGAATACGTGTATTCTCCTGAAGACGCCAAGCCGAATTCAGTTTTAAAGACGTAGTTGCCAGCGGTTTCGTCTCGATGAATGGTCAATTTCATCATCGTGGAATCGGTAGAGTTTCCAATCGGCGGAACAAAACCAATATTCTGATTGCCGATTTTACCTTCAACTCTAAAAGCGCCCTTAATACTGCCGTCGCCGTTTTGGTATCCAGGATGATAAATAAACAACATTTGATTATTGTTAATCGAAATGCCGTGGTGAAAACTGCCAGGATTAACGCCATTCCAGTCGCAGGCATACCAGCATTCGTAAACCAGATCGCCGGCTGTCAAGTCGTAAGCGGTTGCTGACGACAAGAACCTGGAAGCCTCAATCTGAATAGTGCCGGAACCCGTACCGCTAGCCTGCTTAATAAATCCTGTTCCGAGGTCAAAACGAATATTGTCGTTGCCGCCAGATTTATAATAGCGCAAGTTGGAATACCAGGGTCGCAAATCCGTGGTCTGAGACCATTTCGCCTGAGATCCAGGCGCCACCTTTCCAACGCTGAAGTCGTTAAAGTACTCGATAACGTCAGCGTACGTTGTAACAGCAAACGACAAACCAATCAAAAACAGCAAACTTGCAATTGTACGTTTCATTATTTTATTCCAATCGATAATGTGGGTATATTTCAACCGCGAACGATATTTATATAATTTACCTTATTATTCATTATAACATAAATTTAGAATTTTCAAGACATTTTTTAAAAAATTTTTGATAATTTTTGGGGAGTTTGTATAATATGTATAGCAGAATTGGCGCTATTTCGTCTTCAGACGTTCAATTTCGCCGGTTGTACGGCTTATCTCAAACTCGGCGCGGTTGTCGGCATCTTTTTCAACGATCAGCGTGAAGGTAAAAGGAGAATCGAAACGGAACCCAACAGTCGGTTTATGCGGCGTTGAAAGAAGCCGCGTTCTGAACAGTTCCATTCCAGACGCGGCGTCCATGCAGACGACGGTAAGCTCGTACGCAGCGGTCGTCGTTTGAACCTCGACAGCGTACAAGCGCCCGGTATCGTAATGCAGAGGAGCGAGCCAGCGGGAATTGGCGCTGGTGGGCGATTTCTCCCACGCGAGGGCGTCGAACTGGCGGGAATCGACGCAAACAAGACGGTTGCCCAACTCCAGCGGCGCGCGCCGATTGGGGTTCTCGTAAGCGTCCGGCGTCCCAATTCGGGCAAAGATCAGACCGTCGCCCGTTACGCAAGCGTTGTCAAAAGAGCCGTTGTACAGAGCCTTGACCGAGTCCGGCGCGCCGTCATCTGCCAGCAGTTCCGGCTCCTGCCCTGCCCCGGTTCGCCATAAACCGGCGGCGTCAACGCGATAAGCGCTTTTAGGCTCCGTCTGAGCGGAATCGTTCGTATCATCAGGCGCGATTCGAGAAAAGGCGTCGGCGAGGAACGCGTTTAAATCGACTTTCTTTCCGCCCATGGAACCGACGGCGCGGGGATAGCGCTGTTTGAATTCCGCTAACTGCTCTTTGAGAGCGGTTTGTTCTTTCTCAAATTCAGTTCCGGAAAGGAGCGAGCATTTTCCAAACAGGCACAGCAAACGCCGGGCGTTGAGCTGTTCAATCGGAAGAACGCTGGAATCGTAACACGGCGCGGACGCCAATTCGTCCAGAACGTTGAGCGACGGTTCGTACTGACCTGTTACATAAAAGTATTCCGACAGATTATCCAAAGCCGTTTGCGCGGCGCGGGCGGAGGGATACAGTTTGTAGACTTGCCACAAAGCCGCCATCCGAGCAGATAAATACTCTTGAGCAATCGCCTGACGATAAAGCTCTGCTGCGGTCGATTCGTACCGGCTTTGATAGATCGCCCGTTCCTGAGCCGTCAAAGAGCGGTTTCGTCCCAGCGCGGCAGCGTACTTGAGCGGAACGAACGAATCGCCATTGGGAACCAGAGCTGTCCCGGCAGTCGCCTTGAGCTGGTCTGCCGCGTTGAGAGCTTTAATATACGGTTCCTGACAATAAACGCGATCCAATTCCGCCAGAACGGTTTCGTCTGCCGTATTGAAATGCGCCCAGTCCTCTGCAAATGTAACAGAAGACAACGCCAACGTCAGGAGCAGGAATCGTAGGTAGGGAATAGGGAGTAGGGAGTAGGGAATAGACTATTACATAAAGCTGTCTACCACGTCCTTGGGGGCGGGAGCGTAGCTGTGCGGTTCCATGGAAAACGAGGCGCGTCCCTGTGACAGACCGCGAACGGCGTTGGAATACCCAAACAGGTTGATCAGCGGCGCGGTCGCGCTGATAACCGTGGACTTCCCTCTGGGGTTGGTGCCGCTGACAATAGCGCGGCGCTGCTGAAGGTCTCCGACGATGTCGCCGACGCATTCGTCCGGCGAGGTAATCTCAATCTTCATGACGGGTTCGAGAATCTGGTATCCGGCGTTTTTCAGGGCTTTTGTGAACGCGTCCGCCGCGGCGATTCTGAACGCGACTTCGTTCGATTCGCCCTCTTTGGCGACGCCGCCCAAAACGGTCATCTTGACGCCGATAAGCGGGAATCCAAACGAGCCGCTGGCGCCCTGGTCTTTGAGCGTTTCGACCGTCGCCTGCCAGTACTCCATCGGGAATTCCGGCTCTTCTGCCGACATGTCAAACCCCGGAACGACGAGAACCTGCTGTTCGCCTTCCGGCAGCGGCTCCATCTTGATTGTAACGTCCGCAAAGTGCGGAGCGCCGGCAATAACGCGCCGACATTCGCCAGTTGCCGTCGATTCGTTTTGAATGCTTTCTCGATACGAAACGCGAGGATGATGGACGCGGACGTTGAGCTTGAAGTCTCGCAAAATGCGGTGCTTGATAACCTCAAGATGAAGTTCGCCCATGCCGGAAATAAGCGTCTGTCCGGTGTCCGGGTCGACCTTGGCAGTGAACGTCGGGTCTTGTCGCCGCAGCATTTCCAGCGTCTCTTCGAGCTTCTTTTTGTCCGTCGACGTCTCCGGTTCAATCGCCATCGAAATAACCGTTTCCGGGAACGAGATGGATTCCAGCAAAACGGGATGGTGAGTGTCACAGATTGTGTCGCCCGTCGACGAGCCGCGCAAGCCGATTACGCCTACGATTTCGCCCGCCGTCGCTTCAGGAACCTGTTCCCGGTCGTCAGCCAAAATACGCCAAATTTGAGGGATGTTTTCTTTGATGTTTCTGCCGGGATTGAGAGCGCGGGACGAAGCTTTGAGAGTTCCGGAATAAATGCGTAAGAAACAGAAATCGCCGTGTTTGTCAGGAACGATTTTGAACAGCAAAGCCGCCAGAGGTTCTTTCGGATCGGGCTTGAGAAGGACTTTCTGCCCGGCTTTTTTCCCGCCGACTTCCTCCGCTTCTACCGGCGGTTTGTCCAGCGGAGAAGGCAGATAATAGTCTACGCCGTCCAAGACCATCTGGACCCCGATTTTGTGCAGCGCTGTGCCGCAGAAAACCGGAACGCACATGTCGTTAATCGTCGCCTGACGAATGACCTTGCGAATCAGTTCCGGAGACGGTTCTTTTTCTGACAAAAGGACTTCCGACAACTCGTCGCTGAACATGGTCAGTTGATCCAGCATCTGGGCGCGCCACATTTCCGCGTCGTCCGCCATGTCGTCCGGAATCGGCTCCAAGGTGAACTTTTTTCCATCTGAATTCTGATCATAGACCCGCATTTTCATTTGAATGAGGTCAATAACGGCGCGGAACGGGTCTGACGTATGAGCGGGCCCCGCTCCGACGGGAATTGCCAGAACGATCGGGTTGCAGTCCAGACGCTTTTCCATTTCCTGAACGGTGGCGTAGAAGTCCGCCCCTTCGCGGTCCATTTTGTTGATAAACGCGATTTTCGGAACGTGATATTTTTCCGCCTGACGCCAGACGGTTTCCGACTGGGCTTCGACGCCTTCGCGAGCGGAAAAGACAATAACCGCGCCGTCCAAAACGCGCAGCGAACGCTCGACTTCCGCCGTAAAATCGACGTGACCGGGCGTGTCAATAATATTATATACGCAGTTGTTCCATTGAATTGGAACGGCGACGGAATAAATCGTAATCCCGCGCTCCTGCTCTTCTTCGTCGTAGTCGGTTGTCGTGGTTCCGTCGTCAACCTGACCAATTTTATGGGCGAACCCGGAATAGAACAGCATCGCCTCGGTCAGGGACGTCTTCCCGGCGTCAATATGGGCGATAATCCCGATATTTCTCAAATTCTGTAACGGAAACGAGGTGGATTTGGCGGCCATGGCAGTACTGTATTCAGGAAGTTATAACTATTAATTATTTGATTAGCGGCGAGAGGAACTAACAACGCTCCATCGTTTGTCTCCATCGAACATCTCGCTGTTTAATACTTCATTATACTCTTTTAAAGAATTAATTGTAGCGGGGGGAGGAAAGAAAAACGCTCAAAATACAAGAAATCTCAAGTGAAATTTGAAATCCTGTTAATCTCGATAAAATAAAACGCGCTCGATAAATATCGAACGCGTTTTGAAGTTGAATTGTATTGCAGCCTGAATTAGAAGGCGAAGTGAGCAAACGCCTTGTTGGCTTCCGCCATACGATGGACGTTTTCGCGTTTGGTGTACGCGGTTCCTTCTTTCTTATAAGCGGCGGTGAGTTCGTCAGCGAGCTTTTCAGAAATCGGCTTGCCCTTCTTATCGCGAACAGCGGTCAGAATCCAGCGGATGGCCAACGCCTGCTGGCGGTTCTTCGGAACGGGCATAGGAACCTGGTAGGACGCGCCGCCGACTCGCTTGGAGCGGACTTCAATGTTCGGCTTGACGTTTTCCAGAGCCTGGGTGAAAACTTCGATTGACGGAACGTCAGTAAAACGGGTTGCCAAAATGTCCAGGGCGTCATAGAAAGCGCGGTAAGCCGTGCTCTTTTTGCCGTCCCACATCAGGCAGTTGACGAATTTGGCAGCGACCAGAGACCCGTACTTGGGATCTGGCTTGAGTTGTTTGCGACTGGCAGTAATTCTAGCCATGGTATTTATTCCTCTATATGTTCTGGGAAAACAATCTGATTAAATGCAATTGCGATTTATTACAAGTTCAGACTGCTTCGATGGTTAATGGATGCAAAAAACGAAACGTTGGACTACTTTTTATCTCTCTTGGCGCCGTAACGGCTGCGAGCCTGTTTACGGTTTTTGACGCCCTGAGTATCCAAAGTTCCACGAACCACCTTATAGCGAACGCCCGGAAGGTCTCGAACACGACCGCCGCGAACCAGGACGATGCTGTGTTCCTGAAGGTTGTGCCCTTCGCCTGGAATGTAGACGGTAACTTCTTTGCCGTTGGACAAACGAACACGAGTGATTTTTCGTTGTGCCGAGTTCGGTTTCTTCGGGGTCATAATACGGACGTTAAGACAGACGCCGCGTTTCTGAGGGCATTGCTCCAAAACCGGGGATTTGCTGAACTTGCGAGGAATCTTGCGATTCTTACGAACTAATTGGTTAATAGTTGGCATGTGCTTTAAGGATTTCTCCTGAAAAATACGATTGTTTGGCGCCATCGCGATTCGTTTGATCTGTACACCGTAGAACCATTCGACGCGCGCGTGGCTATATTACATATCGCAACTCTACAATAAATTATCCTGAGAATTTACTATATATAAAGATTTTGTCAAGGGGCTGGGAGGGAAGATTAGAAAAAATATAGAAAAATTCTATAGCGCGGCGTTTTTCAAGTTAGGAGTGAGGGGTGAGGAGCCGTGGTGCGAGACGCCCGGAAAAATCTCACGCGGAGGCGCGGAGATGCGGAGTATGTTCGCGAAGTTTTAAAAAACAAGGCGAGCCGGGAACGTCAGTTCCCGGGCGGCTTTTAAAACAGGAGGTGAGAGGAGTGCGAAGCGTAACTCCTCACTCCTAATTCCTAACTGCGTTTACGCAAATAGAGCAAACCGCAAACCCCGAGCGCCAGCAGCGCCCACGTGGACGGTTCCGGAACGCCGGTTCCCGGGGCAGCCCCAGCGGCAACCAGATACAAGCCGTCCGCTGTGCCTTTCAGACCTAACAGTCCATCGTAGTTGTCTGTCAACCAGGAGGTGAAGTCGCCAACCTGGAACCCGTTGTCAGAAACCAGCAGATACTCGCTGCCAGGCGTTATCCAGGCGTCTTGATCATTGTTCAGGAAGGCGATTTCAATCGTAGAATCGCCGGCGGTGAACTTGTTACCGTCGCCGAGAACGAACAACTGGTCAAACAGACCTTCTTCAAACGATCCGAATTCAAACAGAGCCGTACCGTCAACGGTTACGTTTCCAGTAACGCTGAGCGTTCCCGTCGAATTGCCGGGAGAAAGAACGCCTTGAGCGCCGATAATCATATCGCCGGCGAAATCGCCTTTGAAGTCCAGTTCGCCCGCTTCGACGGCGAACGAATCTGCGGTAAACGTGCCGGGAGCGTTTTCGTTATTGATTTTCAAAACGCCAGCGCCGGTTTTCAGAACGGAACCCGTTCCGGTAATCGCGTTGGCGGCTGTAATTCCAACGGTCTTCTCAGCGCCGTCGGCAACGTTGTATTCCAGCGTTCCGTTTTCTCCAATAGTGGTTTTGCCAGCCCCCAACGTGCCAGCGCCAGAGAGAACAATTTTACCTGCTTCAATGGTCGTACCGCCGGTGTAAACGTTAGCGCCGGAAAGAGTCAGCGTACCGTCGGTGTTTTTAATCAAAGCCATTTTGACTTGAGAAGAGTTGCTCCCGCCCATAACGCCGGCAAAATCGCCTTGACCAACAGTAAGAGTCGCAAAATTAGCTGAACCGGTATTAATAGACCCGGAAGCGCGGACTATCGACCCGGCAACGCCGTTGAGCGTTCCAATTACGAGGCTGGAAACGACCGCGCTGTTGTTTTGATGAATCAGCCCTAAATTCGACTCGGACCCCAGGCTAATTGTGGCGTTGGGAAGATTGACGTCTGCCGCTAAATCGGCGGAAATGGTGTATCCAATATGCATTTGCTGATTGGCGACAACAGAAATCGTGCCGCTGTACGTCTGCGGATCGCTTGACGCCAGGTCAAAACGGGTTGTTTTAGTAACGGAAATCGGTCCAGAGCCGGTTAATTTGTTAATATAGTGCAGCGGGTAATTCGTTCCATCAAGCGTAACCATAGACGTTTCTGGAATATTTAAATCTCCAGAGCCAGCGCAGCCGTTGACAGTTGACAGTTTCAGGTTGGCGTTATTGAGAATGATATTTCCAGAGTATCCTGTGTAACCTCTTGTTATATCAACAACAGCGTTTGCTGCGCCGTTGCCGTTAATTGTCAGATTGCCCGACCCCGTCATAACGGAATTGATTTGCAGCGTTCGCTTACTGCCATCGTCAATATCAATCGTCGAATCGCTGGTAACGCACAATTTACCGCTCAAAGAGAACGTCTTATCTCCTTCTCCATGATGAATGAAGCCACCGTCGAGAATCATATCATTTGCCGTTGCGTTATTTTTGAAAATCAATCGGGAACCGGACGCCATAACCAGCGTTGCGTCGAAAGGCGTTGTTGTGGTTTCAACCCAGTAGCTTGTATTCATCCCCGTCGGATCCGGGCTGGTTACGTAGCAGATATCGCCAGCGGCGGGAACGCCAGCAGCGCCGGTTTTGTCAATCCATTTGCCATCGGCAAGCCATTGCGCTCGACCGGCAGCCCACGTGTAATCTGACGTATTGGCGTTAATTTCCTGAAGTTCCAAACCGTTCAACATCGTAAACGCCTTGCCGTTAAGCTCTGCCAGCATGGAAACGCTTGTCGTTCCCGGGTTAAACGTTTGAGTGAACGACCACGTAGCGGCGTTGGAAAAGGTTGGATTATGCGTAGCTTTGAACAATTCTTCGCCGTTGGCGTTGGTCATTGTCCAAATACCGGCTGACTGATCTCCAGATGGGTCAAGTGCGTAAACGGTCATTCGATATATTGAGTCTGCCGATAAATTTTCCAGCGTTGTCGTAAACGGTTTTTTCGCTAAAGAAAAGACAAAGTCGTTGTACATGTTCATGTCAGCTGACGAGTTGGTCTTGTTACGCGTTCTGGAATTGAGAACGTTGTCAGACGTTACCGTCATTGTAATTCCAGACGGCGCCGTTGCGGTGGCGGTGTTGGACGTATTAGTGTTGTCAACAAAAAGTTCCGTAGAACGAGGCGACATAATTCGCGTTTCAGACCCGTCTTTTTGGTTGGAGTTGACGTCAAAGCGGGTGTAGCCGGACGCGGCGTCGTAGGCTTCATTGAGTTCAATACCGTTGAGGAAAACAAAGCGGTCTGTAGCAAGACCCGTCAGAACAGCCGTATTGGCTTCTGCCGTAAACGTGTACGCCAAATAAGTAGCAGAGTCTGTCGTTTTGTAGCTGGCGTTTCCTGTAGTGTTTGGTTGGACGCCAATTTGAGTTGTCGTCTCGCCCTGAGTTATATTCCATGTACCGGACGTACCGTTATTGGCAGTAATGTCTTGAGAATAAATCTTAAGCGAGTATTCTTTTCCAACCGTCAAACCGTTAAGTGTAACCGTAATTGGCTCGTTAACTGTTTGTTCAAAGATAAAGTCATTTGTAACCGCATCTCCTTTAGAGGACTGGCGGTCTCTGTTTTTAGTTGTGGAAACGCGATCGACCTTAACGGAAATGTCTGGAGAAATCGTAACTGTGTTCGTCAACGTCTCATTGGCAAAATTAAGCCCGTTATAGCCTGTAAGCGTACCGGATTTCGCTTTGTTGTCCCCGTTATTATAACCGTTTACGTCCACCTTGACAAACGGAACGTAATCTGCAAACGTCGAAACAGTCAACGCTGCAACAACAAACAGCGCCGCAACAATGCGGGAAAATAATACAACAGGTTTATTCATGGTTTTGTCCTTTAACGGGGAAAGCAAAACAGTCATTAATATATAATAATTATCCAGACTGGATTCCTTCTGGCATAGCGCCAGACAGAAAATATCCAATCTACCTTATTCTGTATTATAGCATAGAATTATCCATTTTCAAATAAAAAATCTCATTTTGACCAAATTTTTACAAAAATAATCAAAAAAGACAATTCGAAGTTGCGAGTTGCGAGTTGCGAGTTGCGAGAATAGGTGGTTAGTGGTAAGTGGTTAGTGAGATGAGCGCTTGCGTCCTTACCACTTACCACTTAAAACTTACCACTTAAAACTTACCACTTCCTACGTCAGATCCGCGGTCATGCAGCAGTTGCCCGGCTGAGTGTGAGCGGGCTTGTTCCAGGCGTCTAAAATAAACGCGACGTCGTTGTCCCAGCGCCAGCCCAGCAAAGAATAAAAGGCGTCGAGCGAGTGCGGAGCGTGGAGAATGGCTATTGGATACCCGGCGTCAATCGCCTGCATCATGGCGGCAGTGAGGATTTCCATGCCGTAACGATGGCGGCGGTACGATTCAGCAACGCTAACGCCCTGAATGCCTGCGCCGATTTGCGCCTGCGCTATAACGGCGGGATCGGTTGGGAAGCGCCCGTCGGGACATTGGTCTTTTGTCAGGTATCGCCGTTCAACGATAGCCGTATGAGCGATAAGAATCCCGTTGACTCGCCCGATAACGGTATATTCCGGCTTCTGACCGTACCAGGTTCTGGTGCGGTCGTTAATCGCCTGTCGCCAGGAAAAGCAGTCGTACAGATGCTGACCGATTTCCTGGCTCAACTCAGGCTCGATTGCCGATTCCTCGTAAACTTCAATATCCAGGTTCGGTCTAGCCATTAACCAATTCTTTGAACAGTTTAATCAGTTTCCAGGTTGTTTCGCCCGGCTTGCCGGTTCCAATCGGACGCATGTCTAGCTTGACAACCGGGATGATTTCCGCAGCGGAGCCGGTGAGGAAGCACTCGTCAGCCGAGTAGATGTCGTGGCGGGTAAACGCGGTTTCCTGAACTTCGATACCGGCTTTTTTCGCCAGTTCGATAACCGTTTGACGGGTAATTCCGCCCAGAATTCCTGCAACCAGCGGCGGGGTCATTAAAACGCCGTCTTTGACGATGAAGATGTTGTCGCCGGTGCATTCCGCCACTTCTCCGTTTTGATTGAGCAGCAGAGCTTCGTCGCAGCCAGCCTGAATGCCCTCAATTTTCGCCATGATGTTATTGAGGTAGTTGAGCGACTTGACGCGCGGGCTGAGCATGGCGGGAGAGGTGCGAATCGTCGCCGCCGTTACCATTTCCAGACCGTTCTGATACAGTTCGTCCGGATACAGAGCGATGGAGTCTGTAATGATGATAATGCTGGGGTTGGAGCATTTGCGGGGGTCAAGCCCAAGCGTTCCGCTGCCGCGGGTAACGACCAGGCGAATGTATCCGTTTTGAATCTGGTTCAGAGCGAGGGTGTCGTTGGTCGCCTTGCACATCTCTTCCTGAGTCATGGGGATGTCAATCCAGACGGATCGGGCGGACTCGTAAAGACGCTTGATGTGGTCTTCCAGCCGAAATACTTTCCCGTTGTATGAGCGCATTCCTTCGAAAACGCCGTCGCCGTACAGCAGACCGTGATCGAACACGCTGACTACGGCTTTATCTTTGTCGTAAAACTTTCCGTTGACGTAAACTTGTAACATGGCTTTATCCTTCAATAAAAACAAACCGAAACTCGGATTTAACTTACGAATATAGTGGTTAGTGGAAAGTTGTTAGTGGTTAGTGAGAGCGTCGCTTGCGTCCTTACCACTTACCACTTAAAACTTAGAATATCTTATATTTATTGTATCCATTTGAGAAGAAAATAAAAGCCCCCCCGGGGAGACAATTCGGAATGCAGAATTCGGAATGCGGAATTCGGAATTACGCAGCCGAAAACCATCCCCGGGGCGCGGACGAAGTCCGCCGAAGAAATTTAAGCCGCAAAGAACGCAAAGTATGGAAGGCGGTAACGAAGTTCGCGTAGCGAACGTAGTTACGCTTCCGGCGGAAGCTTCCAAAAAACACTTGAACGCGGCGCCCCCTCCGACCTGCTGGATCGCGGATAAAATCCGCCGAAGAAAGCCTCACGCAAAGTACGCAAAGTTCGCAAAGTTTTTTTCGCGCCCATTCTTGAATTCAACCAATATATACGCTATAATTCAATTGTTCAATAATTTCAACCCTCCAGCCCCCCCCAGATATAAAATCATGGATTTTAAGAAACAAGACGTGCAACGTTTTGAACAGATGTTCCAGGATGGAAAATTTGATTTTTCCTATTGTGCACAGACAGACGATTCAGGCAGAATCAACATCCTTCTTTACTCCGCTGGAACAGGCAATCTGAATCGCGTTAAAGCGCTTCTGGAACGCGGCGCCGACATCAACGCCGAGGACAGTGACGGAAACACGGTCTTGCATTACGCTGCTCAAAGCGGCAATCTGGAACTGGTTCAATGGCTGGTTGAACTGGGATTGGACGTCAAAACGGAATCCTGCTGGAATTTGACGGTTTTGCACAGCGCCGCCCGAAGCGGAAATTTGAAACTGGTTCAGTGGCTGGTTGAACAGGGCGCAGACGTCTTTGCAAAAGACGCTTACGAATGGACAATCTTGCATTGCGCCGCCGAAAGCGGAAGCCTGGATATGGTTCAATGGCTGGTAAAGCAGGGGCTGGACGTCAATGATAAAAACAAGTGGAAAACGACGGTTCTGCATTGCGCCGCCGAAAGCGGAAATTTGGAACTGGTTCAATGGTTGACAGAACAGGGATTGGATGTTAACGCCAAAAAAGAATATGATAGTACGGTCTTGCATTACGCTGCT
>JAZMZV010000086.1:0-3597 GCA_045586185.1 Thermoguttaceae bacterium | reverse complement strand
GTTCTTTACGATTGCGACTCAAAACCCCATCGAACAGGAAGGAACGTATCCGCTGCCGGAAGCCCAGCTTGACCGATTCATGTTCAATATCAAAATCAATTATCCGACTTTGGAAGAGGAAGAGCGCATTCTCGCCGCCACGACGCGAAGCGAAAAAGTCGAAATCGGACACATCCTCAACGGAAAGACAATTCTCGTTTTCCAGAAGCTGGTCAATTCGGTCGCCGTCAGCCAGTATATCGTCAAATACGCCGCGGCTCTGGTCAGAGCAACGCGCCCGAAATCGTCAGACGCGCCCAAGTTCGTTCAGGAACTGGTTGACTGGGGCGCCGGTCCCCGCGCCGGTCAGTTCCTCATTCAGGGCGGAAAAGCAATCGCCGCCATGGACGGACGCTTCTCGGTCGCCATCGACGACATCCGCAAAATCGCCATCCCCGCCCTGCGGCACCGCATCAGCGCCAACTTCCAGGCGCAGGCGGAAGGCATGACGACGGACGACATCATCAAACGCCTGATTGAAGTTATCCCGCCCCCGGCGATTAGCAAGTAAGATTTATCAGACGGAACGGATTAAACAGATTTACGTAGATTATTAAATTGAAAAGCGGTAACGGAGCGACCATATCGAACCGTTACCGTCTTTCAATTACTCTTTTTAGTATTTCTCTTTTGTTTTGAATAATTCAATCTGAAAGCAATCCATATTCCCACGATAATCGCCAATATCAGTCCTGGCAAACCAACAACAAACATTTTATCGTGAAACATCAGATAACGAATTAGTGGATCGTCAAACGGGTTTTTGACGCCGCTCGTATATTTCCACAACTCGAACCAGTATGGAAGCGCTTTTTTCCCGAAATTTGGGTTGGCATTAGCCCCGTGCTCTACCAGAAACTGAACCATTTCCAGATCATATATAATATCGCATACCGTTTCTAACGGCGTTTCTCCACGAGTATTTGTCGCATTGACGTCAATTCCCTGGTTAATAAGCCACAAAACAAGTTCTTTTTTTTGCATTAATGAACTATGCGTTAAGACGTCTGCGCCGTCTGCTTTGAGATTTGAACCATGTTCTATAAACCATTGGATAAGCTCAATTGATTCTTTATCGTTAAGAAACGGGCATACGGCAACGCAGCTGATAGGCGTTGTGCCGGCATTATCTTTAGCGTTAACGTCAGCCCCATTTTTAACAAGCCATTGAACCAACTCAGGGATATCTCTTAAAACTGCATTGTGTAAAGGCTTTTGTCCATATTGAAGATCTGAATTAATGTCCAGCCCCTGATCAATTAACCATTGAACCATTTTTATAGAACGGCTTCTAATAGCATCATTCAGAATTAACGGGGCGGACTGAATGTCCAATCCCTGTTCGACCAGCCATTTTACCAGTTCAAGATTTCCGCTTAATGCGGCATAGTTCAAGACGGTATTGTTGTCATCGCCTTTTGCGTTAATATCCAATCCCTGCTTGACCAGCCATTGAACCAATTCCAAATTTCCGCTTTGTGCAGCGTAATGCAAGACGGTATTGTTGTCATCGTCTTTTGCGTTAAGGTCCAATTCCTGCTCGACCAGCCATTGAACCAATTCCACATTTCCACTTTGTGCAGCGTAATGCAAGACGGTATTGTTGTCATCGCCTTTTGCGTTAATGTCCAATCCCTGCTCGACAAGCCATTGAACCAGTTCAAGATTTCCGCTTTGTGCAGCATAGTGCAAGACGGTATTGTTGTCATAGTCTTTTGCGTTAAGGTCCAATCCCAGTTCGACAAGCCATTTTACCAGTTCCAGATTTCCGCTTTGTGCAGCGTATGTCAAGACGGTTTTCTTTTCATTGTCCGTTGAGTTGACGTCAGCGCCTTGTTCGACAAGATATTGAACCAGTTCAAGATTACCGCTTAATGCGGCATAGTGCAAAGGCGTAATATCGCATTCGTCTGCCAGATTAACGTCCGCGCCTTTTTTAAGAAGAATTTTAACCCGATCAAGAGAGCCTGTCAGCGCAGCATAATGAAAAATGTTGCTTTTAACGGTTATGTTATTATAATATTTCAGATCAATATCTCCTGTTTTGAACATCTCTTCAAAACGATTGACGACCCTGCTTGAAAAAAATTTTGTTGGAGCATTTGTCAGACGGGAATTAACCATATCATCCTGTCCGTAACATAAGCAGGCGAACAAGGATATTAAGCAAACGAAAAGGCTGACAGTAGATTTGGGGGGAATCATATTCTTTGTGGTTAAAAATACTTCGCGAACTTTGCGAACTTCGCGTGAGGTTTCTTTGGCGGCATGGGACTGCCGCGATCCGGATTGAACAGAGATTTTCTCTGGGGCATTGGACAAGGCGGCGTCAAGCCGCCGCATTCCCCGACGCAAGCGGCGGCCTTCTACTCCATTGCGTCCTTTGCGTTCTTTGCGGCTTAAAATTCTTCAGCGGGTTTAGCTCGTCTCGCTATGAGTCCTGCAACGCAGCCGGCTTTGAATCCGGCGTCGATATTGACCACGGCGACGTTGGACGCGCAGGAGTTGAGCATGCCCAGCAGGGCGGAAAGACCGCCGAAGTTCGCTCCGTAGCCGACGCTGGTCGGGACGGCAATAACCGGGGCGGAAACGTATCCTCCGACGACGCTCGGCAGCGCCCCTTCCATGCCGGCGATAACAATCACCGCGTCTGCCGACTGGATTCGCGGGAGCTTTTCCATCAGACGAGCGGGACCTGCAACGCCGACGTCGTTAATCAGGTCGGCTTCGCACCCAAACCAGACGACGGTTTCTTTCGCCTCCTCCGCAACCGGCAGGTCACTGGTTCCCGCTGTTACAATGGCGACTTTTCCCGACAGCTCTTTTTGAACCCCGTCTGGAACGAGCCGAAACGTTCTGCCAACGGGATTGTACGCACCGTCCGGGAACCGTTCGGCAAGCACCGCCGCTTTTTCTGCGCTAATGCGCGTAGCGAATACGTCAACGCCGCGAGCGCTCATTTCCGAAACTATCGCGATTATCTGGTCAGCGGACTTGCTTTCTCCGTAAATAACTTCAGGGAACCCGCAGCGATGCTGACGAGTCCAGTCGATGTTGAATTCGTGGGACATGGGGGAGTAGGGAATAAGAAATAGGGAGTAGGGAATAGGGAGGCGGCGAGGCGCGGGGAATTCGGTTCGCCTTCGGCGAACTGCGTAATTCCGCTCCCGCTGGTCGCTCCATTACCGCCTTCCAATCCATTGTGTTTCAGGGGGTAACTTCGGGTCAACGCTCCGCGCCGACGCCCAGGCGTCGGCATCCATAGCGGTCGGGGCGATAACGGTCGTAACGACGCTGTTGGTCAGCCCGAGTCCGGTTTTGGGATCTATTATATGCGAATATCGAATTGAGTCAATAACTACGAATCGGGCGTTGGCGCCGGAGGTCGCAATTCCGCAGTTGGTCAGATACTTGAACTCCTTGACGTCCTTGCCGGTCTCGTCGAGAATCCCGATTTTCCAGCCTTTTATGGAGTTGCGAGTTGCGAGTTGCGAGTTGCGAGAATTAAGCGAAGCGTCCTCACTACTGCCTACTGCCTCTTGCCTACTGCCTAATTCT
>JAZMZV010000085.1:0-5341 GCA_045586185.1 Thermoguttaceae bacterium | reverse complement strand
TATATTATACACTAAAATTTTCAATTTGCAATCAAAAGAAAATAAAATTTATAAATGACAATATAGACTATTATAATTAGCATTTTAACTTTTGAAAGAGCGCCAAAGGCGAACTGTTCAAAGAGGATTGATTGAGGATTTGAAAAAATATCCAGAAATTCAAACGTAACGTATTTAGTTTAATTGAGTTACAACTTATTCCTCACTCAATAATCCGGATTCCGACTCTGTCTCTTGTCCGATTCGGTCCAGGAATTCTTGTTCCGTCAGGACGGGAATGCCCAGTTGCTGCGCCTTGGTCAGTTTGCTGCCCGCCTCTTTTCCCGCGACGACGAACGCCGTCTTTTTGGATACGGACGACGAGGCTTTGCCGCCGAGCTTGACAATCAAATCTTCAATTTCCTGGCGCGTGTACTTTTCCAGCGTTCCGGTAACGACGATTGTCAGCCCTTCCAAAGAAGCGGGACGGGCGTTGTCTTCTTCCGGAACGGATTCAACTTGAGAGACGCCTAAATCGAGCAGTTCTTTGAGAACGGTCGCGCCGTGAGCGTCGGAGCCGTCTGGAAGATGGAAGAAGTTCCAAACGGACGCGGCGATGGTCGGTCCGACGTCATTGATTTGTGACAGTTCTTCAACGGTTGCGGAAAGCAGATTTTCTGCCGTTTTGAATTTCCGAACGAGAATCGTCGCGGTCTTTTTCCCGACGTGCTGAATCGACAGCGCGGTTATCAGCAGCGACAGCGGGCGGGATTTGCTGTTTTCAATCGCGGTTAGAAGGTTGTCGACCGTTGCCGTGGACTTGGGCGCCCAGTCCGTTCCCGCCGCCTTCGCCTTTTCCAAATCCTTATCCGTTGGCTTGTAAAAAACGTTGATTAATTCCGCCCGTCTGTCTTTTAGACGGTAGATGTCGGCAAAGGTTTCAATCAGCCCGGCGTCGACAATCGCCTCGACGTTTTTGTCGCCTAGGCCGGTGATGTCCATCGCGGTTCGGCTGGCGTAGAATCGGATTTTTTCCTTCAGCTGGGCGGGGCAGTCCGGATTGACGCAGCGGAGGAAAACGGCGTCGACGTCTTTAACCAGCGGAGAGCCGCAGACTGGGCAATGCGTTGGCGGCTGATACGGCGGGAGTTCGACGTCCGGCTTTCGCAAATGCTTTTCCGCTCGAACGACGTGGGGAATAATCTTGCCCGCCTTTTCCATGATGACGACGTCGCCGACGCGGATGTCTTTTTCCGCAATCTGGTCGAAGTTGTGGAGGCTTGCCCGGCTGACCGTCGTCCCGGCAATTTCCACCGGCGTTACATCGGCGACGGGGGTAATCGTCCCGTTTTTTCCGACCTGAACGCGAATGTCCAGCACGGTTGTGGGGGCTTCGTACTTTTGGAACTTGTACGCGATAACCCAGCGGGGCGACTTCATCGTTGTACCGAGAATTTCCCTCTGCGCCAGCGAATTGACCTTGATGACCAGCCCGTCAATTTCGACGTCGAACTGGTCGAGGTTTTCAATCATCGTTTCGCAATGCTGTTTGACTTTGTCGAAGGAGTCGAAAACCGCCGCCATCGGGGTCGGCTGCAGTCCCCAGGTCGAAACGAGGTTGAGGAAATCCATGTGCGTTTTGACGGGCAGTCCGTCTGTGCGCCCGATACTGTGACAATAAAACCCCAGCTTGCGCCGAGAGCGTTCCAGCCGAACTTTTTCCTGATCTCGCAGCAGCTTGTTTCTGTCCGCCTGATTGTCAAACTGGTTCGGGTCGATGGACAAAATATCCTGTCCTTTGTCGTCGTAGCCCAGAGAAATGCTGCCAGAGGTGAGGTTGCGCGTGTTGGCGTATGGTGGCTCTCCTTCATTCTCGCGAATCAGGTTCAGCTCAACCAGATTGTCGTTTGTCATGAAGATTTCGCCGCGAATTTCAATCGAGTCCAACTCCTTGAGTTCCGGCGCAGACGCATAGTCAATTTGCAGCGTCTGCGGAACGTTTGTCAGCATGCAGGCGTTGGCGGAATAGTCGTCTCCCTCCTGACCGTTGCCGCGAGTTACCATCTGGGACAGTTTTCCATTTCTGTAGATAAGCGCGCCGGAAACGCCGTCGATTTTCGGTTCGACCACCCACTCGATCTTATCGTTGGACGTTCTCTGAGAAAGATACTTTTGCGTTCGAATTGCCCAGTCGTCCAGCTCGCCGACGGAATACGTGTTGTCAATCGAGAGCATCGGGACGGCGTGAACGACGCGGTTGAGCTTTGTCGATTGCGAAGCGGGCGCAGGCGCGGGCGCGACGCGTTGAGCCGTCTTTTTCTTGGACGTCGCTTTGGGCTTTTCCGGTTCAATAACCTCTCCAAAGAGATTGTATTCCACCTCCGGCGCGGGCGCGGCTTCGCTTTGCGCTTCAGGATAGACGCCGCCAACGACCTGCGTGGGGCTGTCGGGCGTAACCCAGTCCGGGTGCGCCGCCTCGAGGTCTTTAAGCTGACGCATGAGCGCGTCGTACTCGTGGTCTAAAATCTCCGGCTGCGCCTTGAGGTAATACAGTTCGTCGTGATGACGAATTTCGGCTTTGAGTTGGTTGTACAGTTCTCGTTCGTCCATGTTAGTAGAGGGATTGAAAGGCGGTAACGGAGCGACCAACGGGAGCGCAGTTACGCTTTTTTGAAATTCCGTCGGAATTTATATAAATGTATTTTGTAATAATAAACCGCTGCGCGGTATTCCGGGGGCTTACGCACCCCGGCTCGCCATTCTACATTCTTTCCACCGTTTCAATTCCCAGCAGTTCCAAGCCCTTTTGGATTGTTCGAGCGGTCAGGTCGCACAGAGCCAGTCGGGTCGTTTTGGCTTCTTCCGATTCCGCCTTGAGAACGGGGCAGCGTTCAAAGAACGTGGAATATCGAGCCGCCAGTTCAAACAGATAAGACGTCAGCTGATTGGGTCGGTAGTCGGAAACGGCGGACAGCAACGCTTCTTCAAATCGTGACAGTTCGATAACCAGAGCGCGTTCTGCCGGCTGAGTCAAAACGATAGCCGGGTTGGATTTTCGGAACGATTCGACGTCGATTCCGCCTTTGTCGAAAATGCTTCTCACGCGGGCGTAGGCGTACTGCATGTACGTTGCCGTGTTGCCGTTCATGGCAAGCATTTTTTCGTAGGAAAAGACGTAGTCCGAATCCCGGTTTTGGCTCAAGTCAGCGTACTTCAATGCGCCGATGCCGACTTTTCGCGCGACGTCGCGCCGCTGATCTTCCGTCATGGATTGGCACGCCTGCGACTGCTCGACAACTTTCCACGCAGCGGATTCCGCTTCGTCCAGCAGGCTTTCCAGCCCGACCGTGTCTCCGGAACGGGTTTTGAACGGTTTGCCGTCGTCGCCCATAACGGTGCCGAATGAGACGTGTTTGAGCTCCACGTTTTCGTTCGCGGGATCCATGCGCCGCCACGTGCGGAAAAGCTGCTGAAAGTGTAACGCCTGACGGGAATCGACGACGTACAGGACGGCGTCCGGATGGAAATGCGCCTTGCGGTATTCCAGCGTCGCGAGGTCGGTTGTGCCGTAGATAAACGCGCCGTCGCGCTTGCGGATTAAAAACGGAGCTTCGGAAATTTCAGGGTTGAACACGACAACGGCGCCTTCGCTGACCTGCGCCAGCCCGCTGGCGATCATGCTTTCCACCAGCGGTTCCAGCTGCGGCTGATACGAGCTTTCCCCCAGCGTATAGTCGAATCGAACTTTAAGCCGGCTGTAGACCTTGTCGATTTCCTTGTAACAGGACTGCATGATCTGTTTCCACAGAGCGAGGTTTTCTTCGTTGCCGTGATGCAGTTTGGACGTCTCCATCAAAACGGCGTCGCCGACAAGCTGATCGCCGTCAGGCGAATCTACTGCCTCTTGCCTACTGCCTACTGCCTCTTTAACCGTCTTCTTTTCATCTACCAGCTGACGAACTAGCCGGTAAATTCGGGTCAGTTCCGCAACCGGGTTGGCTTGATACGCTTCCGGGTTGAGGAATCGGCGATACCCCCAGATAATCATGCCGAACTGGGTTCCCCAGTCGCCCAGGTGGTTGTCGCTGATAACGTTGTGCCCGAGGAATTTGAGAATCTTGTACAGCGCGTCTCCGATAGACGTGGAGCGAATGTGCCCGACGTGCATCGGCTTGGCGACGTTCGGCGCGGAGTAGTCGATAACGATTGTCCGGGGCTTTTCAACGGCGGGAACGCTCAGGCGTTCGTCGGTCAGCTGCGTCTGAACGCTCTTTTCCAGCCAGGCGTTGTTAATGCGAATATTGAGAAACCCGGGTCCCGCGACTTCCGGCTTGGGGCAGAGGTCAAAATTCGTCCAGACGTTGGCGATTTCTTCCGCAACGTCTCGGGGCTTTTTGCCCAGCTTCTTCGCTAGCGGCATGGCGAAATTCGCCTGATAATCGCCGAACTTGTCGTCTCCGGCGCGGCGGATCATGCCCAGATAGCTTTCAGCTTCAGGCGTAAGGGACTGCAAAATCGGACGGAAGGAACGAATCAGTTCTGATTGTATTGACATGGGGTGAATTTGTGGGTTAAACGCTAACGGGGAAGGAGTTCGAGAAACGCGTTTGACGTTCCCTCGCTCGCTATTTCCAGACAGTCCTATTATTATACAGTCAGAGTCGATTTTGTAAAGGAGCGGTTAGAGACCTGTGAGCTAAAAATGGTTATTCGCGGGTCTATTTAGGTCCCACACGGAAAACACGGATGAGACGGATTTACACCGATTGTTTATCTTTCATACTTGCATTATTGGCAAGACTCGATTTCCTTTATATTTTAATAAATGTATTTTAGTCGATGATTTATGAACTTAAATTAACCAATCGGTGAAAATCCGTTTAATCCGTAAAATCCGTGAACGGACTGACCTGCGCAAACGCTATGTCCTTCTTAACCCCGCTCCCTTCTTTACAGAACGAAAAAACGGGCTATAATTTCTCCAACATTATGAACGGAAAACATTGGTCTGTCGTACTGGTTTTGATTTCCATAATTAGCGTTCAGAGCGGGGCGTCGATTGCCAAGACGCTATTTGGCGCTGTGGGGGCGTCTGGCGCCGCGACGCTGCGGATTGCCATCGCGGGCTTGCTGTTGTGGCTGATTAACCGCCCAAAGTTCTGGTCGTTTACGAAAGGACAGTGGCTTCAGCTGATTCTGTACGGGTTTTCTATCGGCGCGATGAACCTGTCGTTTTACTGCGGCATCAACCGCGTTCCGCTGGGCGTGGGCGTTACAATAGAATTCGTCGGTCCGTTGGGACTGGCGATGGCGATGTCTCGCAAACCGCTCGACTTCCTTTGGGCGATTCTGGCGGGGCTGG
>JAZMZV010000084.1:0-28321 GCA_045586185.1 Thermoguttaceae bacterium | reverse complement strand
GCGAATGCCAAAACGACGAAGCCGAAAACCTCCTCTGGATGTAGGTAAGTCCCCTTACCTACAACTTGACGGCGAAGCCGTCAAGAAATGCGGAAGCCTCCAAAAATCTTTAGAACGTGTCAACCCCTCCGACCCGCTGGATCGCGGCTGTCTCAGCCGCCATAGTTTTTTAGCCGCAAAGAACGCAAAGTTCGCAAAGAAACAATCGGCGGACGCTTGCGGCGGAAGCTTCCAAAAATCAAAGAGTGCGGAAAGCACGCCTGCCCTGCTGGTTCGCGGGCGTCTTCGCCCGCCGAAGCTTCTCTGACCCGCTGAAAATCTCTTTCGCTGCCGAAAATCTTTCTGGATCGCGGACGTAAGTCCGCCAAACTTAAAAACACTCACTGATTCTTATAGTTATTTCTCAGCTTTTCCTCTTCACGCCGTAGCATTTCTTTTATTTCGTCATCGGACATGTTATTCCCTTTAGCATATTGCAAGGCTTTTTCATACCAGGGAATGTAATTGCCGTCGTCGTCAATTTCATCAAAGCGAAATGGAGAGTAAGAATAGAAAACAACCTTGCCTTTTAAACTGCCGTATTTCTCAATAAGATGTTTGGGTAAACCAACTTCGTATAACGATTCTGTTTTTGACAACAATTGAACGCTTTCCAAAGAGATGTCCGCTTCCGATAACTGTAACGCCTTAAGATGGAGCTTGCCAAGTTTCACGATCATCTGATCGTTAACTAAACTATAAAAACGATCGGTTTTCAAATCATAATAAGTTCCTCCAATGATTAAAACCTGCAATTGTGAAATTTCAGATAGAATATCGCCAAAATTCTTCTGAAATTCCTTAAACTCCGCCAGATTCTCAAAGGAACAGTCTGGAAAAACCACAAGCTTTGTAACCGCCATTTTTTTAATTATTTGAAGTTCTTCCAGCGAAGGATTTAACAATGTCAAATCGTGTATTGATTTATTTGGAACAAGCTTTTCAAGTCCCTGTTTAGATAACCAGCCTATATGAACCAGATGCAACTCTTTTGCTAATGATATATTGACTATCCAATCCAGCGATTTATATTTTTCTGGAATTTTGGATTTATCGCGTTCAGGAAGAGGAGTTGCCTCAAATGAAACGTCATCTTCAAGATCATTTAAATCGTCGCCTTCAGTATCATTTGGATCGCAATCTTCCATACTTTCCATAAGTCTTTGGAGTGAACTGCGATAATGATTATCGTCAAGGTCTCTAACAAGATCGTCTTTGTTCCAGTATTCAACGAAAAAATTTTTCAGATGTGGAAGTTTTTCCAGATCCAAAACAGCGTCCTGATCGATTTCAGAAAAATCAAGATTCAGAGATTGGAGTTTTTTTAATTTATAGAGATTGTCCAGCATGCGGCTGCTGATTTTAATTGCTGCGATATAAACAAAGTCTACATAATTATCTTCATGGCTTGTACCGAAACTAAAGTCGTTACATTCAGAGTTCAATTCTTTAATTGCTTCTTTTTCGATTGACGATAATTCTGTAAATTGTTCATCATTCTCCAAGTCTAAATCGGCTCCGGCGCATATTGCGGTTGCCAATAGGACTAACAGCGCGAAAAAGGAATAAATGTATGTTTTCATGTTTTTTCTCGAAACGGGTGGCGATTTAAACAAGTAAGGGAACCTGTTTATAATATTTGATTATAACGTAAATTTTTTAGATTGCAATTAGAACATCATTTTTTCAGAAAAAATTTAGCTTTTTGCGGACAGAATGTCCGCGAACCAGCGGGGCGGAGTAGCTTTCCATGTTCTCAAGATTTTTGGAGGCTTCCGCATTTCTTGACGGCTTCGCCGTCAAGTTGTAGCCCGGGGACGGGCTACATCCAAGGGAGGTTTTCGGCTGCGTAATACGGTATGCAACGTTCGCTACGCTCACACCCACGGGTTTACACCCGTGGCTCGCCTAAGCGTAACTACGTTCGCTTCGCGAACTCCGTTACCGCCTTTCATTTTCTGTGGGTTAAAACCCATGGCTAGAAAAGTTGAACCGCTGCGCAGTTCAATGCGTAATTCCGTTCACTTCGTTCGCTTCATTGCCGCTGCCCATTACTCTTGCTTCTTACAGCTTCGTAAACTGATGCTTTTTCCCGGAATGACCGATTATCTCCGACACTTCATTAAACGAAACGAAAGCCATCGGGTCGACAGCGTAAACGATTTCTTTTAATCGGACAACCTCAAATCTGTTTACAACAAAGTACAGCGCCTGTTTTTTCTGCTGAGCGTAGAATCCTGTAACATCCCAGATTGTAACGCCGCGTTCCATGGCAGTCGAAAGAGCTTGAGCGATTTCTTCACCCCGGTCAGAAATGATAATCGCCGCCTTTCCGCGATCCAGCCCTTCGACCATGAAGTCTACCGCCTTCAAGCCGACTGCATAGGCAATAATGGAAAACAACGCATTGTCAATCCCGACCAGCGGAATGGATGACGACATAATAATCGCGTTGTAGATCATTGCGATTGTTCCGACCGACAACCCGGTTTTTTTATTAATCAAAACTGCCGCTACTTCGACGCCGTCAAGACAGCCTCCGTATCGAATAGTCAATCCTGACCCCGCTCCTGACAGCAAACCTCCAAAAACAGCGGTTAAGAGCAGATTATCCGTATGAATCTGAACGTTTCCCAGGACGTACATCCAGAACGAAAAAAGGGAGATGGCAAAAATCGAGTAAATCATAAAATTCAAACCGATTTTTCTTGCTCCAAATAAAAACAGAGGAATATTCAAAACCAGCAGGAAAACGGAAATGGGGATTTCCGGCAGCCCGAGATTTTTATAAAACTCGGCGTCTGTGGTAATGTAATTGAACAGAATTGACGTTCCTGAAAAACCTCCGTCAATCAGCTTGCCTGCCACCAAAAAGAAGCCAACTCCCACCGTATTGATTAACGTCGAAACAATCAACATCAGAAAATTCTTCCAATGCAGTTTCTGAAGTTGATTTAAGGCGGCTGACAGATGCTTGTCAAACGGTTTTGGGGTCATGGCATAATAATCTTTAAAAAAGGTTGATTCAAAAACAAACCGTTAATCCTGGAACGCGATTCCCGAAATTCTCTAACCTGCCCGGCGACCGGGTTGCCTAAGCGCCAAAAAAGACGATTTGCATACCCGTAAGCGAGCTATGGAAGCGGTTATTGGCAATTCGCGCGGCAGCGCGGATTGGGAGCGGCGCCTCGCTGTCCGCCTTGAAAAAACTTTCGGTCGCCAGCAAGCTGGCTCCCTTTTAGGGAAGTTTTTTCAAGGTAAATAATATGAGGGGAAAACCTTTTTTGAAAAAAAGGTTCTTCCCCTCAAACTCCCCTTTCCAAAAAACTTTAGTAAGGGGAGAGAAACAAAGATAGAACGTCGTAAACCAATCGGCGTAAATCCGTTTAATCCGTAAAATCCGTGTGCGGACTGACCCGCTCTCAACCAATAAGTGCGGCAGGGGACTGCCGCGTGCCGGGCTTATCACAGGTTTTCAGCAGGTCTTTGGACAAGGCGGCGTCAAGCCGCCGCACTCCCCGCGCAAGCGTGACACTTGCGCTAATTGTTACTTCTTTAAGTACAGCTGGGCGAGTTTGCCGTCCAGTTTGACTTCGACCGGGGCGACGCCGTCAAGCGGAGCGGACGTCAGCTCGGTACTGAGCGTTTCCGCCTTGATGTAGTCGGCGAACCGGATCAGAGCGGCTGACAGGTCGGCGGCGTCGGAAACGAGCGAGACCTGAATGCGGTCGGTGTACTCGCAGCCGGATTCTTTTCGCAGGTTCTGAATCGCGTGGACGATTTCTCGCGCCAAACCTTCCGCCAAAAGGGCTTCGTCAAGTTCAGTCGACAGGACAACGACGCAATAGTCGCCCTGCGCCGCCGCCCAGCCTTCTTTTGCCGCCAGACGAATAATCAGCTCGTCTTGAGCCAAATCGACAGCTGTGCCGTTGAGTTCGACTGTTACTTTGCCGTTGGCTTTCATCTGTTCAAGCAGATCTTTGGCGTTGGCGGTTTTAAGCCAATTGCGAAGCGCGCCGATGTTTTTGCCGAGTTTCGGTCCGAGCTTTTTCAAGTCCGGCAGAATATTGTATTCGATATACTCTGCCGCGTTGGTTGTGTAAGCAACCTGTTTAACGTTGAGTTCGTCCGCGACGAGCGTTTCGTGACTGACAAGCCATTCCACGTTGGACTCGTCCGTCAGAACGACCTCGACTTTTTTCAGCGGCTGACGAACCTTGAGCTTCGCGGAACTTCGCGCGGCGCGTCCGAGAGAAACGATTTCCCGAACCAGATTCATGCGGAAGGAAAGCGTTTCGTCAATAAGCGATTCGTCTGCGACGGGGTAGTCGCACAGATGAACCGATTCCGGAGCGGACGCGTCCTGACTGGCGACAAGCGCGCGATAAATCTTTTCGGAAATAAACGGGACGAACGGCGCGATGACCTTGACCAGCGTCGTTAAGCACTCGTACAGCGTAGAGTACGCGTCGATCTTGTCGGCGTCCTGTTTGTCAGACGCCCAGAATCGGTCGCGGCTGGAACGAACGTACCAGTTGCTCAACGCGTCTACAAAAGCGGAGATGCAGCCGCTGGCGCCGAAACTGTCGTAGGCGTCCATCTTTTCTGTAACAGTTTTAATCGTCTTGTTGAGTTCCGATAAAATCCAGCGATCCAGTTCCGCACGCTGCGCGATCGGGCGCGGCGCCGCCTTCTTCGGGTCGAAACCGTCAATATTGGCGTAGATGGTAAAGAATCCGTAGACGTTCCACAGACGCAGCAGGAATTCCGGCACGGAATCGCGAATCGCCTGGGTGGAGTAAATAACGGAGTTCCATGGCGCCTGAGTGGCGTAGAAGTACCAGCGCAAGGCGTCCGCGCCGAGCGTATCGAAAATCTGCTGAGGAGACGGGTAGTTCCGCTTGGATTTCGACATCTTCCCGACTTTCTTTTCTGCCTTCACGCCCGCCTCTTTAGCGGCGTCGGCGGTGAGGAAGACTTTTCCGTCCGGCGATTCCCACCATTCGGAAAGCATCAAGCCCAAAACGATGCAGTTTTTGAACGGGTGCGGATACGGCAGGCCTTTCGCCAGCGCGTTTTCTCGTTCCGTGCCGGTTTTCCCGAACATCATTGTGCTGATCGCCAGCTGAGAGTAGAACCAGCCGCGGGTTTGGTCGATGGCTTCGGAAATGAAGTCGGCGGGGAAATGCTCTTTGAGATCAGCGTCTGAACCCGGTTTGTTGGGCCAGCCCCATTGAGCGAACGGCATCGAGCCGGAATCGTACCAGCAGTCGATAACTTCCGGAACGCGTTTCATCCTGGCGCCCGGCGCGAAGGGGGAATCGTAGGTGATGTAGTCAATATACGGCTTGTGAACCTGGAGATCGTCACAGAGGTCTTCGCCGGTCTCGGCTTTGTATTTCGCTTTCGCTTTTTCCCATTCTTCCCGACCTGTTACGCCGGGTTTGGCGAGAAGTTCGTCAAAAGAGCCGATAGCTTCCATCTGCCCGGTTTTTTCGCAAACCCAAATCGGAAGCGGGGTGCCCCAGAAGCGTTCGCGGGACAGCGCCCAGTCAACGTTGGTTGCCAGGAAGTTGCCAAAGCGACCGTCTTTAATGTGATCCGGCATCCAGTTGATTTTGCTGTTGTTTTCCAGCATCTGGTCTACAAAAGACGTCGTTTTGATATACCAGCTTTTACGCGGATACTGAATTAGCGGGTCTTTTTCTTCGCGATAGCAGAACGGGTATTCGTGAAGGTACTGTTCCAGATGGAGCAGGATTCCGCGCTCTTTGAGGTTGCGGGAAATGTCTTTGTCGGCTTCTTTGACCCAGCGTCCCGTCCAGTCAGAGGCGATTTCCGTAAACTTCCCGTCCGGACCAACGGCGCAGATAAGTTCCGGTCCCGTTGTGTTTCCGTTTTCGTCAACCTTGTAACGCTTTTGCTGATCAAGCAAAACGCCGTGGTCGTCTTCGCCAAAGGCGGGCGCCTGATGCACCAGACCAGACCCGGAATCGGTTGTAACAAATTCCGCCGGAACGACTCGCCAGGCGATGTACTCTTTAGTACCGTCGAGCAGTTCGCCCTGTTTGTTACCCAAAGTTTTGTAGTAATAGTCAAACGGGGGGACGTATCGCAGACCGATCAAGTCTGAACCCTTGAACGTCTTGAGGATTTTCGCCTTTTTCTTCAGCTTGCCTGCGACAACGTCCGCCAGAGCAACGGCGACAACAAACTTCCCGGCGTCGTTGGCGGTGGGGTCTGCCGGCGCCGTTTTGCCGTTTTTATCTGGAATCGGCTCGAATTCCAGCAAGGCATAGTCCAGATCCGGCTTAACGGCGGCGAACTGGTTAGACGGCAGCGTCCACGGCGTTGTCGTCCAGACGATAAGGCTCGCCCCGCGAAGGGATTCGTCCGGGAACGCTTGGTCGTCTACCAGCGGGAACTTGATAAACACAGACGGGTCGGCAACTTCCCGATAGCCCTGCCCGACTTCGCCGGAAGACAGAGCGGTTCCGCCCTGAGCCCACCACCAGACAATTTTGTGTCCCTGGTACAGTAAGCCTTGGTCAAAGAGCGTTTTAAGAGAATGCCAGACCGACTCGACAAAGCTTTTATGATACGTTACGTACGCTTCGTCCAGATTGACCCAGAACCCGATTCGCTTGGTCAGATCTTCCCATTCGGTAATGTACCGGAAGACGCTTTTCTGGCAGAGCTGAACGAACGGCTCGATTCCGTAATCGATAATCTGCTCTTTGGTTTTGATGCCCAGCTCTTTGCAGACTTCGCCCTCGACGGGAAGCCCGTGGGTGTCCCAGCCCGCTTTACGGGTGCAGAGGAACCCTTTCATCGTCTTATAGCGAGGGAAAAGGTCTTTAATGGCGCGGGTGAGGCAGTGCCCCGGGTGCGGATGCCCGTTCGCTGTCGGCGGACCTTCAAAGAAGACAAACGACGGCGCGTTTTTCCGCAGTTCCAACGACTTTTCGTAAATGCGGTTTTCGTCCCACCACTTTACCAACGATTCTTCCTGTTTCGGAAACGATGATTTATCGACCGGCTGAAACATGATTTATTCTCTTGCTGTTTGTATTTGGGTTAATCTATACAAAATACGTTAGAGCTTATTATATATAATAATAGAAATTATTCAAGGAGAGAGGGGGAAATAAGTTAGGAGTTTGGCGAGCCGGGGTGCGTAAGCCCCCGGAATGAATTAGGAATTACGCAAAGCGCTGATCGATGTTCTACGGAGGGTCGACGTCCTCGTCGACCGCAGGCGTCCTCGCCTGCCCCCGATGGCGGGGGAGCCAATCCGCGCTACCGCGCGTTTGCCAAAAAACGCTCCCGTTGGTCGCTTTGTTTATCGAGAGCTTGAAAAAACTTTAGTAAGGGGGAAAGAGAATGAACCTCTAATAACCAATCGGCGCTAATCCGTTTAATCCGTCAGATCCGTGTACGGACTGACCCGCACACGTACAAAGCGCCGCGCCCGGTTGAATTCTATTCGAAATCTGCTATAATTCACTCGTTATTAATTTATATCAACCCGGTATTATCGGAGAAAGATTCAGCCATGACTAAAACGCGAGTCGCAATTTTAGGCGCGACGGGGTACACCGCCAGCGAATTGATTCACCTGTTTGCCCGCCATCCGTACGCGGAAATCACCGCTTTGACAACGCGAAGCGAAGACCGTCCGCACGTTGCCGACGTCCATCCGTCCGTCCGCGGGCTTTTGGACTTGTATCTCGAACCGCTCACGGACGACGAACTGGCGGCGCGCGCGGATTGCGTGTTCTGCTGTCTGCCGCACAAGGCGTCGGCTGACCGCGTACCGGGGCTGCTGGACAGAGGAATGAAGGTTATCGACCTCTCCGCCGACTATCGCTTGGACGACGCTCAGACGTTTACGGAATGGTACGGCGAAACCCATCCTGATCCGGACCGGTTGGGCAAGACGCCCTACGGACTGCCGGAACTGTTCCGATACAAGATCGTCGGCGCGAATCTGGTCGCCAATCCCGGCTGCTATCCGACGTCGTCGATTCTCCCGCTGACGCCCCTGCTGCTCAACGGGTACATCAAGCCGGAAGACATTATTATCGACTCCAAATCCGGAACCAGCGGAGCGGGGAAATCGCTCAAGCCGGGGAACATGTACTGCACTGTCAACGAGAACTTTCAGGCGTACGGCGTCGGCACGCACCGTCACAGACCGGAAATCGAACAGGTTATCGCCCGCAAGACCGGGACGCTGCCGTCAGTGATTTTCACTCCGCACCTGGTTGCCATGGACAGAGGCATTTTCACAACGACGTACTCGCTTCCCGCCAAGGCGGCAGACGAAAAAGAACTTATCGTCTGTCTGCGAGACTTCTATAAAAACGAGCAGTTCGTTCGCGTTATGGACACGCTGCCCTGCGTCAAGGCGGTGGCGCATACCAACTTCTGCGACATGACCGTTCGCGTCGTCCGCAACCGCGTCATGACGCTCAGCTGCATCGACAACCTCGTTAAAGGCGCGTCCGGCGCCGCGCTGCAGAACTTCAATATTCTGTACGGATACCCGGAAAACACCGCGTTGATTTAGTTGCGAGTAGCGAGTTGCGAGAAAAAATATCCCATCAGCCAAACGTTTCACACCCGCGGGTTTACACCCGTAGCTCGCCTAAGCGTAACTACGCTCTCGTTGATCGCTCCGTTACCGCCTTCCATTCCCTACTCCCTATTCCCCATTCCCTAATATGATTGATAAACCACGAATCGAAAAAGCCGTTCGAGAAATCCTGCTTGCGATTGGCGAGAACCCGGACAGAGAAGGGTTGCTGGAAACGCCGGCGCGCGTCGCCAGAATGTACGAAGAGATTTTTTCAGGGCTGGAGCAAGACCCGGCGATACATCTGAAAAAGTTCTTTACGGAAGAGTATAACGAAGTCGTGCTGGTAAAGGACATTTCATTTAACAGCATGTGCGAGCATCATCTTATGCCGTTTTTCGGGAAAGTTCATATCGGATACATTCCTGGCGGGAAGGTGATCGGTCTGAGCAAGATGGCGCGCGTTGTCGAAACGATCGCCCGCCGTCCGCAGATTCAGGAACGCATGACGGAATCCATCGCCAAACTGATGGTCGAAGAGCTTCACGTCAAAGGCGTTGCTGTGATCGTCGAAGCGGTGCATACGTGCATGACAATGCGCGGGATCAAAAAGCCGGGTTCGAAATGTGTCACATCGGCGTTAAAGGGCGTGTTCATGAAGAATCCTGCTGCGAGAAGCGAACTGCTTACGCTCATTTTCGGACACGAGCACGGCGGCGCCGGCGTGTTTGATATAGATTAACGGCGCCCCCGTAGGCGGGGGAGCCAATCCGCGCTACCGCGCGTTTGCCAATACCCGCTCCCGTTGGTCGCTTGCTTCTTTCTGTTATTTCTCCCCTTGCTAAAGTTTTTTGGAAAGGGGAGTTTGAGGGGAAGAACCTTTTTTTCAAAAAAGGGCGGCGGGGCGCCGCTCCCGATCCGCGCTGCCGCGCGAGACGTATTATAATCGCTCCCGCTGGTCGCTTACTTAATTGAGATTCCCAGCTCCCAGATATACTCAAACGATTCTTAATTTGAATATTAAAAAAGGGAACGCAGAATACGCAGACTACTCGCAGAATACGCAGACGGGCTGGGAATGTAGCGACAATGCTAACTTCGTTAGCTTCGCCACAATTCCCGCCCGAGTATTTAATTGCAATTTGCGAGAAAAGAATCCTTTTTAACTCTTGCCGCCCTGCCTTGCCCTGTTTGCCCCCTTGACAAAAAGCAATAATCAATATAATTTAATAAAATGATTTTTCATTCAAGGGCGATTAGCTCAGTTGGTTAGAGCGCTACCCTTACAAGGTAGATGTCGCTGGTTCGAGTCCAGTTTCGCCCATTTTTTTATTTCTTGAACGTTTTGCCGAAAGAAGAATCATATTCGGTTAATCGGGAAACAAAAAGCGAGAGCTGCGCGTTTGCGAACTCTCGCTTTTTGATTTTTATACGCCCTGATTGGGACGTCGCTCAAAAGCTGGGATTATTTCAGATACTTCTTGAGATCTTCCGCCTTGTCGGTCTTTTCCCAGGAGAAGCCTTCACGACCGAAATGTCCGCCAGCCGCGGTTTTGCGGAAGATGGGTTTGCGGAGGTCAAGGGTTTCAATGATTCCGCTCGGATTAAGCTTGAATTCCTTGCGGACGATCGCAGTGAGTTCTTCGTCTGCCAGTTTGCCGGTTCCGCGGGTGTCGACCAAAACGGAGACGGGTTCTGAAACGCCGATAGCATAGGCGAGCTGAACTTCGCAGTGGTCAGCCAAGCCGGCAGCAACGATGTTTTTGGCGATGTAACGAGCCATGTACGCCGCAGAGCGGTCAACCTTCGTCGGGTCTTTTCCGGAGAACGCGCCGCCGCCGTGAGACGCCCAGCCGCCGTAGGTGTCGACGATGATTTTACGTCCTGTCAGACCGCAGTCGCCGTGAGGTCCGCCAACGACAAATTTGCCGGTCGGGTTGATGTAATATTTGATGTCGCCCTTATCCAGTTCAGCCGGAAGGCACGGTTTGATAACGTTCGGAATGACGAATTCGGCAATCTGCTTTTGGTCAACAGACGGGTCGTGCTGAGTCGAAACGACGACGGTGTCAATTCGAATCGGTTTGTTGTCTTCGAATTCGACTGTAACCTGGGATTTGCTGTCTGGACGCAGCCAGTTGACTTCGCCCTTCTGACGGGCTTCGGTCAGGCGGTTGGTGATTCGGTGAGCCAGAGCGATTGGCAGCGGCATGAGTTCCGGGGTGTCGTTGCAGGCGTATCCGAACATGAGTCCCTGGTCGCCCGCGCCGTCTTTACCGGCAGAGGTCGTTTGGGATCCGACAGCGCCGTTGCTGAACGTATAGACAACGTTCTTGCCAGCTGCGTCTGCGTCGTTGACGCCCTGCGCAATGTCCGGGCTTTGCTTGTCCAGAGAGACCATGACAGCGCACGTGTCGCCGCAGATGCCCATCTGATCGTCAGTATATCCAACTTCGTTGATAACCTTGCGAACGACGTCCGGGTAATTGATAACCGCTTTTGTGGTGATTTCACCAGCGATAACCGCGATGCCGGTGGTAACCATCGTTTCGCACGCAACGCGGCTCATCGGGTCTTGTGCCAAGCAGGCGTCCAAAACGCCGTCCGAAATCTGGTCAGCCAACTTGTCGGGATGTCCCATACTGACAGCTTCAGAAGTAAACAGGTATCTGCCTTTTGCCATTTTAATTTCTCCTGTATAAGTAAGTGGTTAGTGGTTAGTAGTTAGTGGTAAGGGTTAGGGAATAAGCGGCAAGTTCAAGGAGAGCTTTGCATCCCAAAACTCACCGCATTGTTTATTACTCTTCTTCTTTGACGCTTCCCAGCAAAGCCGAGAAATCGTTTGCCCATTTCGAGCCGGAATTGTTGGTCGTTCCCCCTTTGAGGTTGTCCGTTTTGACGTTACGATATTTCTTCGCCAGCGGTTTGGCTTCGAGGTCTTCTGGATTCTCTTTCTTTTTCTTGTGTCCGGGATTGTCTTCTTCAGACTCTTCCTTAACCGGAGGAGCAATCAGAGCTTTGATCGAAAGCCCGATTTTGCGCGCCAGCGGGTCCATGGAAATAACCTGAACCTGGACTTCCTGACCGATTTTGACGATGTCGGAAACGTGACCAACGCGCTGATGAGCCAATTCGGAAATGTGAAGCAGCCCTTCAACGCCCGGCTCCAGTTCGCAGAACGCGCCGAACTGTTCCACCTTGACGATTTTAGCCGTGCAAACAGTATTGACCGCGTACTTGACCGGCGCGGTTTCCCACGGACTTGCCATCGTTTCCCGGCGGGAGAAGCTCAGCTTGCCCTTGTCGTCCGTCTTGAGGTACATGACTTTAATCATTTCGCCCTCTTTAACGACTTCGTTGGGATCTGTTACGTGTCCCCAGGAAAGGCGGCTGATGTGAACCAGACCTTCAACGCCATGTCCGAGATCGACAAAGCAGCCGAAGGGCATGATCTTGCGAACAACCGCGTCGAAAACGTCGCCTTCTTTCATCGTGGCGAGGAATTCCTTCTTTTCGGCTTCCTGCTGACGGAACTCGTACGCCTTGTGACTGATAACCAGATTGCGTTTTTCCGGCTTCGCTTCCAGAACGACTGCCATCAGGTGCGTGTTGATTAAGTCGTCGAAGTTGTCGCGATGATAAATGCTGACCTGTCCCGCCGGCATGAAGGCGCGAATATGAGCGACTTCGCATTCCAGACCGCCGGTGTTTTGACCAGTAACGGCGGCGTCGACAACCATGCCTTCCTGAACTTCTGACCAGTCGCCGATAATAGCCGCGGCATACGGCAGGGTTACTTCGTACAAGCCTTCAGCATCGTTGAATCGAACGATAGAAACCTTGACCTTTGTTCCAATGGTAGGAACTTCCGAGAACTGACGCAGCGAGGCAACGCCCTGATTAAAGTTGCCAAGGTCGAGAATGACGTCTTCGCGAGAAATGCGCTGAACAGTCGCTTCGACTTTGTCGTCCTGCTGGAAAACGACTCCAGCTTTATGAACAGTATCGTTATCAAGAACCGTGTCAAAACCGTTCGCTTCCGCCAAATCTCCCAAAGCGGCTTCGTATTCCGCCTGGAGTTCATCGGACAACGGCATACGAGCGTTGGGAACCGGAATCTTGGAAACTTTCCCAATCGGACCGGCAGCAAGAATCTGCTGCGCTTTGCTAACTCTCGGTTCTCGCTTATTCCCACGTCGATCGCGGCGATCGCCTTTTGATTCGTCTTTGGATTCCGACTTCTGATCTACGGCTTCCGGCTTGTCTTGAGAAACCGGCTCAACTATCGGCTTAGCTTCAGCAACAGGCTCCGGCTTAACTTCCGGTTTCGGCTCGACAGCTTCCGGCTTGACTTCAGCAACGGGTTCCGGCTGAACTTCCAGCTTTTGCTCGACAACTTCCGGCTTGACTTCAGCAACAGGCTCCGGCTGAACCGCCGGCTTCTGCTCAACAACTTCCGGCTTGACTTCAGCAACGGGTTCCGACTGAACCGTCGACTTCTGCTCAACCGTTTCCGGTTTAGCTTGAGCGCTCGGAGCGGACGACGCTTCTTTCTTAGCTTCCGCAGCTTTTGCGGCTTCTGCACGGAAAGCCTCTAAGGCTCCCGGTCGCTGGGTTCCAATTAAAATTTTGCGACGCGGCGGCGCTGGTTTAAGCGGCGCAGTCTCTGGCGTAGGGGAATCTGATTCCGGGGTGTTTTCCGGGTTTTCCGCGCTCATGGTATAAAACCTCTGATATGATACAACACTTTAAAATAACCTGGACACTTCCGTTTGCAGTTTTCACATTTTCTTCTGCAGCCCAAACGGAATATATCTGAAATACTCCTTAATTAAACAAGAGATTTCCTTAAAATTATACATATAAATATAGTTTCGTCAATCCCCTGACCGAAAAGTCGGTAAAATCATGAGATTTTTTAGAAAAAAATCCTAAAAAGAGCGTTTCGTTATTTCCTTCGAGGTTATTTTAGGGTATAATAATTTAATGAGATTGAAAATGAATAATGGATAATTATGTTATAATATCCTTTTAGGAGCTTTTTTCAAATTACCCATTTTCTTACAGACAACATTATACGCCAATGCCATTTCAGTTTTATTGCCCTAATGGACATCTGCTTCAGGCAAATGAGAACCAAATCGGTCAACCCTGCGTTTGTCCACATTGTCAGATAGAAATTATAATCCCGGCTCCAGCTGGATACACCCCAGCTACGCCTCCGACGCCTCCGAACGCGCCGACAACGCAGCCGCCAGTAACGTCTTTTACCGGTTTCAATCCTCAAAACCCGGCTGCCAATTCTCCGGCGAATTCTCTAAATATCCAGAGAAAAAAGAAGAATTTCAACTTCGGGGCTTCTCAGGCAGCAGCTCAAGAGGCAGAAAACGCCGCTCAAAAACCGGAACAAAAAATGAATATTGGCGACCCGGATAAAGACGACAGGCTCCACTGTTTGTGTCCGACGGGACATTCGCTGGAAATTGACAGAAAAATGATCGGACAAAAGGCAATGTGCCCGTACTGTCAAAAGACGTTTGTTATCACTCTGGAACGAACGGTAGAGTATATCAACAAAAAGAAACACGCCGAAGAACTCGAAGACAAAAAAATGGCAAAATTCTGGTTTCAATGGGCAATTGTCGCCATTGTACTTGCCGTCATTTTTATCGTTGTCATGATAGTCCTGGCCATGTCGCACTAAAACCATTCACCCTTTTTTCATTTTATAAACAAAGATAAAAAGCATGAAAAAGCTCATTTCGTTGATTTATGCTGTTGTTATTTTAGCTGTTACAGCGCTTGGTTGGCAGATTTTTACGTATCTTGACAACAATTTTGCAACTACGCAAAAACAGCTTAAAGACGCCGAGGAAAAGATTGCTCAGCTCGAAGTTACCAATCAAAAGCTGGAAATGGCAAATCTTTTCCTGAAAAAGACTCGCCGCCTGGCGGTCATCTCCGACATCGTCAAGGAAAAGCAGGAAGGTTCAGACGCCGTCAAAACAACGTTTTCCTTTTCTGAAGTTGACCTGTCAGACAAGCCTATCGGAGAAAAACGCTCATTTACCATTGACGGCGACGTTCTTTACATAGACTCAATGGTAATCAAATTTGAAGACGATTTTGTCGAACAGGGAGACGCCTTAAAAGGAAGCGCTCTGTGTCTGTTTAATCGGCTTTTTGGGGAAAAGCAAAAACCTGAAGACGGATTCAGAATTGACGCTGAAGGCGAAACTCCCAAACCGTATAAGCTGGACTCCAAAGATTCCTCCGAATTCGAAAAAGAGCTTTGGAGTAATTTCTGGAAACTGGCTCAAGACCCGGCTTTTGCCAAAACAAAGGGCGTTAGAGCCGCTCACGGTCAAGCTCCATCAATGAAGCTGCAGGAAGGTTCAACCTACAAGCTCGAAATGCGCAACACCGGCGAGCAATCCATTACAAAACAATAAAATTCCGTTTAACAACTCAGGAGTTGTTCATCATGAAATACCTGTTAATGTTGAAAAACCTTTCTAATGGCGTTATCATTGCTGGAATTGGCGTAGCGGTTCTGTTACTGTTTTTCCTGTTTGGATCGCTTCCCGATGGATTCGGCTCATATCTGATCGCTATCGCCGTTGGAGGTCCGCTGATTTATCTGGGGATTAAATCCTATTTGCAGGATCATGAAATTCAAAGGCTCCTTCAAGCCAATGCGTTCTTAAAAATGAGCAAGCGCATGGCTGTCATTTCCGATATTAAAAAATCGGAAGAAAACGGCATAGTAAAAACGACTTTTTCGTTTACAGAACTGGATCCGTCAGAAGAACCATACGGTCAAAAAAGAGAGTTTACAATTGAAGGCTGCTGTCTTTACATTGACTCCATGGTCATCAAATTTGAAGATAAGTACATCGAAAAAGGAGACGACTTCAAAGGAAAGGCGTTGTGTTTGATTCGTCGGCTTTTCAGCGAAAAAATCCGACCGGACGACGGATTTCCAATTGACCCGGAAGGGCAAACTCCCGAAGCCTGCGTTTCCGACAACTCGCGCTTTCAGCAGTTTCAGGAGAATCTTTGGAAGGAGTTCTGGAAGCTGGCTCAAGACCCGGATTACGCTCACAAAAAAGGCGTTCGCGCCACTCACGGTACCGCTCCTTATATGCAGCTGGAAGAGGGAGCAACCTATAAACTGGAAATGCGTACAACCGGCGAGTTGACAATTAAAAGACAGTAAACAATTAAAATGACGTCAAAAAGTCGAGGGGAAACATTCTCGACTTGTCTGTTTTTACACCCAACTATGAAAATTATCCTTCTGGGCTATCCCAACCGCGCAGGAATTGAAAAAATCGCTCAGGATTTAACGCCTGAAATCAGCAAGGCCGCCGATATCGTTTGCTCAGATTTTACCGGTACCAAAAATCTCGCACCGTTCAAGGCAGACGCCGTTGTCGTTTTGGGCGGAGACGGGTCCATTTTTCGCGCTGTAAATCAGATGGGCGAAAAACAGCGGCCGCTGATAGCCGTCAACCTCGGCAGGCTTGGATTTCTGGCAGACGTCGCTATCGAAGAACTGGTTCCTTTGCTGAAATTTTTCGACAACAATCCGCTGCCCGTCGTCCCGCTGATGATGTATCAGTGTCGGATTCTGCGCAACGGCAAAGCGATTAAAACTGTTCAAGGGGTCAACGAAGCGGCGATCCTTAACGGCGCGCCGTTTTCCATTATGGAAATCAAGCTGTACGCTGACAGAACGGATTCGACAACCCGGCAAACCCTGGCAGACGCCTCGCTTCCTTTCGATCGGCGCTTTGAACTGGTTACCACGTACAGTTGTGACGGTTTGATCATCTCAACTCCCGTCGGGTCAACGGCGCATAATCTGTCTGCCGGAGGTCCGATTTTGCACAAAACGATGCAGGCGTTTGTTGTCTGTCCGATTTCCGCCCATACGCTTACCAATCGCCCTGTCGTTGACGACGCCAATCGCGTTTTTGTGATGGAAATTGTCAATCCGAACCCGGAAACAAGCGTAGTCGTAGACGGTCAGATTCTGGACAGGCTGGAACCGGGAGATCAGATTGAGATTCGAAAGTCCCATCTAAGCGTTCAGCTTGTCGCTGCGCCTAACAAAAGCTATTATCAAACTCTCAGAGAAAAACTCGGCTGGAGCGGACAGCCGATTTATCGGGTTAGAAACTAACGCTCAATACAGCCGATCAAATGACGATCGGCTGTTGTCAATTGGGCAAATCTGTCACGATAGAATTAGGCGCGATTAGCACTTCATCGCTTCGACTTCGGCGGTTACGCCTTCATATTTATCGTAAATGGGCTGCATGACTTCCGTCATGAATTCTACGACCTGTTCCGGGGCGCGGCCAACGTACTTGGACGGGTTAGTAACCTCGCCGAAGTTCACGTTCGCGAACGCCGGGTCGTTCTTCAGACGTTCCAGCAGGTCGTTGGGGCGTCCTTCCTGTTTGACGACCGCGCCCGCCGCCTGAGCGTGCTGACGAATCAACTCGTGCAGTTCCTGACGGTCGCCGCCCTGTTTGACCGCTTCCATCATGATGTTTTCACTCGCCATGAACGGCAGTTCTTCTCTCAAGTTTTTCTCAATAACCTTCGGATAGACGACCAATCCGTCACAGACGTTGCGGAGAATAATCAGAATGGCGTCGATAGCCATAAACGCCTGCGGAATGACAAGGCGCCGGTTGGCGGAATCGTCCAGCGTCCGTTCAAACCATTGCGTTGCCAGCGTCATGCCGGGCGACGATTCCAAACTCATGACAAACCGCGCCAGAGAGCAAATGCGTTCGCTTCTCATCGGATTGCGTTTGTACGGCATGGCGGACGACCCGATTTGACTCTTTTCAAACGGCTCTTCCATTTCCTTGCGGTGAGCCAGAATTCGGATGTCGGTCGCAATTTTGTGACACGTTTGCGCCAGCCCGGACAAGACGGCGAGAACCTGCGAGTCCAGCTTGCGCGGGGACGTCTGACCGGTAACGGCGTACGGCTCGTCAAAACCCATCTTTTTACAGACGCGTCTGTCCAGCTCGCGGACTTTTTCGTGATCCCCCTCGAAGATATCGAGGAAACTTGCCTGCGTGCCGGTCGTGCCTTTGGCGCCGCGGGTTTTGATGGTCGCCAGACGGTGTTCGAGGTCTTCCAGGTCCATGGTCAGATCGTACATCCAGAGCGTCGCGCGTTTGCCGATGGTCGTCGGCTGGGCGGGCTGAAGGTGCGTAAATCCCAGGCAGGCGAGGTCTTTGTTTTCCAGAGCGAATTTTCCCAAAACGCGAAGGACGTCAACCAGTCGGGCGCGGACAAGCTGCATCGCTTCCCGGGCGAGAATGCAATCTGTATTGTCGGTTACGTAACAGCTGGTCGCTCCCCAGTGAATAATCCCCTTCGCATTGGGGCAGACGTCGCCGAAAGCGTGGTTGTGCGCCATGACGTCGTGTCGAAACTTCTTCTCGTATTCCGCCGCGGCGTCAAAATCGATGTTGTCCACCTGAGAGCGGAGTTCGTCAACCTGTTGTTGAGTAATGGGCAGCCCCAACTCCATTTCCGTTTCCGCCAGAGCGACCCAAAGGCGCCGCCACGTGCTGAATTTCCGCTGCGGGGAAAACAGCTCGCTCATGGTGGAAGATGCGTAACGGGTAATCAACGGGTTGTCGTACTGATTGTAGTCCATGGTTTGTGAAAGGGGTAAAAGGTAAAAAAGAAGTTGGGAACGGAAAAGAGGGAATAGAATAAAAACTATTCTATGAAATAATCTATTCCCTGTTCCCCGTTCCCTATTTCCCTATATTATAGCTTGAGAAAAGAATTCGTCAAGGGTTTTATATGGTTTGACGTTAGACGTAAAACCGTCGCTATCGCTTCGCAGACAAAAAAACTCTTCTGTTCTCTTATAATATATGGTTTTCGTTAAGTTTTATTTTTTCAATGACGATGAAAAGAATAATTGTAACTATATGCGCTTTCAAGGATGAAAGCAAAACGGAAACGGATTTCGAATATGACCAGAGAGCAGGAAAAAACGGAGCTGTTCCGAACCATTTGGCAGATTGCCAACGAGTTGCGGGGGAGCGTAGACGGTTGGGACTTCAAGGCGTACGTGCTGGGGATGCTGTTTTATCGGTATCTGTCCGAGCATTTGACGATATATATCAACCAGGAAGAGGAACGGGCGACAGGTCAGCCCTTTAATTACGCTGAACTCTCCGATGCTGAAGCGGAACTGGGGCGGAAAAGCACGCTCCCGGAAAAGGGATTCTATATTCTCCCGTCAGAGTTGTTTGAAAACGTCGTCAAGAACGCGAAAAACAATCCTGATTTAAACGTTACGCTCAGCAAAGTATTCAAAAACATCGAAAACTCCGCTAAAGGGCAAGAAAGCGAAGACGATTTCAAAGGGCTTTTCGACGATGTCGATGTTAACAACAAAAAGCTGGGGCCGACGGTTGAAAAACGTAACAGTCGGTTAGCCAACGTCATGGATGCGATTGCGTCACTGGAATTGGGAAATTTCAAAGATCATTCCATAGACCTCTTTGGCGACGCATACGAGTATCTTATGACCATGTACGCCAGCAACGCCGGGAAGTCAGGCGGAGAATTCTTCACGCCGCAGGAAGTTTCAGAACTCCTGGCGCGCATAGCCGTCGAAGGCAAAACCGAAGTCAATAAAGTTTACGACCCCGCTTGCGGTTCCGGGTCGCTGCTGCTGAAATTCGCGAAAGTATTAGGAAAAGATAACGTCAGACAGGGCTTTTTCGGGCAGGAAATCAACATCACAAACTATAACCTGTGCCGAATCAACATGTTTTTGCATGACATCAGCTTTGAAAAGTTTGACATCCAGCACGGGGACACGCTCACCGATCCCAAACACTGGGGAGAAGAACCGTTTGAGGCGATTGTTTCCAATCCGCCGTATTCGATTAAATGGGAAGGGGACGATAATGTAACGCTCATTAACGACCCGCGATTCTCTCCTGCCGGCGTATTGGCTCCGAAATCGAAAGCGGACCTTGCGTTTACGATGCACATGCTTTCCTGGCTGGCGACGTCGGGAACGGCTGCGATTGTCGAGTTCCCCGGCGTGCTGTACCGCGGCGGAGCAGAGCAGAAGATTCGAAAGTATCTGGTAGACAACAACTATATCGATACGGTCATTCAGCTGCCGCCAAACCTCTTTTTCGGAACCTCGATTGCAACGTGCATTATCGTTTTGAAAAAGAGCAAAACGGATAACAAGATTTTGTTTATCGACGCCTCCGAACAGTTCGTTCATGAAGGAAACAAAAACAAACTGTCGGCAGAAAACATAGACGCCATTCTCGACGCGTTCCGAAAACGACGGACGAAAGCCCACTTCTGCAAGCTGGTTCCGTTCAGCCAGATTCAGGAGAACGACTACAATATTACCGTCAGCGCGTACGTTGAACAAAAGGACGACAAAGAAGAAATCGACATCGAGAAACTCAACGAACAAATCGCGCAAATCGTCACCCGACAAACGAAACTACGCCGTGAAATCGACAAAATCGTCGAAGAGTTGGGATAAGCCAGACACCCTTTCCGGATCGCGAGCGCCAGCTCGCAAAAGAAAAAAGAAATGAGAAGTGAGCGAGCTATCGCTCGCGATCCAGAGACGTTTTCGGCTACGCAGAAAGTTTTTGGTATGCCGCAAGCGACCAACGGAAGCGGGGTTTGTTACTCGCGCGGCAGCGCGGACAGGGAGCGGCGCCTCGCCGCCGAGCTATCGCTCGCGATCCAGAGACGTTTTCGACTACGCAGGAAGTTTTTTACACTACTTACAAACTTACCATGAATACACTAGAAAAACTCATTCAACAATACTGCCCCAACGGAGTGGAATATAAAACGCTCGGAGAGATTGGAACGTTTATCCGAGGAAACGGACTGCAAAAAAAAGATTTTACCGAATCTGGCGTTGGTTGTATACATTATGGTCAAATTTATACATATTATGGTTTGTTTACAGATAAAACAAAATCATACGTATCAGAAGAATTAGCAAATACACTGAAGAAAGTACAAAAGGGCGACCTAATAATCGCCACAACAAGTGAAAATATTGAGGATATTTGTAAATGTGTAGTATGGTTGGGAAATAAAGAAATCGTGTTTGGTGGTCATTCAACAGTTTTTAAACACCAACAAAACCCCAAATATATCGCTTACTTTTTTCAAACAGAATCTTTTTTTAATCAAAAGAAAAAGTATACACAAGGTACAAAAGTTAAAGATATTTCAACATTAAACCTTGCACGCATTTCCGTACCCGTTCCTCCTTTGCCGGTTCAGGAAGAGATTGTGCGTATTTTGGACGCGTTTACGGAGCTGGAGGCGGAGCTGGAGGCGGAGCTGGAGGCGGAGCTGGAGGCAAGGCGGAAGCAGTACGAATACTATCGCAACGAACTTCTCTCGTTTGATAAACTGGGGGGGGGGGGGCAGAGTTGACAAAACTCCATTCCTCCGAAATTTATGCGACAAATACTGTCCAAATGGATTGGCATATAAGGCTCTTGGAGAGATTTGCAATTTTAATAGAGGACAATCTTTAACGAAACAATCTGCGAATGTCGGTAATATTCCAGTCATTTCAGGCGGTATGAAGCCTGCTTTTTATACAAATATTGCAAATCGAGATGCCTGTAGTATTACAGTTGCTGGAAGTGGCGCAAATGCTGGATATATCTGGTGGCATCAAGACCCTATTTTTTGTGCAGATTCTTTTACTGTTGATATTAAATCTGAATACAAAATGTCTTTTAATCTAAAATACATTTATTATTACCTTAAATGCAAAGAACGGTCGATTATCGATAGTAAACCACAAGGAGGCGTTCCTCATGTTCATGGAAAAGATATTAAAAACTTTTCCGTTCCCGTCCCCCCCTTGCCGGTTCAGGAAGAGATTGTTAGAATATTGGATAGGTTTGACGCGTTGGTAAACGATATTTCCGTTGGTTTGCCTGCCGAGTTGTCGGCGCGCCGCCAGCAGTACGAGTATTACCGGAATCGGCTTTTGACGTTTGAACGCGCCAGGTAAGAAAACAACCCCGAAGGGGTTGCATTTCTATAACCGGCGGACGGCGAGGCGCCGCTCCCAACCCGCGCTGCCGCGCGAGACGTACTGTAACCGCTCCCGTTGGTCGCTTGCGCTAACCCTTCAACCACCGGGGGAAAGACACGGCGTCAAAACAAGAAATCGACAAACACCCTTTTCTTCCCGTCCCGGCGCCTACGGCGCCGGGACGGGAAGAAAAGAGACGGACTCGATTGGAAGGAGATTTTCAGGCTTGCGCCGCCCGTAGACTAAAGTCGACGGTTATAGAAATGGCGTCTCTTCGAGACGCGGTTAGAATCACACGCAGGAATTGTTTTAATGAGTAACATAAATCTTGTTTCAGAAAATCCGGAAAGCACCGTTGTTTCAGAGTTTCAGCCCGATGACGTTCGGGAGTCTTTTTATCAGTCGGAAGCCCAGCTAGAACAGGCGTTTATTGAACGGTTGCAGAATCAAGGTTACGAGTATCTCAATATAACTTCCGAAACTGACTTGATTGCCAATCTGCGCCGTCAGCTGGAATCGCTCAATCACATCCGGTTTACGGACGAAGAATGGAACCAGTTTTTTAAAAAAGAGCTTGCCAACCCCAACAGAGACATTCGCGATAAAACCGCCATGATTCAGGACGGCGACACGCGTCTGTCGATTCAGCGCGAAAACGGCGAAATCAGAAACGTCATGCTGTTGGACAAGCAGAATATTCACAATAACCGTTTGCAGGTTATTAATCAGTACGTCCCGGAAGGCGGAACGCGCGACAACCGATACGATGTAACCATTTTGGTAAATGGTCTGCCGTTAGTACATATTGAACTTAAGCGCCGCGGCGTTGATATTCGAGAGGCGTTCAACCAGATTAAACGGTATTCCCGGGAGAGTTTTTGGGCGCAATCGGGGCTGTTCGATTTCATTCAGATTTTTATCGTCTCAAACGGCACATTTACAAAGTATTACAGCAACACAACACGGGAGCGGCACGTCCGGGAAATGGGCGCGCAGTCCGCCAAGCAACACGGTCAGCGGAGCAGTTCCAGCTTTGAATTTACATCCTGGTGGGCAGACGCGTCCAACCGTCCGATTACCGATTTAATGGATTTCGCCAAAACGTTTCTGGCAAAGCATACTCTGCTTAATATTCTGACCAAATACTGCGTTTTCACATCGGAAAAAGTTTTGCTGGTTATGCGCCCGTACCAGATTGTTGCCACGGAACGCATTATCAACCGGATTCGTCTGGCTGTAACATATAAACGCTGCGGAACGAAGGAAGCGGGCGGGTATATCTGGCACACGACCGGAAGCGGCAAAACGCTGACGTCGTTCAAAACGGCGCAGCTGGCAACCCGGCTGGATGGCGTCGACAAGGTTTTGTTTGTCGTCGATAGAAAAGACCTCGACTATCAAACCATGAAAGAATACGACCGGTTTGAAAAGAACGCCGCCAACAGCAACGCCAGCACGGCAATTCTCAAACGCCAGCTGGAAGACCCCAGGGCAAGAATCATTATTACAACGATTCAGAAGCTGTCCATTTTCGTCGACAAGAACAAAAACCATCCGGTGTTTCAGCAGCCGATCGTTCTGATTTTTGACGAATGTCATCGTTCGCAGTTTGGCGACATGCACAAGGCGATTGTCAAGAACTTCAAAAAGTATTTTCTCTTTGGATTTACCGGAACGCCTATTTTTGCCGAGAATTCCAGTCCCGGAAAACACGTCGATTTGCGAACGACAGAACAGACGTTTGGCGAAAAGCTGCACACTTATACAATCGTTGACGCCATCAACGACAAAAACGTTCTTCCGTTTCGAATTGATTATATCAGCACGATGAAAGAGGCGGAAAACATCGTGGATAAAAAAGTTCACGACATTGACCGCGAAAAAGCGCTCAATTCCCCGCGTCGAATTAAAAAGATTGTCGAGTACGTTGTAGATCATTTCAACCAGAAAACAAAGCGAACGGAGCAGTCGTATCTGTTTAATGTTTTAGACAACGTCGCGCAAACGGCGTCTGCCAAAAACCGGCATGATGTAACAGAGAAAAAACGATCTGTTCAGCTTACGGGGTTCAACTCCATTTTTGCCGTTTCGTCTATCAACGCTGCAATTTTGTATTACAAGCAGTTCCAAAAGAAGATGGCGGAACTGGAACCGTATCGACGTCTGAAAATCGCCATGATTTACAGTTACGCCCCCAACGGCGACGAAATTGACGGTCTGCTGGAAGAAGAGAACTCCGAAAGTACAAACGAGCTGGATAAAACCGCCAGAGACGTTCTGGAATCCGCCATTGAGGATTATAATCGGCTCTTTCAAACCAATTATGACACGTCGGCGGAAAAGTTTCAGAATTATTATCGCGACGTGTCGCTGCGAATGAAAAACCGGGAGATTGACCTGCTTATTGTCGTCAATATGTTTCTCACCGGGTTTGACGCAACGACGCTCAACACGCTTTGGGTCGATAAAAACCTGCGAATGCACGGGCTGCTGCAGGCGTATTCCAGAACCAACCGAATTTTGAACTCGATTAAAACGTTTGGGAATATCGTTTGTTTCCGAAATCTGGAAGAAGCGACCAACAACGCTTTAAGACGCTTTGGCGATAAGGAAGCCGGAGGTCTGGTTTTGCTCAGAAAGTTCGACGATTATTACAACGGCTTTGTCGACGAAAAAGGCGAGTTCGTTCCCGGATACGTTCAGTTGATCGAACAGCTTCGGCGTGACTATCCCGTTGGAGAACCCATTCAGGGCGAAGAGAATCAAAAACAGTTCATTCGCCTTTTCGGGGCGATTCTCAAATTCCGCAACGTCCTTTCCGTATTCGATCAGTTTGAAGAAAATGACAAAATTTCTGAACGCGATCTGCAGGATTATCAAAGCCAGTATCTTGACCTGTACGCCGAATTCCGAAAAACTCAGCGCGGCGACAGCGAGGACATCAACGACGACGTCGTTTTTGAAATTGAGCTGATTAAACAGGTCGATATCAATATTGACTATATTCTTATGCTCATTCGCATGTATCACGACAGCGCCATGCAGGACAAGGAGATTCTGGTCAAGATTCAAAAGACAATTGACGCCAGTCTGGAATTGCGAAACAAAAAAGACCTCATCGAAAACTTTATTGCCTCGCTCACTCCAACCAGCTCTATTGACGAGGACTGGAGAGCGTTTGTCAACGAAAAGAAAATCGAGGAATTTGATTCCATTATAGAATCGGAAAACCTGAACCGCGACGCGGCTTACGAATACATTAAAAACGCATTTCGCGACGGCTATATTCAGCAAACCGGAACGGCTCTTGCCCATGTTCTGCCGGGGATGTCTCGTTTTACTCCTGACAGTCAAAGAGCGCAAAAGCGGGAAACCATTCTGGAAAAGCTGACAACCTTTTTCAATCGGTTCCGGGATTTAATCGGGGAATACTTTTGATTAATCGTCGTTCGTTTAGCTCCGCTTTATCGATCAAACATTTGGCGAAAAGCGGGGCGAGTGTTCAAACGCATATCTCCCCAAGGAAATTCTAACCCCCTCGAAAATTTTTTCTCTTTTTTCGCTTGCATTTTTTCTTCTAATCCGTAATAATAAGTAAAGCCGGTTTGAAAAGGCGATTATTTGAGTTTTTCCTCTTTTTTACAAGGAGAACTATTTATGAACAAGCGAATTTTTCCCATTTTGACAGCTCTGATTACAGCGGCGGCGGTAGTTTTGTGCGCCGTTGCGACGTACGCTCAGGGCGTTTTGGTTTCCGAAGAAGCGCGGCTGCCGCGTGCGGAAATAATTATCATTCATCCGCCGTTCCCGCCACGACCGTTCCCGCCGATTCTGCCGCCGCGTCCGCGTCCGGAACGACCCGTTCTGGAATACAAGATCGACAGCATCGACGTTCACGTTACGATGACCGATCAGGCGGCGGAAGTTATGGTTTCACAAACGTTTACGAACGAAGGCTCCACTCAGATGGAAGCGTCGTTCATGTTCCCTCTCCCGTACGACAGCGCGATTGATCAGCTGACGCTCATGGTAGACGGCAAAGAGTTCCCCGCTAAAATCATGGCGGCGGATAAAGCCCGCGAGGTTTACGAGAGCATCGTCCGGAAGAATCTGGATCCGGCTCTGCTGGAATGGATGGGCTACGGCATGTTCAAGACCAGCGTTTTCCCGATCCCGCCCAAGGCGTCGAGAACGGTGTCGCTGAAATATACTCAGCTTTGCAAACGGACGGACGGTCTGACGGACTTCCTCTTCCCGCTGGCAACGGCTAAGTATTCGACAAAACCGGTCGGAAAGATTAGCGTTCACGTAACCATCGACAGCGCCGATCCGATTCGCAACGTCTATTCGCCCACGCAGGAAATCAAAATCCAGCGGCCGACGGAAAAGTCTGCGTCGATTTCGTGGGAAGTCGAAAAAATTGTGCCGGACGCCGATTTCCGCCTTCTGTTTGACGTCGGAACGGAAAAGCTGACAACGCGAACCGTCAGCTACATGCCCAACAAAGACGACGAGGAAGGCTATTTCCTCCTGTTGGGAAGCCCGGAAATCAAGGCAAAAGACGAAAAGCCGCGCGCGAAAAACGTCGTCTTTGCTCTGGACACTTCCGGGTCCATGATGGGCAAGAAAATCACCCAGGCGAAAGACGCGCTGAAATACGTTGTCAAAAACCTGCGCGACGGGGATTCGTTTAACATTCTCATTTACAACACCCACGTCAGGCTGTACAAAGATTCCATGCAAGTAGCTTCCGAAGAAACGCGGAACGAGGCGCTGGTGTTCATCGAAGGCATTTACGCCGGCGGCGGAACGGATATCAATTCTGCCATGACGATGTCGATTGAACAGCTCAAAAAGGCGTCCGCCGACAACCCGAATTACATTCTCTTCCTGACCGACGGCTGCCCGACGGTTGGGGAAACGGACGATGCTCAAATTGCTCTCAACGCAAAAAAAGCCAACGACTGCAAAGCCCGCGTGTTCTCCTTTGGCGTTGGATACGACCTCAACAGCCGACTGATGGACAAACTCGTCCGCGACAGCTCCGGGCAGAGCGAATTCGTTCGTGAAAACGAGAACATCGAAGACCGCGTCAGCCGTCTGTTTAACAAACTTCAGGCGCCCATCATGACCAACGTTCAGCTGACCTTTACGCCCGCCGACGATTCCGAGGCGAAAAAGCAGGGCGTCCCGCTTGTCAATCGTCTTTATCCAGACAGCGGCTTTGACATCTTCGCCGGAGAACAGCTTGTCATTTCCGGTCGATACCGATTCCCCGGCAAGGGAACGCTCAAGGTTTCCGGCAAGATTAACGCTGACGAAGCGCTGGAATTTACGTATCCGATTGAACTGACCGAAAAGACGTCCAACACCCGCTACGCGTTTACAGAAAAGCTGTGGGCGATGCGTCGAATCGGCGCCATTCTCGACGACCTCGACCTGAACGGTAAAAACAAGGAACTCATGGACGAGCTGATTCAGCTTTCGATTCAGCACGGAATCTTGACCCCGTACACGTCTTTCCTCGCAGACGAAAACGCTCAGCTTGACGTTGCCAGCAACGCTCGCCGGGTTGAACGACGCGTCGACGCCTTGTCGGCAAATACGATGAACGCCAGCGGCGTCAATCAGAGAGCGCTCAAAGGCGCGTTCAAGATGGCTCAGAATGTCGCGCCTCAAGCTCAACGCATGGCGGATGCTGACATGGCTTTGGATTCCGTCATGGCGGAAGAAGCGGCGGCAGCTCCGGCAGCCCCGGGTTCTTATCACGCTCGACCCTCATTTGGCGGCAGCGTCGCGCCGGCAGCAGCCGCGCCAGTCCCGTCTGCCAAGCAGGAAAAGGCGGCAATGGCTCAGAACCTGCGTCAGATTCACAACCGAACGTTCTTCTACAAGAACAATCAATGGGTCGATTCCTCTCTGACGGAAACGCAGCAGAACGCCGCCCCGCGCAAGATCAAGCAGTTTAGCGACGAGTACTTCGCCCTGGCGAGAACCGCCGATCCGGAACTGGCTGCCTGCCTGACGTTTGAACAGCCGGTACTGCTCAACGTCAACAATCAGCCGGTGTTGATTGAACCGTAAGATATAAGATTGTGGCTCATCCTGCAACTGAATACCTTAGTTGCGAGTAGCGAGTGGCGAGTTGCGAGAAGATTATATGAGGAATTTGCGTTCCTCGCTTCTCGCAACTCGTTTCTTAAAATTACGGATTTGCCTTAAAATACAAAAAAGATTATGAACAACGCCACGACCAACTATGACGAGCTGCGTCAGGAATTGCTTGCAACTCCTGAAGTTAAAGAAGAATACGATTCCCTGGAGCCAACATACCAGATGATTCGTCAGATAATCGCTATTCGAAATGAGCAGAATCTGACTCAAACGGAATTGGCTCAACGCATTGGAACCAATCAGAGTCATATTGCCCGTTTGGAAAGCGGGAATTATAACCCTTCTCTCCAGTTTCTCAATCGAGTAGCAAAAGGACTGGGTAAAAAGCTGTCTATTTCTTTTGATTAGTACTTTAGGGAATGTTCGTTGCACATTTTTAAAATGCATTTGAGCATTCCTGAATCTCAATTACTGTCAGTTATTCT
>JAZMZV010000083.1:0-10743 GCA_045586185.1 Thermoguttaceae bacterium | reverse complement strand
CGTTACCGCGTTTGAATTAATCGCGGCGCCGTAATACTTCGTATAGTTTTTATCGAACGTAAAGACGGAGTTGGCGTCAGCCCCGTTGAGAGTTACGTTCCCGCCATGAATAGTTCCGCTGTCGTTGTTGGAAACATGGTTTCCGGAAAACAGAACGTCTTTGCCATTAATAGTGAGCGTAGAGGAGCCGTTATTGTTAAAAATCGCTCCGCCAAAGTTGGTCGCGCTGTTGTTAGTGAATTTAATCGTATTGCCGGTAATGGTCAGATTATTATTGGTAAAAATCGCGCCGCCGCGGTTAGATGCCGTGTTTTTGTTAAAAATAATCGTGTCGGCTTTGATAGTTCCAGCGCCGTTAACGGAAAGTCCGCCGCCGTAATACGTGGACGTGTTGGAATCGAAGTTGATTGTCTTGGCGTCTGTATTGATAGACTCAGTGTGAATCGCGCCGCCGTAGGAGTACTTGTCAGAAGAGGTTGTGTTGTAGTTGTTCGTGATATTGAACGTACCGGTTTTAAGCGTTAAAGTACCGTCGCAGCGAATAGCGCCGCCCTTGTATTTGGTGTAGTTATTGTTGACCGTTGTAACAGCGTCTGCGCTTGAGCCATTGATGGTAAAAGAGCCGGAAGCGTAAATCGCGCCTGCGTCGTTGTTGGCGGTGTTGTTGCCTTCAAAAAGAATTGTATCGGCGGTAAGCATCCCGCTGGCAGCTTTAATTGCTCCGCCGTACGTTTGGGCGTAATTGTTCTTGAACGTGAGCGTATCAGCCGTAATGGTAAAGGTTCCAGCATTGACGTGAATCGCGCCGCCGGTGCTGGCGTTAGTTCGGTTGCTGTCAAAAACAAGTCCGTTGGTTGCGGTAATTTTCAGATTTCCGGAACCGTCAATACCAAAGACGCCGCCCTGATAATCGGCGTTTTTGAATCCTGTAAAGGAGACGTTGTCCATTTTCATATCCAGCGTGCAAGCCGGGGAGGTGTGCATATACAGACCGATTGCGTTGCTGACGGGGTCTTTATAGCCTTGAAAATCCAAGTCCTTCAAGGTGATGTCGTACGTTTTAGCGCCGTCGTTATAGTTGTACAGACGCGTATTTCCGGCGTTAATCGTCTGCTTTGTACCTGGCGTTGTCGACTGAATCGTAAACTTGGTAATCGGATCGCCGTAACTTGTAGCCTGGGTTGCCGTACCGGAAATCTTAATAACGTCGCCTGCGACTGGTCCGCCGTTATCGGTAGATTTTTGAACAGCTCCGACGTCGGTTCCAGACGCAGTCAAATCTCCTGCGGCGTTGTAACGTTCGACAACCTCTGCCGTCACGGTGGCGGTCAAAACAAAAAGCCCGATTGTCAGCATGGACGCGAACCGGAAAACGAAATCGTATCGTTTTTTACTCATAACATTTGCTCCTGTTTGGCGCATTGAGTTAAAGTTAAAGATATGGTTTTGAAATTATACTTGTATATATTATAATAGCATTTTTGAATCTTGCAAGAAAAAAACGAAAAAATATTAATAATATATAGTAATTAGATGATTATAACATAATATAGCAGGAAAAATAGAAAAAACGTAATGAAAGCGAGTTGTGAGAATATCCATGCGAATAATGAGGAGGCGTTTAATTTCGGAGAACCACGAAAAACGGCGAGAAACTTTTTGTTTCTCGCCGTTTGCGTTAATTCCGCATTCCGAATTCCGAATTACTTTCCGATGCCTTTTTCCATCAGTTTTTTCAGTTCGCCAAGATGGAAATTGTACACGCCGCGGGGATTCGTGTCGTACTTCTTGCACAGGCTTGCCGCCATGCCGACGACTTCGCCCATCATGCCGCCCGTTCTCATAACGCGAACCGTTCCCAAACCAACGTGCGTAACGGAGATGTTGCGTCCCGCCATAAAGAGGTTGTCGATATTGCGGGAATACAGCGCTCGATACGGAATGACGTAATCAGACTTCGGATAATAATGAGCCGTTGAATAGAATTCGTCGCCGGGGAAGAACTTGTGATTTCTCGCTTCCGGCAGGTGGAGGTCAATTTGCCACGACGAGGTAACGCAGCCGTCTTCCCATTGCTTTTTCCCCTGAATATCCTGCTGTTTAACGACAACGTCTCCCATCAATCGGCGAGATTCTCGTTTGCCGGCGACCCAGGAAACCCAGCCCAGTTTTCGATTCTTGCATTTATCGTACCATTTGCCGTCTTTAATCTGGTTTTTCATGTAAGACCAATGACCATACAAAGCGCGCAAGCCGTTGTCGCGGATTCGTTCGATGTCGTAAACCTGGTTGTATCCGATTCCGGTTTCCCACTGCCAGTCGCCGTGAACGGACGGAATGGCGCTTTCTGCGGTGAACTGGTGCGCCCACGGCAGAACGGGGAACGTTGTCGGGTTGGCGTCTTCGATAGTCGTCCACATAACCGACGCGCCCATGGTCATCATGTCGGGCAGGTCAGGCGCGGCGGCTTCGCCGAACTCGCTTTTGGATTCTCGACCGATATGATAATCCGCGCCGGCTTCGTAACCCAGCATGGCGTCGCCGGTGCAGTCAACAAACCATTTGCCGACAAACCGGGTTTGAGCGCCGGTGTAAATGTCCTGTCCGTAACAGGCGACAATCTTTTTCCCGGTCGCGTCCTTTTCCGCCTTGTAAACGTGAATGCACGTGTAAAGCGTAATGTTCTTTTCCGCCTTGACCAGATCGTAAAGGATTTGATCTTTGTAGAGTTTTTCGTTGTACTGTCCGTTGCCCGTTGCGGACGCGCCCATTTCCTTGACCAGGTCGCCGAGGTGGGTGTACGGCGGGAGATTGATCTTGCCGCAGATGTGAACGCGGACTTCCGTCGAAGCGTTTCCGCCGAGGACGGGTCGGTCTTGAATCAGAGCGACTTTAACGCCCAGTCGGGCTGCGGAAATTGCCGCGCTGCAGCCGGGAACGCCACCGCCGACAACGACAAGCTCGTATTCTTCCGGAGCGTTCGGAACTTCGTCCGGCAGATCAAGCGCCTTGTGACGAACCGGCTCCAGATCTTTCGGGTCGGACGGAACCAGACAGGAATCCTCCTGTGTGAAAACCAGAGCGTCAACGCGGCCGTCGAACCCGGTCAGGTCTTCCAGCTCAACTTTGACTTTCTGATTTTCCTCTGTGGTCGTAATCGTACCGGCTTTTTGCCAATCCCAGCCGTCGCCGTCAATTCCCATCGTGTTTTCCAATGGTTTGGAATCAACGAGAATGCGGAACTTGCCCGGCGTCCAGTCTTTAATCAGCTCTTCGCGAGACAGTTCCCGATCTTTGGGCAGCCACGGAGACGCCCAGTTGCGGGTTCTGGCATAGACTTTATATTCGCCTGGCTTGGGGAGCGTAACAGTCGTAGAGGCGTTGGCTACCGGAATACCCATCCCGTGAGCCAGCAGAACCGGCGAGCCTGCCTGTCCCGGCGTTTTAACGTGCATCATCTGGGTGTCGACAACCCAGCCGCCGACGTTGTCAAAATTTTCCGCTTCAACAAAAACGGTGGAATCTGAAAGGGGCGCCGCCCCTGCAGTCTGAGGCATTACCGCCAGCAAACCGCACATAATCATGATTGCGATAACGAACAGGGATTGTTTCATAATTGTCGTCCTTTTGGGGAGTAGGGAGTAGGGAATAGGGAGTAGGTATAGGCGAGCCGGGGCGCGTAAGCCCCCGGAAAATAAGGCAGTAGGCAATAGGGAATTAACGCTAGAATCCGAAATCGTCAACCTCGGTAATTTCCGGTTTTTTCTCTTCGTATTCTTTTCTGTCGTGCTGTACGGCGTTGCCTTCAACGTAAATCGCTCTGAACGGACGAGCTGGGCAAATGGATTCACAGCCGCCGCACCCGACGCAAATGTCAGGATCGATTTCAGGAATTGTCAAGCCTTTGATTATCTTGCCGTTTTTATCTTTCGGTTCATACGGAACCATTCGAACCGCCTGCGTTGGACAGTGTTCTGAGCATGCTCCGCAGTTGGTGTTTTTGACATTTACAACGCAGTTTTCTACGATAAAATGTACGCGCCCCATCTGGACTTTGTGCTTCTGTTCAATCGTCAGTGGAACAATGGCGTTGTTCGGGCAGACGTCGCCGCAAATTGTGCAGTCGTAGTTGCAGAATCCGCGGGCGAAATCCAGGTGCGGCTGCATGAACCCTTTCAAGCCATACGCAGACGTAGATGGTTTGAGAATGCTTGTTGGACATTTCGCAACGCAAAGATGGCACGCAGTACAGTTATCATTAAGATGGTCAATGCTCTGCGCTCCCGGAGGGGCGATAGGCGTTTGGCGAACGTACGGCGTATTGCCGGTTTTAAACAAATCCGGATCGTCGGTTTCCGGAATGCCGACTTTTGCCTTCGGCGCAGGAGCGGCTTCCTCAGCGGGAGCCGGCGCAGCGGCTTCTTCCTCCTCGGCAGCAGAGCTGGGCAGCGCTTGAGCGGCAACCGTCAAACCGGTTATGCCAATCAGAGCGCCGACAAAATCGCGGCGCGAGCCGTCAGCAGTGGGTTCCTCGGTCGGTTCTGAAGGCGTTTCCGTTTCGTTCTTGATTTCTGTAATGATAAAATCTTTATCATTAAAACGGACGCCGAAATGAATTGCATCTTTGTGACAGGCGGAAAGACAGTCAAAACAGTCAACGCAGCGGCTGGTGTCGACGACTTTGCCTTTGGAGTCTATACAGGAAGACTTGCATTTTTGAGCGCACAAGCCGCAGGAGCCGCACTTGCTTTTGTCAATCCAGACGCGTAAAAGTGAAAATCGGGAAATAAGCCCTAAAAACGCGCCGACTGGGCAAATCGTATTGCAGTACGTTCTGCCATTGCGCCAGGCAAGATAGCCGATGATAATCAGTAAACTCACAGCAAAGCCAACCGCTGCCATCGAAAGGGGAATCGCGTTGACGTAATATGCAGACATCCCTGCAACTTCTCGAATTCCACAAACATTGCAAAAGTATGTGTACAGGTTGTTGATTAACTGAAAAATCGGTTTGAAAACATTGCAGGCAATGCGCCCGTAAATACTGTACGGGTCAAAATACAGAGACCCCCATGAAAAGTAGGAGGAAACGTATTTGGTTGTTCCATCGACAAACGTGATAACCAGTTTGGCGAAAAACAACGTAAATTCTGTGAAAAATACGAGCAAAACAAACAACCTGATATAAGGAACAGGCTTTTTGTATTCAAATTTCTTTTGGGAGTGAAGCCGCTTTGAAACAAAATTGATAATGTCTTGCAGCACGCCCAGCGGACAGAGCGTTGAGCAGTACAAACGCCCAAATAAAAACGTCGTCGCTAAAAGGATTGTAACAATTACCCATGAGTGGGACTTGAGAGCCGGGACAAGCTGAAAGCGTTCAATCCAGCTGAATTGCGTTGGCAGAAAACCGGCAAAGTCAACAAAAAACAACGTTATTCCGAGGAATAAAAACAGCGCGGCAATAATGCGAAGGATTCGTAACATATTGACAGGAAGTAAGTAAAAAAACGGCAATAACAGAAATGGAATATCTAAAAGACAACTTTTATCAATCCCCTTTATAAATAATATACAGATTTTAAATTTTTTTTCAATAGTATATACAATTATTTTGTTAATATTTTAAATATTTATTTTTTGAGAAAGAAATAGTAGACCGTTTTAGTAAAACTTATCTGACAAAAATAGCTGTATACTGTTTAGAGGAATGACGTTGTTTGGTCAAGAATGATTGCGTAATTCCGCATTCCTAATTCCGCATCCCGAATTCCGAATTCTGAATTATCCTCCCCCGCCCGTTGCATTTCGAAAATCTTTTCTGTATAATAAACTCTGTACTCCGACGTCAGCGTTTTCGTAGGCTGACGAATCGGATAGAGTTACGTTTACTTTACAGGAGATTTCTCATGAAACGATTTTTATTGACGGGCGTTTTGGCTGTCGCGGCGGCGATGTTTGCTGTCGGTTCCGCGCTGGCGGACGTCTGGTTTTACGGTGTAACCGACAAGAACCCGCTGGAATATCAGCCGGGCGAAACGATGACCTTTGACATTCAGGTTCTCAAAGACGGGAAAGCGCTCGACGGCGTTGAAGTTCAGTGGACGCGAACCGGCGACGACGGCAAAACGGAAACCGGCAAGGCGACGTCGTCCGCTGCCGAGCCGATTAAAATCCAGACGTCTATTACCACGCCCGGGTTCGTTCGTCTGGTTGCCAACGCCAAGGTCGACGGCAAAAACGTCAGCTATAACGGCGGCGCAGGCGTTCTTCTCGACAAGATTGAAGGCGCGCCGGAACCCGAGGATTTTGACGCCTACTGGGCTAAGCAGAAAGAGCGTCTGGCGGAAGTTCCTATCGAAGTTCTCGAAAAGGTGGAAGTTCCCTCCGGCGTGGACGGCGTTGTCTGTTACGACATGAAAATCAAATGTCTGGGAATGCCGGTTTCCGGCTATCTGGCGATGCCAAAAGACGCCAAAGAGAAATCGCTCAAGGCGGAAGTCCAGTTCAGAGGCTACAGCGTCGTTGGCGCCAGCAAGCCAAGCCATCAGGCGAGAGACAAAATCGCGTTCCAGATTAACGCTCACGGCATCCTCAACGGTCAGCCGCAGGAATACTATACCGAGCTGGGCAGAACGACGCTCAAGCAGTACGCGTTCAACAAACAGGAAAACGAAGACCCGGAAACCGCCTATTTCCACGGCATGGCGCTGCGGGTTATGCGCGCTTTGCAGTACGTCAAGACGCTCCCGGAATGGAACGGGAAAGACCTTGTCGTTGCCGGCGGAAGTCAGGGCGGATTCCAGTCCATTCTCGCCGCCGGGCTGGATCCCGATGTAACAGAATGTTATCCGAATATTTCGTGGTGTTTGAACATGTCCGGGTCGGTGAAGTCTGGACGTCTGCCCGGCTGGTTCCCGGAATGGACGCCCGCTCTGGACTACTTCGATCCCGTCTTCCACGCAAAGAGAATTCACTGTAAAGTCGTTTCCAACGTCGGATTGGGCGACTACACCTGCCCGCCGTCCGGACAGATGATATTCTTTAACAACCTCAACTGTCCCAAAGAAATGACGTTCCGCCAAGGCTGCACCCACGGATACTGGATGCCCAACTGCCCGGCGTACACGATTAAGGGGGAATAAGGCAGTAGGCAATAGGCAGTAGGCAGTAGGAAATGAAAGACGGTAATGAAGCGACCAACGGGAGCGGAATTACGCAGTTCGCCAACGGCGAACCAAAACGTTGGGACAACCAAAAATCATTGATATTCCCCCGTTAAAATCTCACGCGGAGACGCGGAGATGCGGAGGACGTTCACGAAGTAATGAAAGCATAGACGAGCCGGGGTGCGAAGCCGCACGGGCGTGAGCGAAGCGAACGTAAAATGAAAGGCGGTAATGAAGCGACCAACGGAAGCGGAATTACGCAGTTCGCCAACGGCGAACCAAAACGCTGGGACAACCAAAAATCATTGATATTACCCCGTTAAAATCTCATGCGGAGATGCGGAGGCGCGGAGAATATTCGCGAAGTTTTAAAAACTTTGCGTTCTCTGCGTTCTTTGCGGCTTAAAAAACTTTAATCATGACAAATACCCCAACTCAAACGACCGAGCCGACAAAACAGTCCATTGGCTATTATATCGCGTTAGGATATTTGAATATTCTGATATTTTATTTGATTTGTCTTCCTTTTGTAAAAAATTTAGCTAATTACCTGGGTTATGATTTTATACGCAGGCATCAAATCGAGATGCCAGATTATAAAATTCTGATTGGAATTTGCATTCTTTATGCCGTATACTCCATAATAATTGCGATATTCGATCATATTGCAGCAAAATCGCCATCTCTAAAATCGTTTTGGGAACTGTTTGTTAATACATATATTCTGTTCCTGCCGCCTGTCACGTTCTTGTTTTGCATTTTGTATTTCAACAAGGCATGGGGATTTAAATTTATCGACTATATTCGTGAACCAGAAGTCTTATTCATAGCATCCGTTTACGTCAGTCTGTTTTTAATACCAAGTATATTTTTTTCAATTAAAATTCAGGTCTTCGTCGATCGAACTAAACATAAGAAAAAAGGAATTGATGAAACCGATACAGATGACCGTCAAAGTTGGTTTGATTGGTTTAGTAACATATATCGACGCTGTATAATTGGAGAAGTTCTATATAGATTTCTATATCTAATATTTCCTGCGACCTTGCTTTTCCCAATATTAGAAGGAATCGAACATAATTTATTTGAATTTTATATAGTCGTGTTTAACGATGATTTTTGTTTTTTGTTTATTCTTTTCTGTTACTCGATATTCAGTATACTCATGCGTCGACTTTACACCTGGATGGGTAGAAACGTCTGTTGATGTCCAGCTTTGGCGGCTGACACAGCCGCGATCCAGCGGGGCGAAGGGACAATCCTGCGAAAAAGATTTTTGGAGGCTTCCGCCGCAAGCGCCTCGCCAATTGATTACTTTGAGGACTTCGCGAACTTTGCGTGAGTATTCTTCGCCTAACGGCGAATGCGTAATTCCGTTCGCTTCGCTCGCTCCATTACCGCCTTTCACTATTCGTTACTTCTCAATCTCAACCGGGGCGATGACCAGCGCGGCGTCTTCTTTGCCTGTCCAGACGGGGACGTCGCAATGCGTCGCCTGCCAGCCGGGATGAACGACCGTTCCTGTTACAGAACCGGAATCCCCGGCAGCGCCGGAAATCTGATATTTCAGCGGGTCAACAGGCGCGTCGATCGTCAGAGAGCTTCCTTCTGCAGCGTCGGTAAGCGGTTTAACGTCAAACATGCGTTTGACCACGCCGGCGCAGCCGCGATGTACGTCTCGAACAATCGCGCCGACCTGGGCGTCGTCGTACGGCTGAAGGTCTTCCTGAAGGAAATCGACAAACCGCGCCTCGCGCTGGAGAGCGGCTAAGAGCGTCAAGGCGTCGGAACGAACCGGCTTCTCGACGACTTTCTTTTCGACGATTTTCTCGACAACCTTTTCGACAACGGTCGTTTCTTTAGGCGCGTCCGCCGGCGGATTCAACGCCAAATGAACCTTCTTCGCGGCGTCGCCGCTGAACAATATCTGAAAAAATACTTTGAAAGCGTAGAATATTCGCATGGGTGTTTAGGGAGTTAAGGCAGTAGGCAATAGGCAGTAGGCAGTAGTTTTAAATGAGGCGCTTTGCGCCAATACAAATTATACTCATCTCGACGACCCTTTCAAGTAGTCGTCTAAAATTTTAAAGTCCGGCTCGAACTGTTTGGCTTGAGCGGGGGTTGGGGTTTTGAGCGGTCGGACGACGCGGAAGCCCGCGCAGTAGGCGTCGGTGAAAAAACAAATGGACGGCGGATTCTGCGGGTCTTGCATCTTCCAGTCTTTGTGAGACGCCCAGCGGGCGGCGGAGCGAAGCCGTTCCGGGTCGTCGTTCCAGGAACCGCCGCGGAAGACGACTTTGTATTCAGCGCCTTCTGCCGGGTTGAGCGGGTTGACCAGCGTCTTGCCGCCAGCGGCGTCGATGAGCTTTTTATACCCGTTGACTTCGTACTTGTCAAGACACATTTCCCAGACGTTGCCGTGCATATCGTACAGACCCCACGGATTCGGCTTTTTCGTTCCGACTTTAGCGTACTTGTCGGAACAGTTGTCGTAGTACACCGCGTAGTCGTCGATGTCGGCAGCGTCGAAGCTGTACGGACCAGTCGTACCGGCGCGGCAGGCGTATTCCCATTCCGCTTCAGTCGGCAATCTGTACAGACGTCCGGTAACGGCAGTTAGCCATTTGCAGTACAGTTTGGCGGCAAACGGAGTAACGTTGATAGCGGGGTAACGTCCGTCTTTGCCCATGCCGCAAGTCATGTCGGTATAGGCGCAAGCGGAAGGACAGGGAATCGCGTCCGCCATTTGCGAGTTCGCCGTTTCCGGCTCGTCTGACTCTTTACGCAGTCTTCCGGATAGCCCTGTCAGCCAGGACAAATACTCGTCCCACGTAACTTCGCATTTCCCCATCCAGAAGGGCGAGACTTGAACTTTATGCTGAGGCCCTTCCGACGCGGGATCGTAGAAGTATTCCGGCTCGGCTTCGCCGCCTTGTTCTTTCTGCTCTTGTTCGGAAGACCCCATGAGGAATTCTCCACCTTTGATGGGAACCATGTCAAACGCGACGCCGGTACCGGGTATCGTTTCTGTATAGGGCTTCATGTCGGATTCCGTCGCAGCGTTAGCGTTGGGAACGTCAACTTGGGGCAGATTCCATTCCGGACAAAGCTTCCGATACTCCTGCGCCATCGCGACAGAGCAGACTGCAATTGCAATGACTTCCAGCAGGAGGGTATTAAATAATCCCCGTATGTTGGTTATATTTGTCATTTGAAGTCTATCTCCTTGAATACCTAGCCGCGTCTGGTTCCTGTCTCCACGTCTTTAGACGTGGGGGACAATAAATTATTCCAAAACCGTAGCCCCCAGATTTATCTGGGGGAAAAACGCGTTCCTCACAAAAACGCTTTGACTCCTCTCCCCTCCCCGCCCCTATCGGGGCGGGGAGGGGAGAGGAATTCTCGCGTTAAGATACTATTTTATCTTGTAATTGATCCCACGCCTAAAGGCCTTACTGTTATACATATCTTTTACCGATAAACAATTTTTTCAGGAAATATTTCGAGAGCTAATTTATATCCGTCAACTAACGGAAGGAGTTTATTAAATCCTTTCCAAATACGTTTCCAGCCA